>DASSXP010000015.1:0-3433 GCA_035703755.1 Rhodanobacteraceae bacterium | reverse complement strand
GGTTCAAGCACGAAACGGATTCTCCAATGCGGCATTGACCCGGCTCCAAGGCTGAAATCAGGCAGATTTTGCGGTTGTGGCGAGTCGCAGAATCTGTTTTCGGCCCTGAATCCGTCCCGGGTCGGCATGCAACAGGGTGTTCAACGGCAACAGGGTGTTTATCTGTCCTATACCTTCCGGAATGACGGCGCTTTTGCGCTTTGCACTCAGGGCCGCAGCCAGCGGCCGTCGAAGTCGTCGATGAAGAGTGACGGTTCGCTCTGTGCTTCCAGTGCGCCGATGTCGCAGCGGGCGGGTGCACCGGTGCCGCTGGCATCGACCGGACGCGGCTGGCCGATGCCGTCAAGTTCCGGGCAGCGGGCGAAGGTATCGTCCGCGGGGGGCAGCGGGTTGCCGGCGTCCAGCGCGGGGCTGCCCTGATAGAGTTCGACCGTGTAGTTCAGGCCGGGCCCGAGATAGGCGCCGCGAATGCGCAGGTCATTGGTGATCTGGTCGGTAGTACTCCCACCCAGACCGCATTCCGGGGCAGGAATGATGTTGTACCCGGACGAGAAGCTGGTCGTGAAGTTGGTGCATGAATCGCCAACGCCCGCACCGGCGGCGAACAGGTTGTGGTAGGCCGAGTAGATGTTGGCGTCCGTACCCGAGCCCGCCAGATTGTCGCCAGCCACACCGGCGCTGTTCTTCCAGAAGGTGTTGTTGTCCAGATACAACGTGCTGTTGCTGACCAGTGCGCCTCCGCTGCCGCTGGCCCGGTTGTCGAACGCGGTGACGTTGCGCAGGCTGACCGTGGCATCGGCCAGCGAGTTGCCGCGGTGATGTATGGCTCCGCCTTCACCGGCCATGTTGTTGGAAAAGGCACTGCGCTTGACGACCATCGCCTTGTCCAGCCGCACCGACAGTGCGCCACCGAAGCGGATGCCTGCCGAGCCGTCGTTGGGGGTGCGCGCCCGGTTGCCGGAAAAGACACTGTCCTCGATGGTGAGCGAATTTCCGTTCAGGATGTAGATGGCGCCACCCTCGGCCCGGGCTCCGCCGGTTGACGAGTTGGAAATGGCCTGATTGCTGGAAAAGTGGCTGGCCGTGATTTTCAGGTCGCTGTCGCTGAGAAGCATGATCGCCGCGCCCTGGGTCGAGCTTTCACCGATGCTCTGATTGAACTGGAAGATCGAATTCTTGATGGTCAGGTTGTGGCTGGCGATCACGGCAGCGCCGTTGGCAATGCCGGCACTGGACTGCTTGCAGTTCTGGAACCAGACGCCGTCCAGGGTGGAAAAGCCTGAGCCGCCTGCGTTGCCGACCTCAAGGCAGGCGCTTGCTGCCGAGCTTGAATAGCCGTTGAATACAGCGACATTCCTCAGCAGGAAAAGAAGCACCGCAGGGTCCGCGACCAGAATCCGGTGTAGGCCTGCGCCATCGATTTTGGCGCGCCCGGGCTTGGTGCCGATGATCTGGAAAGCCGGCGCGGTCATGCTTGGCAAGGGTGAGGCCAGAACGATGGGCGTCGTCGAATCCAGATCGATGAGGATACGCGGCGCGTTGTTGTTGGCCGTCATGGCGTTGCCGTCGATGATGGCCTGGCGCAGGGTATTGGGGCCGGAATCGGCGGCGCTGGTGACGTGGATGTCGACGATGGCGGCATGCCCGGCCAGCGGCAGCAGGAGAACCAGAGGGAGGAGCAGTTTCAAGGTGCGCATGGACGTTTCCGTAGGGGACCTGACCTTGTATACGGAGCCAACGGCAAAATCCGGCCATGGTGCGATGGCGTTTGGTCAGGAGTCGGGTCGGCATCGTCGTCACCCTGGAGCTGCGCGCAACGCAGAAGACGTCATTCCGGACTTGATCCGGGACCGGGGTCGATTGTTCGTGCCTGATGTTGTCCCGACACTGGCGGAAAACCCTACAGTTGACTCAGCCGCAGGAAGTCCGGGTGGTCCGGACCGAGGTGGGTTCGCAGTACCTCAAGGGCGTCGTTGCGGCGTTGCCGGGCGCCATCGTCGGCAAGCAGCTGCGCCTGGGCGCTGGCCTGCAAAAAGGCGGCGACCAGCAGCGGCGGACTGTCGGTGGCAAGCAGTTTGCGGCGCAGCTCCAGGCATTTTCCGGCATAGTCCCCGGCCAGTTGCCCCTGCTTCTGCCGCAAGGCCATGCGGGCGCGCTCGCACAGCAGGTCGGCGTGCGGGCGCTGGTTGATCGGATTGGCGCCAAGCTGGTCCAGCATGCGGTCGAATGCCGGGTCGCTGGCTCCAAGGCCCGTGGCGCGGGCGTGCGCGGTCAATTGCCCGGACCGTACTCGCGTCACCAGCGGATGCTGGCCACCCAGCGTTGCGGCCAGACGGTCGCCGATGTCGCGGTACACAGTGCGGGCGTCATCGAAGCGGTCCTCGGCCAGGGCCAGTTGCGCCAGGCTGATGCGGATCAGTTGCGCATCGACGCTGTCCGGGCCGGCAAAGCGCTGCATCATGTCCACGGCACGATGGATCTGCGCGCGGGCCTTGTCGACATGACCGAGCGCCAGGTCCAGTTTGCCGGAATTGTTGAGCAGGGCGGCGAAACTGGCCGAGGGGCCGTACAACTTTTGCTGCAAACTCAGCGCCTGCTCGAACAGACGCTCGGCCTCGTGGTAGCGTCCGTAGGCAAAGGCCGTGCTCGCGTGATTGGCGTAAATGGTGGCGGCATCCAAGCTGTGCTGGCGCCGGCTGGACTCGAGCGCGGTCTCCAGCTGGCGATACTGGCGCAGCGCCTCGTCGAGCTGTCCGCTGCGCATCAGGCTGGCGGCCAGGCTGTTGCGCACCACGACCGTCTGTGCCGCATCGGGCGCCGACACCGCCAGTCGCAGAGACAAGGCCTGGCGCAAGGTGGCGACGGATTCACGCATCCGGCCCTGCTTGGACAGGATCTGCGCCTTGGTGACCAGCAGTTCCGATTGCTGCCCGCGCTGGTCAGCCGGCACTTTGCGCAGCACTCGTTCGCCCTCGAGTGTCAGTGCCAGGGCCTCGTCCAGTTTTCCCGCGTGCAGGCGAATGACGGCCAGGTTGTCCAGCACCCGCGCGCGCAGTTGCGGTGGGGTGTCGGTGCCGGCGCTGCGCTGGAAGCGTTCCAGCACCTCCTGTGCACTGGCGAAATCGTTCAGTCGCACCAGCAAGTCGCCCAGCCGCGCCAGCAGCGCCTGGCGCGCGGCAGGATCGCCGCTGAAGTCGGAATCAAGGTGAGCCAGGCTGTCGGTGAGCAGCTTGCGCAGTGATGCCGGTTTGGCATCCGACCCGGTTTGGTCGGCCTGGCCGAGAACGCCGAGCAGGTAATCGAGCACGGTTTGCGAACGTGCCGCGGCCATGCGTGCGCTGTCGCGTTCGGCGCGCACGATGCGGTCCTGCCACACGAACAGGCTGCCGGCGGCCACCAGAATGCCGAGCAGAATGCTTGCGAATCCGGCGCC
>DASSXP010000340.1:0-13112 GCA_035703755.1 Rhodanobacteraceae bacterium | reverse complement strand
AGCCGTCGATGCCATCCATGAAATTGTGCAAGTTGATCGACCACGCGGCAGCAATGGTGAACAAGCCACCCAGCAATACACTCTCCCACCACGGCCAGAAGCCGAGCCCGTGCAATACCGCCCACGCTGCCACTGCCGAAGCGAGCAGATGCACCGTGAAGCGCAACAGCGGATGGCGGCTGGCATGGTCATCCAGCCAGCCGACACCGAGCACCAGCGTCACCGCCACGAGGATTGCCAGCACCGTGGCCGGTGTTTCCGTCGGCGCCACCGCCAACCAGGCGAACGCCATCAACGGCAACGCGCCCAGCAACAAGCCGAGGCCGCCACCGCGCGGCGTGGGCAAGCGGTGCGAGCGTCGCCGACCCGGGTGATCCAGCATGCCGCGACGGGTGGCATACGCCAGCGTCAAGCGAATGCACAGCCACGCCAGCAGCGCCGCCAAGGTGCAGGCGCTGGCGAGCAATGCCGGATCAAGCGACCACACCGAGTGCATCATTCGCTGGCGACGCCACGGATTGGTCGCACGCTGCCCCAGCTCTTGCAGCTCGGACACTGCCAATGGTGCGCGCGCGCGCCGAAACCGCAGCGGCTGCAACGGTACATGGCTTGCCCGTCCAGCAGCTTGCGGGTCAAGTCACGCAGTATCAGGAATTGCTCGCGCGCTTCGCCCTCAACGCGGCCGGCAGTGGCCTCGATCAGCTCGGTCAGGCCGCGCACCGAGGGCCGCTGGCGCAGTTGCCGGGTCAGAAAACCCAGCGCGGCGTCCTCGCCATCGCGCCGGCGGATCAGCCGGGTCAGCGCCAGCACCGGCGAAATGCCCTGGTAGCGCACCAGCAGCTCGCGCAGGAAACCTTCCACCCGTTCGCCATGACCGCTGCGTTCGTACGCATCCAGCAATGGCGGCAACACTTCCGGCACGAATTCGACATCGCAGCGGGTGGCTTTCTCGTAGCTGGCGATGGCTTCCTCGTAACGACCGGCCTCAACCAGCATGGCGCCACCGATCAGGTGCGCCCGCACGCTGTCCGGCTCGGCCTGGAACGCGCGCTCCAGATAATCGCGGGCCTCGCCATGGGCGCCGTGCTGGCGTGCTTGCTCAACCAGCTCGCAATAGAAGTGCGCGATGGTGGCGGCTTGTGGCTCATCGGTCATCTTCTCCAGCCGATGCGCGTGTTCGATCGCCTTGTGCCAGTCGCGTTCGTGCTGATAGATCGCGATCAGATGCTTGAGCGCGGACGGCGCGTGCGCGTCCATCGTGACCAGATCGCTGAACAGCGTTTCGGCGCGATCAAGCAGGCCCGCGCGCATGTAATCCTCGCCCAGCTCCAGCAACGCGATGGTCTTCATCGGGTCGCTCAGGTTGGGGCGGGAAATCAGGTGTTGATGCACGCGGATGGCGCGCTCGACTTCACCGCGGCGACGAAACAGATTGCCGAGCGCGAGGTGCGTCTCGACCGTATCGCGGTTGTACTCGGCCAGCTTGAGGAACACCTCGATGGCCTTGTCGGGCTGCTCGTTCAAGAGGTAATTCAAGCCACGGAAGTAGCTCGACGACAGCTCGTTGACGCGCGCGCCACTGGAGCGCTCGCTGCCGCGCCGCGCCAGGTACCAGCCTGTCCACGCCGCCAGCGGCAGCAGCAGGAACAAGAGATAGAGAGGATTCATGCCGCGGGCGGTTCCGCCTCTTGCGGCGCGGCGTTGACGGCCAGCGCACGCCGCGCCTTGGCCAGTCGCCGTCGCGTCGGCGCAAGCGCCACCAGCCACACCAGCAACCCGCCGAGGACCCAGCCCAGCAGCAAGGCAGCCAACAGCGCCGCACCCTTGGGCAGGCGAACGCTGGCCACGATCAGGTCATAGGAAACGAAGTCGGCATTGAGGGCGCCAAAGGCGACCCCTGCCAACGCAAACAGCACAATCAGGATGATGGCCAACAGGCGCATGGAACCTCCTCGGGAGGCCCGATTTTAGCGCAAGTCGCGCGTCAGTCGCCGCCGTTGACCCGCTCGCGCATTTCCTTGCCGGGCTTGAAATGCGGCACGTACTTGCCGGGCAGCGCCACGGCGTCACCGGTCTTGGGGTTGCGACCCAATCGCGGTGGGCGAAAATGCAGCGAGAAGCTGCCAAAGCCGCGAATTTCAATGCGATCGCCGCTGGCCAAGGCCTGGCTCATCTGCTCCAGCAGATCCTTGACCGCCATTTCGACGTCCGCATTGGCGAGATGGGTCTGCCGCGCCGCCAGCGCCTCGATCAATTCGGATTTGGTCATGTGATCCCCACCACCCCTGTCGATCCGCACGCAGCGGGCGGGAAGCCTGCGCCTCCCGCCCGCCTTGAAATGCCGAGTTTACTCGGACTTGCTGAGCTGTTCCTTGAGCAACGCACCCAGCTTGGTGGTGCCGCCGCCCGTGTTCTGGTACTCGTCCAGCACGTCCTTCAGCTCATCTTCGTCCTTGGCGCGGATCGACAGCTGCAAGGAACGCCCCTTGCGATCCATGCCAACGAACTTGGCTTCAACCTTGTCGCCCACCTTGAGGTGCTGGGTCGCGTCCTCGATGCGCTCCTTGGCGATGTCGTTGGCACGCAGGTAACCCTCGATGCCATCGCCGAGCTCGATCACGGCGCCCTTGGCGTCGACTTCCTTGACGGTGCCTTCGACCACGCTGCCGCGCGGATAGTTGACCATGAACTGGCCGAACGGATCCTGCTCCAGCTGTTTGATGCCAAGCGAGATGCGCTCGCGCTCCGGATCGACCGCCAACACCACGGCCTCGACTTCGTCGCCCTTCTTGAAGTCGCGGATGAGGTCTTCACCGGTGGTCTGCCAGGAGATGTCGGACAGGTGCACCAAGCCATCGATGCCGCCATCCAGGCCGACGAAGATGCCGAAATCGGTGATCGACTTGATCTGGCCGGCGACCTTGTCACCCTTCTTGTGGAACGCCGCGAAGGCTTCCCACGGGTTGGACTGGGTCTGCTTCATGCCGAGCGAGATACGACGACGCTCTTCATCCACATCCAGCACCATGACCTCGGTCTCATCGCCAACCTGCACCATCTTGGCCGGATTGACGTTCTTGTTGGTCCAATCCATTTCGGAGACGTGGACCAGGCCCTCGACGCCCGGCTCGATCTCGACGAAGCAGCCGTAATCGGTGACGTTGGAGACCTTGCCGAACAGGCGGGTGCCGGTCGGGTAACGGCGGGCGATGTTGACCCACGGATCTTCGCCCAGCTGCTTCAGGCCCAGCGAAACGCGGTTGCGCTCCTTGTCGTACTTCAGCACGCGCACGTCCAGCTCGTCGCCGACATTGACGACTTCGCTCGGGTGACGCACGCGCTTCCACGCCATGTCGGTGATGTGCAGCAGGCCGTCGATGCCGCCCAGATCCACGAACGCGCCGTAGTCGGTGAGGTTCTTGACCACGCCTTGCACCACCGCGCCATCGACCAGGCGCTCCAGCAGCTTCTCGCGCTCCTCGGAGAACTCGCTCTCGACCACCGCGCGGCGCGACACCACCACGTTGTTGCGCTTGCGATCCAGCTTGATGATCTTGAACTCGAGTTCCTTGCCTTCGAGGTAGGTCGGCTCGCGCACCGGGCGCACATCGACCAGCGAACCGGGCAGGAACGCGCGCACGTCCTTGATGTCGACGGTGAAACCGCCCTTGACCTTGCCGGAGAACTTGCCGGTGATGGTCTCGCCGTCCTCGAACGCCTTCTCGAGGTCGTCCCACACCATCGAACGCTTGGCTTTTTCACGCGACAGCTTGGTTTCGCCGAAACCGTCTTCAATGGCTTCCAGCGCGACCTTCACCTCGTCGCCGACCTCGATTTCGATCTCGCCATCGTCATTGCGGAACTGTTCGATGGGCACGATGCCCTCGCTCTTCAGCCCCGCATTGATCACCACTACGTCGGAACGGATGTCCACGACAATGCCCGACACGATCGCACCCGACTTGAGGTTGGAAAGGGTCTGGCTCTGTTCAAACAGCTCGGCAAAACTTTCGCTCATGAGAATTCCGTAAACGGGAAAAGGCCGCGCCTCGCTGCACACTGACAGCGACCCGGCCCACCGGTTGGTGGCATCGCCCGGTTACCGGAACCATTCCGGGCCAGCGACGCCTTGGGTTGTTCCGGGCAAGTCCCGGGCCTGTGCGGCCTCCGACCGCGTTGCCGGGGCGGCCGGAGCCGTCCCGCGCGCCGTTCCATTGGCGCAGTGAACCTTGCTATTTCGACTTGCTGCTCTCGCGCCACACGGCCACCAGAGCCAGCACCGCCGCCACGACTTCGTCGATGGGCATGCCGGTGGAATCGATGCTGACGGCATCGGCCGCGGGCTTCAGCGGCGCCACCTTGCGTGCGGCATCGCGCGCGTCACGCGCTTCGATCTCGTGCAAAAGGGATGCAAGCGTAACAGCAAGCCCCTTTTCTTTCAACTGTTTATAGCGCCTGCGGGCGCGCTCGGCGGCGCTGGCGGTGAGGAAGACCTTGATCTCCGCATCGGGAAAGATCACCGTACCCATGTCGCGGCCGTCGGCCACCAGGCCCGCGCCTTTGCGAAAACCGCGCTGCTTGTCCAGCAAGGCCGCGCGCACCGCGGGGAACACTGCCACCGCCGAAGCCGCCGCGCCACAGGTTTCCGTGCGCAGCTCGTCGCTGGCATCGTGGCCGTTGACGATCACGCGGGTATCGCCGCCATCGCCGGGGTCGCGGAAGCTGATCCGGGTCGACTCGGCGCAACGGGTCACTGCGGCGGCATCGGTCAAGTCCAGCCCGGCCATGCCGGCAGCGTAGCCAATCGCACGATACAAGGCACCGGAATCGAGCAGGTGCCAGCCCAGAGCGTCGGCCACCCGCCGACTGACGGTGCCCTTGCCGGAACCGGAAGGACCATCGATGGTGAGTACGGGGGTCGTCATGGCCGGGCATTGTAACGGGTAGCGGGCGCCGGAACGCGTGCTGGCGGCGCGATTGAAAGTATCGCGCGACCATGCCGGTCTACTCCCTCGAACCCCCACACTGGAGATTTGCCATGGACCTGAAATTCCTGCGCCATCTGCTGCCACGCTTCGTCATCAGCGCGGCGCTGGCCGCCTTCGCCTCGGCCTGTGCCCTCGCGGCACCCAGCCAGGCCCCGGGATTCGCTGGCATCAGCCACTGGATCAACTCGCCGCCGCTAACCATGCAGGGTTTGCGCGGCAAGGTGGTGCTGATCGATTTCTGGACCTATTCCTGCATCAACTGTCTGCGCAGCCTGCCCCACGTCGAAGCCTGGTATCAGAAGTACAAGGATGATGGGCTGGTGGTGGTCGGCGTGCATTCGCCCGAGTTCGACTTCGAGAAGGAACACGCCAACGTGGTGGCGGCGGTGAAGAAACTCGGCATCACCTACCCGGTGGCGCAGGATGACGACATGGCGACGTGGAGCGCCTGGAGCAACCGCTTCTGGCCGGCCGAATACCTGGTCAGCCGCGACGGCACGGTGTTGCATCATCGCTACGGCGAAGGCCACTACGCCGAAACCGAGCAGGCGATCCGCGACGCCTTGGGGCTGACCGGCGACATGGGCAAGCGCCCGACCGACAAGGATTTCAGCGGCATCGGCTCGCCGGAGATGTATTTCGGGCTGGCGCGGATTGCCAACCTCGCCAACATCGAGGTGCCCGCGCGCCTGAGTCATTCCTACCGCCTGCCCGCCAGCGTCCGCCTCAATCAGTTTGCGCTCGGCGGCGACTGGCGCCTCAACGACGAATACGCGACTCTGACCGGCGAGCAAGGCACCATCCGGCTCCGCTTCAAGGCCGGCAAGCTGCACATGGTCGCCGCCAGCGACCAGCCCGTCACGCTGACGGTGACGGTCGACGGCAAGCCCCAGCCCGCGGTGACTGTGCAGGCCAGCCGGCTGTACACCTTGTTCGACAACGATGACTACCACGAGCACGAGGCGGTGATCCGGGTCAAGGGCAAGGGTTTTCGCGCCTTCACTTTCACCTTCGGTTGACGCCAGCCGCCGGTCAGGCGCCAGCCACTGCAACTCGTGGCATGCTGGCGGCTTTTCTGCCCGGAAGCGGACGCCGTGCCACTCTCCACCGCCGCCAAGTCGCACCTGCAAATCCATTTTTGCGTTCTGCTGTGGGGTTTCACGGCGATCTTCGGCAAGCTGATCACGCTCGCCGCGTTGCCGCTGGTGTGGTGGCGCATGCTGCTGGTAACCGTCGCGCTGCTGTTGCTGCCAACGGTGTGGCGCGGCCTGCGCGGCTTGTCGGCCCGCCACGTCGCAGCTTACGCCGGGATCGGTGTACTGATCTCGCTGCACTGGCTGACTTTCTACGCCGCGATCAAGCTCGCCAACGCCTCGGTCGCGGCAACCTGCATTGCACTGGCGCCGGTGTTCTTGGCGCTGGTTGAGCCGTGGGTAGCGAAACGCCGCTTCCAGCCGAAGGAACTCCTGCTCGGCATCGGCGTGGTGCCGGGCGTGGCGCTGGTGGTTGGCGGCATTCCACACGGCATGCGTCTCGGCCTCGCCATCGGCGTGCTGTCCGCGCTGCTGGTAGCTGTGTTCAGCGCGTTCAACAAGCGCATGGTGGATCGCGCCGACCCGCTCACCGTCACCTGCATCGAGCTCGGCACCGGCACCGTGTTCCTGACCGCCCTGACTGCCTTGCCGATGGCGGCCTCGCCCTTCGTCTGGCCCAGCCCGCACGATGGCGCGCTGCTGCTGCTGCTGGCGCTGCTCTGCACCCTGTTGCCGTTCGCGCTGGCGCTGCATGCGCTGCGCCACGTCAGCGCCTTCACCATGCAAATCGCCACCAACCTCGAACCGGTGTACGCCATCGTGCTGGCGATCGTGTTCCTCGGCGAACAACACCAACTCGATCCCTTGTTCTATTTCGGCGTGGCGATTGTGCTTGCCACCGTGCTGCTGCACCCGCTACTGAACCGCAACGCGGCGGTGACACCGGCGCCCGACCTGCTGGCAACGGCGGAGTCAAAATGCCTGGCCGAATAGCCACGCCGGCACGTCACGGCAATCAAGCCACCTGATCGCGGCTTCGGGGTAATCGAGGCGCCTGCGCCGTCCTCCCCCACGCGCCTTGCTGCGCTCCGGCAGCCCGGCTCGCGTCATGACTTCCAGCCTATCGACTCTTGCTGGCGAAACGTTATAGTGTTTCAATTTCAACTGAGCCTGCCTCCCATGAAAGCTGCAATACCCGCCGGCATCTGCCTGCTGGCCGGCCTGACCGCCGTGCCGATGGCCGCGACAGCCGCCACCACACCACCCGCCAACCCGTCAATCACCGCATTGGCGGCGCGCATCCAGGCACTGGAAGTGCAATCAACGCAACTGCGCCAGCAAGCCGATTCGGCGTTGGCGGCCGCGCATGCAGCGCAAGCCGAGTTGGCCCAGTTGCAAGCCGACCAAGCCAGTGCCAAACGCGCCGCGCGGCTTGCCGCCGTCACCCGCGCAGCCGCGCCGGCGCGGGCTTCCGGCATCGGCACCGGCAACGCCTTCAATCCCGCCATCGCGGTGATCCTGAACGGCTACTACGCGCACCACTCCTCGTCGCCCGCGAGTTGGCAGCGCGCGGGCTTCCCCGCCGCGGGAGAAGGCGCGCCGCTGCCGCAAGGCTTGTCACTCGGCGAAAGCGAGCTTGCCCTGTCCGCCAACATCGACGACAAGTTCTACGGCCAGTTGTCCTTGGCGGTGGAAAATGAGGACGGCGAGGATCACCTCCACGTTGAGGAAGCCTACATCGACACCACCGCCCTGCCCGCCGGGTTTGGTGTGCGTGCGGGCCGGTTCTTCTCCAACATCGGTTATCTCAACAGCCACCACGCGCATACCGATTTCTTCGTCGATCGGCCACTGGCGTATCAGGCGCTGCTTGGCAACCAGTACGGCGATGACGGTGTGCAAGTGCAGTGGATTGCCCCCACCAACATCTATCTGCAACTTGGGGGTGAAGCGTTCCGTGGCAGCAACTACCCGGCCGCCGGTGCCGGTCACGGTGGCGTTGGCGCGCACACGCTGTTCGTGCACCTCGGCGGCGACGTCGGCGCGCGCAATGCCTGGTACGCGGGTATTTCCACCCTGCGCACCCAGACGCGCAACGGTGACGACGGCTTCAACGGCAGCGAACGGCTGTATATCGTCGATGGCACCTGGAAGTGGTCGCACCACGGCAATTTCAAGGATGGGGGTCTACTCGTGCGTGGCGAATACCTGCGCGGCCAGCGCCGCGGCCACTACGGCGACAACACCGCGACAGCCGCGCCCGCCACCGATTCGCTGATGGCGGCAATGACGGCGCCGTGGACCGGCCAGCGCAGCGGTGCGTATCTCGAAACGGTCTACCAATTCAACCGAACCTGGAACATCGGCTACCGCTACGACCGCCTGTGGCCCGCCGACAGCGGCCCGTGGGCAAGCGCGTTCGATCCGTCGCGCCAAAGCGCGATGCTGACCTGGCACAACAGCGAGTTCAGCCTGTTGCGGTTGCAGCTCAGCCAGGAAAAGCCGTCCCCCGCCAAGCGCGACAACGCCGTCCTGCTGCAGTATCAGGTGGCCCTTGGCGCCCACGGCGCCCACAAGTTCTGACAAGGAAACCCCATGAATCGCCTGCTTTCCCTGATTGTCTTTGCCGTGGCCGCGAGCGTGGCCGCGGGCAGCGCGCATGCTGAACTGCGCGTGTTTGCCTGCGAACCGGAGTGGGGCTCGATGCTGCACGAACTGGCCGGCGACACGGTCAGCGTCGATGTCGCCACCAACGCGCTGCAAGACCCGCATGTGGTCGAAGCGCGCCCCAGCCTGATTGCCAAGGTGCGCCGCGCCGATCTTGTTGTCTGCACCGGCGCCGAGCTGGAAATCGGCTGGCTGCCGCAACTGCTGCGCCAGGCCGGCAACAACAAGGTCAGCTCCGGCAATGGCTACTTCATGGCCGACTCGCAAGTCACCCTGCTCGGCAAGCCAACGCAGTTGGACCGCGCCAATGGCGACATCCACGCCGACGGCAACCCGCACATCCAGATGGACCCGTACCGCATGCTGGCGGTGGCCAAGGCGCTGACCGCCCGCCTGGCCCTGCTCGATCCAGCCAATGCCGCAACTTATCAGCAGCGATTCAATGATTTCAGCACGCGCTGGATGGCGGCCATCGAAAAATGGGAAGCCAAGGCCGCACCGCTCAAGGGCCGCAATCTGGTGGTGCGCCACGATGCATGGATGTACTTCGAACACTGGCTGGGGCTGAACCAGATCGGCACCCTGGAGCCCAAGCCCGGCGTGCCGCCGACCAGCTCGCATCTATCCGATCTGATCGACCTCACCAAGGCCTCGCATACGCTGGCCATTGTCAGCGCCGCCTACCAGGACCCCAAAGCCGCCAATTGGCTGTCCGGGCGCACTGGTGTGCCGGCGGTAACACTGCCCTTCACGGTCGGTGGCGACGCCGCCGCCACGGATCTGTTCTCGCTCTACGACGACAGCATCGACCGCTTGCTGGCCGCACTCCACGCGGGAGCCGCGCCATGAATGTGGATGGACTCGACATCAGCATTCTCGGCCCGGCCTGCGTGGCCGGCCTGATCGTGCTCGCCACCCATGTGCCACTCGGGCAACAAGTGCTGAAGCGCGGCATCATCTTCATCGACCTGGCGCTAGCGCAGGTGGCCGCACTGGGGGTGATCGGCGCACAGTTCTTCGAGCTCAACCAGAATGGTCTGGTGGTGCAATTGGCGGCGGCCGCGGCCGCCCTGCTTGGCGCCGGTTTGCTGGCGTTTACCGACAAGCACTGGCCGCGCTACCAGGAGCCCCTGATCGGCATCCTGTTCGCCCTGGCAGCCACCGGCAGCCTGCTGTTGCTGGCCAACAACCCGCACGGCGGCGAGCATCTCAAGGATCTGCTGGTCGGGCAGATTCTGTGGGTGAGCTTCAGCCAATTGCTGCCGGCGGCGATCCTGTCGGCGGTGTTGCTTGGTCTGATCGGCTGGCGTCGCGGCCAACTCGCCGGTCTGGCGTTCTACGCCGTGTTCGCCATTGCCATCACGATTTCGGTGCAACTGGTCGGCGTGTATCTGGTGTTTGCCAGCCTGATCATTCCGGCACTGGCGACGGTCAACCTCGCCGGCCGCTGGCGTTTGCTGGCAGCCTACGGCATCGGCATTGCCGGCTACGTCATGGGACTGGTGTTGTCGGCGCTGTTCGACCTGCCGAGTGGCGCCATGATCGTGTGGACGCTGGCGATCGCGGGCATCCTGGCGCAAGTCATCCCGTCGTTGCGCCGATCCACTGCCGCCAGCGGGGAAGCCTGAGCACCCAGCGCGGGCGTCGTCACAGCGCCCGCACCACACGGAAACCGACCCGCGCGCTGCGATCTTCGGCCACTGCCGCCTGCCGGAATGCCGAGCGCACCTGCTCGGGCGCGCTGCCCCAGGAGCCACCACGCAGCACGCGCGTGGTGCAGCCCGGGTTGACCCACGCGCTGCCGTCACGCGGCGCGCGGATGTAGTTGTCGTGCCAGCAGTCCTCGACCCATTCCGACAAATTGCCGCCGATGTCATACAGGCCGAACGGGTTGGCCCGAAAACTCATCGCCGGCGCCGGGCCCCAGTAGCCGTCGCCGTAATCGGAAAACGCGTGCGTCCAGCGGCGCCCGCGGCTGGAGCGGTCGCGCGCGCCGGTGATGTTCTCGACCTTTTCGGCCGGTGACGTGTCGCCCCACCAATAGCGGCTGCTGCTGCCGCCGCGCAAGGCGTACTCAAATTCCGCTTCGCTCGGCAAGCGATACGTCTTGCCGGTGCGCTGGGACAGCCACTTGGCGTAGGCAGTGGCATCGTTCCACGACACATTCAGCACCGGATCACGGTCATCGGCTTTGCGGCCGAGATAGTTGCTGCGCCAAGTGACGCTGCGGTCGTCACGCAGACGACCATTGCGCTCATCGTAAATGCTGCCGCCGCCCAGGCGTTCGGCATCAGTGCGGTAGCCGGTGGCATTGATGAAGGCACGAAATTCCGCCACGGTAATTTCGCTGCGCCCCATGGCAAAGCCCTTGTCGATGCTCACCTCGTGCGGGGGGCCATGATCTTCGCTACCCATGCGAAAGGACCCAGTCGGCACCACCACCATGGCAGGCGCCGTGCCGGCACGATCGAGGAAGCGGTCCGAAAACACTTGCCCCGGCCGATAGCTGGCGTACAGCTTGGCGTTGCGCATGGCGACATCAAAATCATCGATGCCGGGCAGATCCGGGCTGATTGCCAAAGCCTTGTCGGCCAGCGACTGCGCCAGCACCAACTTGCCGGCATCCAGTGCCGATCGCGCCTGATCCAGCGCCGCCTCCGCTTGCTGGCGGCGCATGCCCTCGACGCGGGCGCGCGTGTCCTGCAGGGCTTGCGAGTCGGCCAGTACATCGGCGGCTTGCGCCAGCGCTTGATCGGTGCCCTTGAAGTCGTTCTCGGCCAAGGCCGCCAAGGCCCGGTCCAGCACCACACGCTGGATTTGCTCCAGCCCTTGCCGGGCCACGCCATTGTCCGGATCGAGCTTGATCACCTCGCGATAGACCGCCAGTGCGTTGGCGCTTTTCGGCTCCAACCCGCGCCCGCGCTTCAAGAGCTCCGCCGCCTGCGCCAGCAGCGGCGCAACCTGTGCCTGCATGTTGATGGCCTTGTCGATGCGCACCACCTCGGCATCGGCCAGTGGCACCTGTCGCAACTGGTCGAGCGCCGCGCTGGCCGAATCCAGATCGGAATGCGCCAGTGCGTTGTCGGCCAATGACGCCAAGCGTCGCGCCAATGCGGCCACTCCGGCCCTGGCCGCGCTGTTGTCAGGATCGGCCTGCAACACCTTGGCATACCAGTCCGCGGCACCGCCGCTGCCGACCAGCTTGCCGGCGTCCGCCGCCGCATCGCCTTGCTTCAGCCACTGGCCCAGCTCGGCGCTAATCGGCGCCTGCCGCTGCGCCATGATGACCTCGCTCGATGCCAGCGACAGGGGCGGCCCCGCATCCACGGCCGATGGTGTCGGCGGCACCTGCCCGGCACGCCGCGGCTGGAAACCCAACGACGAACTGGCGCCGACGTCGGCGCCGCCGGCAACCGGTGTTGCATGCTCAACGTGCAGCACGCCGGGAAAAAATCGATACACCAAGGCAAACGCCAGCAGCAACACGCCGAGACTGCCGCCCAGTATCCGCTGCGTCGTCATGTCGCCGGAATCGGCCATACTGCGTTCCAACACCCTGGGCTGATATGGTTGCGGTTTGCCCGCGCTCGACCCGTCGCCGACGGGCACTGGCGGCAAGCCTACCATCCGGCCATGAACGCCGGGCCATCAGGATCAGCCATGGATCACGCCAGCACCGCCCTCTGGATCGACAACGACGCCGCGCTCGATGCCTTCGTGCAATCGGCACACCCTTCCGGCGTCATCGGCATGGACACCGAGTTCATGCGCCGCGACAGCTACTACGCCCGACTCGCGCTGTTGCAAATCCATCTCGACGGCCGCACCGCCTTGATCGACCCCTTGGCCGTCGCCCCGAACGCCGCCTTGCGCGGCCGCCTCGAACACCCCGACACCGTTTGCGTGATGCACAGCGCCGGCGAGGATATCGAGACCCTCGCCAACTGGCTGCCCGCAGGACCGGCCCGCTTGTTCGATACCCAGATCGCCGCGGCCCTGGCCGGCTTTGGTTCCGGGCTCGGCTATCAAAAGCTCGTCGAGGCCATCACCGGCGTGCAATTGAGCAAGGGCGAAACCCGCTCGGACTGGTTGCAGCGGCCGTTGACCGCCGCACAAAAAGACTATGCCGCCCTCGACGTCATCCACCTGGACGCCCTGCATGCCGCCCTGGACGCCCGCCTCGGCGAACTCGGTCGCCGCGAATGGCTGGCCGAAGACTGCGCCAAGCTGTGCCGGCGCGCCGACCGTGCCGCCTTCGATCCGCAGCCACAGCTGGCGCTGCGCGCCGCCGCCGAATGGCCGGCCGAGCAACAAGCCCTGCTGCGGCGCCTGCTGTTGTGGCGCGAGCAAACCGCGCGCCGCATCGACGCGCCGCGCCCCTGGCTGATCGACGACAAACAGGCCCTGTCGCTGGCCGAACAGC
>DASSXP010000284.1:0-2965 GCA_035703755.1 Rhodanobacteraceae bacterium | reverse complement strand
CCCGCGCCAACACCTCGCCCGTGCCCCCGTCGAGCCATGCCAGGTCCACCCGGACGTCGCCATGGGGCGGGTCCCGGCATCGCCTCGCAAACGCCGGCAAGGGTTTGCTCGGCTTCATCACGTTCGCCTGCGGAGCGGCCGCCGCGCCACCCGCCGCCGCCGTCCAGATGCAATGGTTCAACGGCGTAATCGCCAATGCCGGCACCGACATCGCCTGCCTCAGCGATCCGCCCATCGTGGAGATCCGCGCACAGGGTTACGCCGGTTTCAGCGTTTACCCGGGTCCGTCCTCGCCCGCCGTCGGCGAGCTGTTCTACACGCATGTCGTGGTGTCGCACCCCGGCAATCCCTGCGGCGGTGGCAGCGTCGTGCACTTGGCGCTGCGCCTGCCTGAAGGCGTGCACTACGCCATCAGCACCGCCAACCCCGTGTTCTGTTTCCAGCGCACGCGGCCCAACCCATTTCCGAACGGACCCGCACAGCTTTATTTCATCAGCAACTGCCCACAGCAACCGCAAGGCGGCAGCGACGGCGACGGCTTCGATCCGGTCGGCCCGAACGGCGTGGTGCCGTGGGAAATGGTGCAGGGCCAGTGGATCGAGGTGATGGTGCCACTGGTCGCCGACCGCGTGTTCCAGGGCAATGCCAGCATCGAGTGGGTAATCAACCCCGACATCGCCGTGTACGGCTATCCGCGCCAGGTGCTGCTTGTCAACGACGACGTGGTTTTCCGCTACGACTTCGACGGCGGACTGCACCTGCCCATCGACCTGTGCGAACTGGCCAACACGCTGGGTTGCCAGTGAAATCCTTTGTCCCGGAGCCAAGCCCATGATGCCCGCCCTTCGCCTTCCGTCTCCACGCATCGCGCCACTCGCGCGACGGGGATTCCGCGCCCTCGCGGCGGTGACACTGCTGGCGTGCAGCGTCGTCGGCATCGCCACCGCGGCGACACCCGAAAAATTCGGCACCCTGTACCGGCAAACGCGCATCCTTGCCCGCGTTGACGGCACCCACGCGTGGCACGCGCAGCCCGACGACTACCTCACCGGTTCGCACTTCGTCCTCGGCAATGACGGCGGCGTGCTGCTGGTCACGCGCGACGAATCGCCTACCAGTGCTCACGGCCGTCTGTACCTGTACTCGCCCACCGGCGGCTGGTCGACCCTGATGGATTCGCCGTTCCTTGGCGTCGGTGGCAGTCCGACCGCGACGGAGAGCCGCTACTACACGTTTTCGCGCGGTGGCGGCGTGGCGCCATCGGCCCAGGGCGTGTACGTGATCGACACGCACGGCGGCTATGACCAGCCTCCGGTGACGCGTGTCACCCACTGGTCAGCCGGCCTCACCTCACCCTCGTGGGACAACCCCACGCGGCTTGCCGACGGACGGATCGCTTTCGCGCTGCGCGGCATCACCGGTTTGGCCGGGGGCGCGCAGGTCTGGGGCATTGCCGACGGGTTCGACAGTTTCACGCCCCTGCTCGCCAGCAAACCCCTCGATCCCGCGTCCCAATTCGACCGATTATGCATCCCGTCGATCAACGCCAAGCACGGTTTCGTCGGATGCGGATACGTCGACGACACGCCCTATCTGCACTATTCTCTGAGTGACATCACCTTCAGCGGGCACGTCACGGGATACTCCGGCAGTGCCACGGAATTCAACCCGATACCCGCCGTCGACAACGCGGGAAACTCGGCATGGCCAGTCGCCGATACGCCCGGCAAAGTGCGCGCGATCTACGCCCATCGCGCCAGCGGCGGCTACAACGGGTATTTGTGGTCGAAGGCGGACGAACCGGGTATCAAGCGCATCCCTGCCTACAGCAGCCTGGCCGTGCGCCCGCACCCGGATGGGCTGGAACTGATTTTCCAGGGCGTGATCCCCGACCCGAACGATCCGGCGGATGACGACGTGGCCATCTTCAGCGTGAGCGGCTGGCGCGACAGCACCACCCAGAACCCGACGCTGGTGTTCCACCGCATCATCGGCCGCCGCGACGCGGTGCGGCTGGAAGACGGGCGTACAGCGTACATCGACGAGGACCAGGTATTGCCGCTGACGCCATGGTTCTCAGTCAACAGCGACTTCGACATCGCCTTTATCGCGAAGCTGGTGACGCTGGATGACCACGGCATTCCCGACGACGCCGGTACCGGCCTGTTCGTGATCGAGCGCGGCATCTTCGGCGATGGCTTTGACGACTGACCGGCCATGCCAGCACACATTCCACGGCGTAGATACACAATGCCTACCCACGCCATGCGAACCGTGACGCTGCCGCTGTTGGTGAGCCGCGCTACGATCACGGTGGCGACAGCACGCCCACCAAAGCGCAGCGGGGGCGCGCAGGAAGGCAAGCCTCTTGAAAAAGACAATGCCGGCCTGCCATTGAACATTGACAACGAACCGCCACTCACGACACGATCGAGCTGGCGTGTCGGCCCCGACAAATCGTGGCCGCGGCACAAGCGACAAGGCGGCGAGCCAATTCGGTGCACATCCCGGGCCACGGCCTGCACGACAACGACAACCGGCGTCTCACGACGCCCGTTGCCGTTGCATCCCTACTCAGCGCATGCTCAGAAACGGTACTCGGCGCCGAAGGAAATCAGGTCGCTGCTCAAGTCGACGTGATCCTTCTTGGCATGGAAGTAATCGTAGTTCACGCCCAGGCTCCAGTTGCTGGCGAAGTCGTAGCCGACACCGACACCGCCGTACCAGTCGGTCTTGTCGACGTTGCGCCGCAGCGGGATGTCATCGTTGCTGAGGCCATGACCGCGCCAACCGTAGACGCCGGTGCGGGCACTGACATACCACGGCGAGGCCAGATTGAAATGGCCGTTGACGCCAGCGGTCCAGCCATGCAGTTCAGAACGCTGTTTCGCCAGCACCGGATCACTGGTGAAGGCGTTGCGGACCTTGATGTTGCCGAGATCGTTGTAACCCGCCTCGACGCCCA
>DASSXP010000131.1:0-6162 GCA_035703755.1 Rhodanobacteraceae bacterium | reverse complement strand
GCCGCCGCCGCGACCGCCGCTGTAGCCGGGCCTGGTCATGGCCCCGCGACGCTGCGTCTTGAGCGGGTAGTGCTGGTGATGCGTCACGGCGTGCGGCCACCGACCAAGGCGGTGGTCGCGCCTGCCGGCATGACCGACAAGCCGTGGCCGCAATGGGATGTCGACTACGGACAACTGACCCGGCACGGCCACGATGCCACCGTTCTGCTTGGACGGTGGGATCGGGCGCACTGGGCACAGCAAGGGCTGCTGACAGCCGCAACCTGTCCTGATGCCAACGCGCTGGATGTCGAAGCCAGCTACAAGCAGCGCACACGGGACACCGGCAAAGCCTGGCTGGAGGGTTTTGCGCCTGACTGCAAGGTGCCGATCGAGTTCCCTCAATCCAAGCAGCTGGACGTTGTGTTTCATCCTTTCGACGCCGGCGCCATGCAGATCGACCCGGCGGACGGCCTGAAAGCGGCCGAGGCGGCCTTGCCTGCCGGCGGGATCGCCGAATTGGTACGCCAAAACGCGGCCTTGTTCGGCTTGCTCGACCACGCGATGGGTTGTTGTGCGCCCACGGTGTGCGAATCAGTCGGCGCTCCCAGTCCCTGCGGTAGCGCCTTGATCCCGGCCGGGCTGGAGGCAGGCGATGGCGACGGGCCGTCGGTGGGCATGCCGTTTTCCATGGCATCCACGGTGAGCCAGACCTTTCTGATGGAATATCTTGATGGCAAGCCGATGCAGGACGTGGCCTGGGGCCGCCTGAGCCGCGAAGAAATCAGCCAGCTGCTGGAGTTCCATCCCATCAAGTACCGCTTCGAGGAGCGGCCAGCGTACGTGGCGTACCGTGCCGCATCACCGCTGGTGCGACGCCTGCTTGAAGCGATGCAGCCGGGGCGCCCGACAGTGACCGCGCTGATGGGACACGATACCAACATTGCCGATATCGGCGGTTACTTCGACTTGCACTGGCAAATGCCGCAGTATCCGCGTGACGATCCGCCACCGGCAGGGGCGCTCGGATTCGAGGTTTATGCCGATGACCAGGGCGGGCAGTTTGTGAAGGCGTTCTATCGCGCGCAGAGCATGGACCAGATTCGCGGGTTGGAGGCGCTCACGGCCAGCAATGCACCTGCGTTCGAGTACCTGCCGATACCGGGGTGCAGCGCACCCTGCCGTCTGGCGGACTTCGACGCATTGGCACGCAGTCATCTGGTGGCATCGCCACCGGCCGCAGCCACTGCCAAGTGAGGGCAATCCGGGCAGGCCCGCGACCATGACGTCGCGGGCCTGCTTGTGATTACAGATCGATTGCCTGGCCGGACTGCATCGATTCGCGGGCCGCCTCAGCCAGTGCCAGTGCCGCCACGCCATCATTGAAATCGACCCGCGCAGGTGCGCCGTCCAGCATCTCGGCGAAGTGATCCATCTCGGCGCGGTAGGCGGCGGCGTAACGGTCGAGGAAAAAATTCTGCAGTCGATCCGTGGCGATACCGGTTTCGCTCCAGCACTCCACGCTGCTTTCCAGTACGTTGTCCGCGCGCAGCATGCCGCGTGCGGCATAGGCTTCGATGCGCTGGTCGTAGCCGAAGCCGGAGCGGCGGCTGTTGGAAATTACGCACAGGCGGCCGCTGGCGGTGGCCAGAATGCACCGTGCGGTATCGACGTCGCCGAGTTCGCCGATGGCCGGGTCCACCAGACAACTGCCGGCGGCGTAGACCCGCGTCGGCTCTTCGCCGAGCAGCCAGCGCGCCATGTCGAAATCGTGGATTGCCATGTCCTTGAACAGGCCGCCGGAAACGGCGACATACGAAGCCGGCGGCGGCGCCGGATCGTTGGAGGTGATTTGCAGGCTTTCGAGAGCACCCAGCTCGCCACTGTCGAGGCGCTGCTTGAGGGCGTGAAAGTTCGGGTCGAAGCGGCGGTTGAAGGCGACCAGCATGCGTGCCTTGCCAAGCACCGGGGCCACGCTGCGGGCACGGGCCAGATCCTGGTCCACTGGCTTTTCACAGAAGATGGTTTTGCCGGCGGCGGCGGCGCGCAGGGCGTAATCGAGATGTGTATCGGTGGAGCTGGCAATCACGACGCCGTGGATCGAGTTGTCGGCCAGCGACTGTTCGAGCTCCGCGACGCGACTGCCGCATTCGTTGGCGAGGGCAGTGGCCGCGGCCGTGTTTGCATCGACGATGCCGGACAGGTGGATGCGCGGGTGCGCGGTGGCGTTGTGGGCGTGGATATGGCCGATACGGCCGGCGCCAATGAGGAGGATGTTGTGCATGGTGATTGCATTCACGAGGCAGTGGGAGAAGTAGCGGCGTCGCGCCGCCAGGGTTGGCCGCTTTGGGCGGCGCTCTGGCAGGCTTCGGCAAGGGACAAGGCGGCGAGGCCGTCGGCGTAACCCACCATCACCTCGGCGCGGCCGTGCAAAATGTCGGCGAAGTGGGCGATCTGGGCGCGGTAGGATTCGGCGTAGCGCGATGGAAAGGCCGGCAGGATGGGCGCAGCGACAACGGCGGTTTCGGTGGCGCTGACGACGGTGTTGCCGGCCAGATTTCCGGCCCGCAACAGGCCTTTGGCGCCGAACGCCTCCAGCCGCTGGTCGTAGCCACAGCCGCTGCGGCGCGTATTGCTGATCACGCACAAGCGACCGCTGGCGGTCTTGAGCAGGGTGCGTGCGGTATCCACATCGCCCAGGCGGCCGATCTCCGGGTCTACCAGGCAACTGGCTATGCTGAAGATCTCCTGCGGCTCCTCGCCGAGGATCCATCGCGCCATGTCGATGTCGTGAATGGTGAAATCCTTGAACAGGCCGCCGCTGGTGGGTATGAAGCCCGCTGGCGGCGCCGCCGGATCGTGGTTGATGATGTGCAGTGATTCCAGGGTGCCGATTTCGCCGGCGTCCAGGCGTTGTTTCAAGCGGCGGAAGTGCGGGTCGAAACGGCGATTGAAGCCAAGTTGGAATGGTTTGCCCCGGAAGCGCGCCTCCGCCGCCCGCGCCTTGGCGAGATCAAGGTCGATCGGTTTTTCGCAGAACACTGCCTTGCCCGCGGCGATCGCCGCCAGCGCATGTTCCAGGTGGCGGTCGGTGGCGCTGCAGACCAACACGCCGCGGACGGCGGGATCGGCCAGCATGGCGTCCAGCGTGACCACCGCGGCGCCGTGCGCTGCGGCCATGGCGGCAGCGGCTTCCGGTCGCGGATCGATCACGTATTTCAGTCGCAGTCCCGGTTGTCTGGCAGCGTTGGCACCGTGTACCGTGCCCATGCGTCCGGCGCCGATCAGCGCTACATCGATGGTTTCCATTGGCTTGCCCTGGATTCGTGGTGTGGGCTGCTTTGGCGCAGCGTGGAAGCATTGTAATATAATTGAACGAAATGGAATCAATGTTCCAGAAATTATCGGCGTGGTCGCGCCGGCCACTGCAACAGGGACACCAGGATGAGCAGCCGAACCAATCCCCCGGAAACCACCGAAGCCTTGCATGCAGCAATCCTTGAGGCCTACGAAGGCCTCAGCAAGCGATTGCAGCAGATCGCGCGCTATGCGCTGGATGAGCCGGCGGCAATGGCGCTGGAGACGCTGGCGGTGCTGGCCGAACGCTGTGCCGTGCAGCCGTCGGCGATCGTGCGCTTCGCCAAGGCGTTCGGCTATGAGGGCGCGACACAGATGCAACGCGTGTTCCGCGACGGCCTGTTGTCGAGTGGAGGCGCCTCGCTGGGTTATGGCGAACGCGTGCGGCAGTTTTCCCACAACATCGATGGCAAACGGGTCGATGATCCACAGCAGTTGCTGGCCGAGTTCGTCGACGGCAACGTGATGGCCATGCAGAACCTCGCTGATGCGGTGGGCCGCAAGGAATTGAATGCCGCGGTCAAATTGCTCGCCGAGGCCGAGACGGTTTACGTGGTGGGCTTTCGCCGCTCGTTTCCGGTGGCCGCCTACCTCGCTTACAGCCTGCATCAGGTCGACAAGCGAACGGTTTTCATCGACAACGTGGGCGGTCTGGCCCGGCAGCAGTTGCACGCCATCAGTCGCAACGACCTTCTGGTCGCGGTCAGCTTCCATCCTTATGCGGAGGAAGTGGTGGACTTGATCGATGCCGCCGTCGAACAGCGTTGCAAGGTGTTGTCGATCAGCGACAGCCTGGTCAGCCCGGTGGCCAAGCCGGCCACAGTCGTGCTGCAAGTGCGCGAGGCCGAGATTCGCAATTTCCGTTCGCTGTCGGCGTCGATGTGCCTGGCGCAGGCACTGGTGATCTCGTATGCCTTCGCCAGCAACGTCAACACCCGCAATCGATCGACATTCACGGGCAAGTCGCGTCGCAAGAAATGAAACATATGTTGCATTGTTGTAAAAAATAGAATATACATAACGCATGTGCCATCGCAACGCTCGGGAGAAGCGCACATGACGGAACAACAACGGCGATTCGACTTGGTGGCCATTGGCCGCTCCTGCATCGACCTTTACGGCCAGCAACTGGGTGGCCGCCTGGAAGACATGCAGACATTCGCCAAATACATCGGTGGCAGTCCGACCAACAGTGCCGTGGGCGCCGCCCGTCTGGGCCTGAAGTCGGCGCTGGTGACGCGGGTTGGCAACGATCATTTCGGCCGCTTCATCGTCGAGCAGCTGGAGCGCGAAGGGGTGGCGACCGAGGGTGTGATCGGGGACGACGCGCGGCTGACCGCGCTGGTGTTTCTGGGCATCCGCGATGCACAGACGTTCCCGCTGATCTTCTACCGCGAGAATTGCGCCGACATGGCGCTTGACAGCGCCGATATCGATCCTGACATGCTGCGGTCGACGCGTGCGGTGCTGATCAATGGCACCCACCTGTCGCGGCCCAACGTGTTCGATGCGTCGATGCATGCGGCGCGTATGGCGCGTGATGCCGGGGCACGGGTGGTGTTCGACATCGACTATCGGCCGGTGCTGTGGGGGCTGGCCGGCAAGGACCGTGGCGAGGACCGCTTTGTGGCCGATGCCGGCGTCACGGCACGGCTGCAGCAGGTGCTGCCGCTGTGCGACTTGATCGTCGGCACCGAGGAAGAGTTGCACATCCTGGGTGGCAGCACGGACACCTTGGTCGCGTTGCGGGAGATCCGTGCCAAAACGGCGGCCTTGCTGGTATGCAAGCGTGGTGCCTTGGGCTGTGTGGCTTTTCCGGGAGCCATTCCGGCGCAGCTGGACGCGGGCGTGGTCGGCCGCGGGTTCCGCATCGAAGTGTTCAATGTGCTCGGTGCCGGCGATGCCTTCATGGCTGGTTTCTTGCGGGGTTGGTTGCGCGATGAATCGGTCGAAACCTGTTGCAGCTTCGGCAACGCCTGCGGGGCACTGGTGGTGTCGCGGCATGGTTGCGCGCCGGCAATGCCAAGTTGGGAAGAATTGCAGCTCTTCCTCGGCCGCCAGGACTGGCCGCTGCGGTTGCGTGATGCGGCTGAGCTGGAACACCTGCACCGTGCTACCACGCGGGCGCAGCAGTATCCGGATTTGAAAGTGCTGGCGATGGACCACCGCAGCCAGTTCGAAGACTGGTGCGCCGCAACCGGGGCTGCGCTCGATCGCCTGCCGGTGTTCAAGGCGCTGGTGCTGGCGGCGGTGGAGCGGGTTGCCGGGGGGCGTGCGGGTTTCGGTGTGTTGCTGGATGGCCGCTATGGCTGGCGCGGGTTGGAACTGGCGGCCGATGCGCCGTACTGGATCGGCCGTCCGATCGAGGCGCCGGGTTCGCGGCCGCTGCAATTCGATGCCTCCGCGGATGTAGCCACCGAACTGGCCACTTGGCCGGCCAATCACGTGGTCAAGTGTCTGGTCCACTATCACCCCGATGATGCGGTGGAAATGCGCGCGACGCAGGTGCGGCAGTTGCAGCGTTTGCAGGATGCCTGCCGCAAGACCGGGCATGAATGGCTGCTGGAAGTGATTGCTTCCAAACACGGTGACGTGGACGCCTATACGGCCGAACGCGCGCTGGAGCAGTTGTACGAGGCAGGGCTCCAGCCCGACTGGTGGAAGCTGGAACCGGCCAGTCAGGCGGTGTGGGACAACATCGAGCATCTGCTGGCCCGGCGGGATCCGCAATGCCGGGGCGTTCTGGTGCTGGGCCTGCATGCGCCGATTGACGCGCTGGCTGAGTCCTTGCGGGTTGCCGCCGATAGTGCGGTTGTGAAAGGGTTC
>DASSXP010000085.1:0-18877 GCA_035703755.1 Rhodanobacteraceae bacterium | reverse complement strand
ATCAGCCCGGCCACGCCATTGATCATGCCCTACCACATCGCCCTCGACCAGGCGCGCGAGAAGGCCGCCGGCAAGGATGCGATCGGCACCACCGGCCGCGGCATCGGGCCGGCTTACGAAGACAAGGTCGCGCGCCGCGGCGTGCGCGTCGCCGACTTGAGCTATCCGGCCGAGCTGGCGGAAAAGCTGCGCAACGTGCTCGACTATCACAACTTTGTGCTGACCAAGTATCTGGGCGCCGAGGCGGTGGATTTCCAGCAGACACTGGACGAGGCACTGGCCTTCGGCGAATACGTCGAGCCGATGAAGTCGGATGTCTCCGGCATCTTGCACGAACTGCGCGCGCAGGGCGGCAAGGTGTTGTTCGAAGGCGCGCAAGGCGCGCTGCTCGACATCGACCACGGCACCTATCCCTACGTCACCTCGTCCAACACCACCACCGGCGGTGCGCTGGCCGGCGCGGGTGTCGGCGCCGATTACATCGATTACGTGCTCGGCATCGCCAAGGCCTACGCCACGCGCGTTGGCGGCGGTCCGTTCCCGACCGAACTGGACGATGCGATCGGGCAGGGCATCCGTGACCGTGGACAGGAATACGGTGCGTCCACCGGGCGGCCGCGCCGTTGCGGCTGGATGGACATCGTGGCGTTGAAGCGCGCGGTCGCCATCAACGGCATCTCCGGCCTGTGCATCACCAAGCTCGATGTGCTGGACGGGATGGAAAAGCTCAAGGTCTGCATCGCCTACGAATATCGTGGCAAGCGCACCGAATACGCGCCGCTGGATGCCGAAGGCTGGAAGGAATGCACGCCGGTCTACCTTGAGTTCCCCGGTTGGAGCGAATCCACCCACGGCGTCACCGACTGGAACCACCTGCCGCCGGCGGCGCGCGCCTACCTGCGCGCATTGGAAGAGCTCGCCGGTTGTCCGCTGGCCATCGTTTCCACCGGCCCCGACCGCGACGCCAACATCGTGTTGCACGATCCGTTCGCCTGAGACTGGCGGCGAATCACGACGCGTTTCCATGGCCGCTCTCTGGATAGTCCAGCGCAGCGCCGAGGCGAGGTTTCCCTTCCGCATCGCCATCGAGCAGGATGGGCGCGTGCTGTTCGCGGTGCGCGCCAAGGCAGCCTGGCCCGGCGCCGGCAGCCAGGTATTCTGCCTGCGCGAACGCGAGGCGGACCGGATGGAAGTATTCGAGGAAGTCGAGCGTGTGCCGGTGGCGCATCTGGCGCGGCTGGGGCGCAAGCTCTCGATTACCCTCGACCGGGCGCAGCGCAAGCGCTGCGAGTTCCTGATACTCGAGAAACCGCGCAAGGATGGCGGCAGCTACGAACAGGTGTTCTTTCGCACCGAGGCGGCGGTGCGGGCACACAAGAGCAGCAAGCGCGCCGAGCTTTCACCGCGCGACGACGCCGAACTTGCCATTGTGATCGACAGCTTGGAGCGCTACCCGTGGAGTTTCCCCGGTGCCAGCGTCAGCCGCCGCAAACTGCCAGTTGGCGATTACGCGTTGATCCACGACGAACGCCCGCACGCCATTGTCGAGCGCAAGACGCTGCCAAATCTGCTCGGCGATCTTTCTGAAATCAAGGGTCTGCATCAACAACTGGCGGAGTTGGCCGCTTGGCCACACGCCGCATTGGTGATCGAGGCGCAGTACGCCGACTTCGCCAACCCGGCCAAGATCGGCCAGTGGCCGGCGGCGCATCTGCTGCGCGTGATGGCCGAGCTGCCGACGCTGTTCCCCACCGTGCAATGCATTTTTGCCGGCAAATCGCAAACTGGCCAACGTGTGGACACAGCGTTGGTTCGCCGCGGTCGAGGCCGCCATTCGGCAGCCGCGCCTGCCGCAGGTGGCCGAATCGGTGGCACGCTACGAGGGCAATGCGGGCGGTGGACTTGATTCCCGCATCCGCTTCGCCGTCATCAACGACCTGCCCGACGGCTTCGCCATCGCCCTGCTGCGGCAACAGTTTCCGGACTGCGGCAATGCGCGCATCAAACGCATCATCGACCAGCTACGCAGTGAAGGTCGCCTGCACGCGCGCGGCCGCGGCCCTGGTACACGCTGGTGGCGCCAGCCGCTGGCGGATGCAGCACACAGCGGCGGCTAGGCCGCGCTGCCCATCCGCGGCGGCGCAACAGGCGGGACGTCGCTGCGACGCGCCGCCGTTGCCATCAACCGTGGTCGTGGGCGTGCTGCTGCAGGGTGTCGAGCGCCAGTGCCGAGTGCGCGTAGGCGCCGCCGGCACGCATCTCGGCGGCGACCCAGATTGCCTCCATGATCTGTTGCTCGGTGGCGCCCTGTTTCAGCGCCTCGGCGGTGTGGCCCTTGATGCAATACGGGCACTGCGTGACGTGTGCCACCGCCACCGCGATCAGTTGCTTGGTGACGTTCGGCAGCGCGCCGTCGGCGAACACCGCAGCGCTGAAAGCCTTGAACGCCTTGAGCGGCTCGGGCGCCAGTTCGCGGCGTTTGCGCGCCAGTTCGGCGCTGGATTGTGGGTACATGGAGTCGCTCATGGGAACCTCCGGCTGAATCGATGGATCGGGCCGCCAAGGTCCAGCTGTCAGGCCGGGCGGAGGCGTGACAAACAACGCAGCCATGGTAGCGTGACGTCGATGCGCCGGCCTTGATCCACATCCAACGGCGTGCGGTTCACGGGCATTCCGTGCGCAGTGCCGCCGCCGTCATTCTCCGCGCAGCAAAGCGGAATCCGCGGCCGCGCGGTCAGCGATGATGAATGCTGCGCCAGCGGCCGGGCGCACGGCTCACCACGCACCGCTCGCCATGCGTCCACGGCGTGCGAGCTCCACCGGGCTGGGTTCGCGGGTGGCGAAGGAACCGGGTTGGATGCGGCCGGCGGGTGCGTAGGTGCTCATTACCACGCCGCTGTCGGATTGGCGGGATCGCAGCAGTTTCAGTGCAACGGGCTGGATGGCGTCACCGAACAGGCGTTTGCCGTGGCCTAGCAGCAGCGGGAAGCACCACACATTGTATTCGTCGATCAACCCTGCGACCTGCAGGGTCTGGATCAGCTCGCCGCTGCCGATGATCTGCAGGTCCGGCCCCGGTTGTGTCTTGAGCGTGGCGACGGTGGCAGTGACATCGCCAGCGAGCAGAACCGCGTTGTTCCACCCGAGCGTCGTCAAGCTTCGCGAGGCGACGTACTTGCGGGTCGCATTGAAGGTTTTGGCAATCGGATCGTCATCCGGCTGGTAGGGCCAGAAGCCCTCGAAAATCTGATAGGTGCGACGGCCCAGCAACAGTTCTCGGCCCTGTCCATCGAAGCCGGCGGCGGCGATGTCGGCGCCGTCGACCTCGTAGCGGAACATCCAGCCGCCCAGGCCGAAGCCGCCGCTTGAATCTTCTTCCGGCCCGCCCGGTGCCTGCATCACGCCATCGAGCGAGACGAAAGTGGAAGCGATCAGTTTGCGCATGGCTATGCTCCGAAGCATGCTTGTGGCTTGCAGGGTTTTCAGCGTTCCGCCATGGATTGGCGCAGACGGACATCGCGTTCGCGCAACTCCGGGGTGACGGCCGCGCCGAAGTCATCCAGTTCAAACACGGGACGCAGTTCGACTTCCGCGCCGTCGTCGAAAGGCGCGCGTTTCAGCCACACGATGGCCTCGTTCATGGAGCGCACCTGCCACAGCCAGAAGCCACAGATGAGTTCCTTCGATTCCGTGAACGGGCCGTCCAGCACCGTGCGTTGTTTGCCATCGAAGCGCACCCGTGCGCCGCGGGCGCTGGAGTGCAGGCCTTCGCCCATCAGCATCACGCCGGCTTCGACCAGTTGCTCGTTGAACTCGCCCATGGCGGCGAGAGCCGCCGAATCGGGCAGCGTGCCGGCCTCGGTTTCCGCATTGGCCTTGACGATTACCATCACCCGCATGTCCAGTCTCCTGCATACCGGCAACCGGCCGGCTTCATCCAGACGACGAAGCAGAATGGCGTAAATCGACAATTGCGAAGAAGCGGGAACGGCGTGGCTTCAGCCGAGGTAGCAGGGGCCGGTTTCGCGCACCTCCATGCTGGCCCATTCGGCCGCCGGGCACAGTGCGGCCAGTTCCACCGCTTCCTCGCGGCTGGCGCAATCGACCAGGAAGAAACCGCCGATCATCTCGCGGGCTTCCGCGAACGGGCCGTCGTGAACGTGGCGCTTGCCGTCGCGGAGCTGAAGGCGCAGGCCTTCGCTGTCGTTGCGCAAGGAGGAGTAGGCGCGCAGTACGCCGCGTGACTTGAGGGCGTCCGCGTAATCCAGCATGCGCTGGTACAGCGCCCGGCCTTCGGCTTCGCTGCGCCCGGCACGCTGGCCGCGCGGTTCGGCAACAAACAACATCCAGGCCATGGCAGTCTCCGGCTTTGGTTTTCAACAGGCCGCCGCGCGTTCGCGCAGCAAGGCCGCTTCGCGGGCGTTGTCGGTGAGGGACGCGGCCTGCTCGAATTCCCGTCGCGCTTCGTTGCGGCGACCGAGTTTGAACAGGAGGTCGCCGCGAACGCTGGGTAGAAGATGGTAGCCGGCCAGCGCCTTGTCGTCGCGGATGGCATCGGCCAGGGTGAGGCCCGCCTGCGCGCCGTCGGCCATCGATACCGCCACCGCGCGGTTCAATTCCACCACGGGTGAATGGGTGAGTGCCGCCAGCCGCGCGTACAGGGCGGCGATGCGGGGCCAATCGGTGTCGGCCGCGTGCCGCGCGCGGGCATGGCAGGCGGCGATGGCGGCTTGCAGCGCGTAGTTGCCATCATTTCCGCCGAGTTTCTCAACCCGCTCAAGGCCGGCAAGTCCGCGTTGGATCAGCAGCCGATCCCAGCGCGCGCGGTCCTGGTCCAGCAGCAATACCGGGCTGCCATCCGCCGCGATGCGGGCGGGCAGACGCGAAGCCTGGATCTCCATCAGCGCCAGCAAGCCGTGCACTTCCGGCTCGCGTGGCGCGAGGCCAGCCAATACGCGGCCGAGGCGCATGGCTTCCTCGCATAGCGACGGACGCGCCCAATCCTTGCCCGCGGTGGCGGTGTGGCCTTCGTTGAAGATCAGGTACACAACGCTCAAAACCGAGGCCAGACGTGGCGCGAGCTCGGCGCCACGCGGGATCTCGAACGGCACGTTTTTCTCGGCCAGCATGCGTTTGGCGCGCACGATGCGCTGCGCCACCGTTGCCTCCGGGACCAGAAAGGCGCGAGCGATCTCGATGGTGGTCAAACCGCCCAGCATGCGCAAGGTCAGGGCGATCTGCATGTCGGGCTTCAGGGCCGGGTGGCAGGCGACGAAGATCAGCCGCAGCACATCGTCGCCAATGTCATCGTCCAGCGTGTCGGCATGATCCGGCGCCGGCGCCATCGGGGCCGTAGCGGTTTCGTACTCGAGTGCGGGCTGTTTGGCGTCCACCATGCGCTGGCGCCGCAACTGGTCGATGGCGCGCCGCTTGGCGGCCGTCATCAGCCATGCGCCGGGGTTTTCCGGCACACCGTCGCGCGGCCAATGTTCCAGCGCTGCCAACATGGACTCTTGCGCCAGGTCCTCGGCCAGACCCACGTCGCGCAACATCCGCGCCAGACCCGCGATCAGGCGCGGCGCCTCCATCTTCCAGACGGTTTCAATCCGGCGGTGGACATCGTTGTCTGTCATGGCGCAAATCAAAACAGCACCTGACGCAACATGCAAGAAGTGGCGCCCGTTTTGGAACAAGATCAACGATCTCGGCGCAGACAGGAACCGTGGCGTTTGTGCCACTTTGTCAGCGTTGCCCAAGCGCTTGATGACGGCAAGCATGTGCTCGACACGCGCACGGATCCTGGATTTGTTGCGCGAGCGCTCTGCCTCATCCATCACGGCATCGTCGATGCTCAGCCCGATGAACCACCGGAACAGCAGGTTGTATTGCATCTGCCCCACCAAAGCCCGTTCCCTGCGAATTGAATAGTGCACCCGCAGCATCGAAGGTGTCCGGGTGAACGGTGGATAACAGCGATTTCTGGGTGATGTCAGCGCCACGCATGAGGTCGGAGGCTCCAGAGCGTTATCGTTCCAACCGTTGTACGAAGCCGCGCCCGAACTGGGTTGGCATTCAACCGCCTGCTAAAATGCCCACCATGAACGCATGGACCTTCTCCGTCGCGCCAATGATGGATTGGACGGATCGGCACTGCCGCTACTTTCATCGCCAACTGGCGCCGCACGCGCGCCTGTACACCGAGATGGTGACCGCGGCAGCGGTGATCCACGGCGACCGCGAGCACCTGCTGGGCTTTGATGTCGTGGAGCCGCCGCTGGCGCTGCAACTGGGCGGCTCCGATCCGCGCGAGTTGGCGGCGGCAGCGCGGGTGGCCGAAGGTTTTGGCTATCAGGAGATCAACCTCAACGTGGGCTGTCCGTCAGACCGCGTGCAATCGGGGCGCTTCGGCGCCTGCCTGATGCGCGAGCCAAACCTGGTGGCCGATTGCGTGGCCGCGATGCGCGCGGTGGTGCGGGTGCCGGTCACGGTGAAGTGCCGTCTCGGTGTGGACGAACAAGACGAGGACGCGGCGCTGGAAGCCTTGGTCGAGCCAGTCAAGGCGGCCGGTTGCCAGGTATTCGTGGTGCATGCACGCAAGGCGTGGCTGGCGGGCTTGTCGCCGAAGGAAAATCGCGCCATTCCGCCGCTCAACTATCCGCGCGTGTATCGTTTGAAGCGCGAGCACCCCGAACTCACCGTGGTGATCAACGGCGGAGTCGCCGGCGTCGTGGCGGTTCAGGAACACCTTCGACATGTGGACGGGGTCATGCTGGGGCGCGCCGCTTACCACCAGCCCTATCTGCTGGCCGAGCTGGAGCAGTCCCTGTACGGGACGCCGTTGCCGAGTCGTGAGCAAGCGTTGCGGGCGCTGCGGCCCTATATTGAATCCGCTCTCGCGCGCGGCGTTGCCCTGAAACATATTGCGCGACACCTGCTGGGGCTGTACCACGAACAACCGGGTGGCCGTCGCTTCCGCCGGGTGCTGTCGGAAGGCGCCCACCGGGGCGATGCCGCGTGGCCGTTGCTGGAGCAAGCGCTGGCGGCGATCGAGGTGCCGCGTGCGGTGGCGTGAGCGTTGCCGCGCGGGGTGGTTTCCACGGTGTGCGCCGGGTCGGTTACCATAACGTCCATGTTGACGAGCGCACTCTTTCTGGTGGCTACGGCGCTGTCCGCGTCGGCGCCGCCGAAACACCCGCTGACGCTGGAGCAGGCGGTGCACCAGGTCAAGCAGGACACCGATGGCCATGTGCTGTCGGCCGACACCGTGCGTAGTGGGCGCAGCAATAAATACCGCATCAAGGTGTTGACCAGTGACGGGCGCGTGCGGGTGGTGGAAGTTGACTCGAATGCCAAAAAAGTGGCCAGTACCGGCGATGAGCGAAGCAAGAGCCGCAACAAGGAGACTCACTGATGCGCATTTTGTTGGTTGAAGACGAGGCCCCGCTGCGCGAGACGCTGGCGGCCCGGCTCAAGCGGGACGGCTACGCGGTGGACGCGGCCAGCGATGGCGAGGAAGGCCTGTATCTTGGCCGCGAAGTCCCGTTCGATCTGGCCATTGTCGACCTCGGTTTGCCGAAGCTTTCCGGCATGGATCTGGTGCGTACCTTGCGCGAGGAAGGCCGCACCTATCCGATCCTGATCCTGACCGCGCGCTCCAGCTGGCAAGACAAGGTGGAGGGGCTCAAGTACGGCGCCGACGACTATCTGGTCAAGCCGTTCCATGTCGAGGAACTGCTGGCGCGCATCAATGCGCTGGTACGTCGGGCCAGCGGCTGGTCGCGTCCGGTATTGAAATGCGGGCCGATCCATCTGGATACCACTGCGCAAACGGTAATCGTCGCCGACAAGCCGGTTGATCTCACCAGCTACGAATACAAGGTGCTGGAGTACCTGATGCTGCACGCCGGCGAGCTGGTTTCCAAGGCCGACCTGACCGAACACATCTACCAGCAGGATTTCGACCGCGATTCCAACGTGCTGGAAGTTTTCATCGGGCGTCTGCGGCGCAAGCTGGACGCCGACGGCGAGCTGAAGCCGATCGAGACGGTGCGCGGCCGTGGCTACCGATTCGCCATCCCGCGTGACACCAGCGACGACGAGTGAGGTTCGGGTGGAGAGCCGCAAGCCGCTGTCGCTTGCCGCACGCTCCACCTTGGCAGGTGCGATTGCACTGTTGGTGTTTCTGGGCGCGACCGGCTTCGCACTCGATCACGCTTATGCCGAGGGCAGCCTGGCGGCCTTGCGCGACCGCATGGAAAGCTACGTGCTGGCCTACATGGCGCGCTTCGATGTCAGCCGCTACGGCAAGCTGATTCCGCCCGACGCGCCGCCCGATCCGGATTTTTCACGGCCGGGCTCCGGTTTGTACGCCAGCGTCACGGCGCCCAAGGAGCAGTGGGACTCGCCCTCTGCGATCGGTCGCGGCCTGCCGCTGGCGGAACAATTGAAACCGGCCGAAACGCGCTTCAGCGGGCCGATCGACTCCGGTGTCGGGCGCCTGTACGTGCTGGCCGAAGGCGTGGCGTGGGTAATGCCGGACGGCAAGGAATTGCCCCTGACCTTCCATGTGGCGCAGGATGAGAGCACTTATCAGGCGCAGTTGCAGGCGTTTCGCCGCACCCTGGTGTATTGGCTGGCCGGCATCGGCGTGGCCTTGTTGCTGGTGCAGCTGTTGCTGCTGCGCTGGACGCTGTCGCCCTTGCGGCGGATGGCGGGCGACATGGCCGGCATCGAGCGCGGCGAGCGCGAACAACTGGCCGGCAACTATCCCGAGGAAGTCGATGGCCTGGCACACAGTCTCAACAGCTACATCGACAGTGAGCGCGAGCGCATCAAGCGCTATCGCAACATTCTGGGCGACCTTGCCCACAGCCTGAAGACGCCACTGGCGGTGATGCGTTCGCGGCTGGAGGCGGAGCACGCCGGTCTCGCCGCCTACGACGACATGATGGAACAGGTGCGGCGGATGGACGAGATCGTCGCCTACCAGCTGTCGCGCGCGGCCACCACCGGGCATCCGACCTTCGCCGTGCCGATCGAAATCGAGCCGGCGGCCGAAGACTTGGTGCGCAGCCTGGAAAAGGTCTACCAGTCCAAGAACATACTGTGCGAGTTCGAGATCGAGGCGGACTCCCGTTTCTACGGTGAGCGCGGCGACTTGCTGGAGCTGCTGGGCAATTTGCTGGAGAACGCCTTCAAATGGGCCGCGCACCGGGTGGTGTTACGGGTGAAGCCGCTGAAGGGTGGCGCCAGGCGCCGACCTGGACTGGAGCTGGCGGTGGAAGACGATGGCCCCGGCATTCCGGCTGACCGGGTCGAACATGTGCTGCAACGTGGCGTGCGCGGCGATGAGCGTGTCTCCGGCCACGGCATTGGTCTGGCCATCGTGCAGGACATCGTGCGGGCGTATCGTGCCGATCTTGAAGTCGGCCCGTCCAGGGATTTGGGCGGCGCCAGTTTCGTGGTGCGGTTGTTGCCGGATTGAACTCCTGCCACGGTCTGCTATCGTGCAGTCCTTTCCGTATCGAAGATGTCGCCATGCGTATCCTTGCCTGTTTGCTGCTCAGCCTTGTGGCTGGTACCGCTTTCGCCGCCTGCGGCCCGCAGACCAAGACGCCGGCGGCCGAGCGGATTGCCAATACGGTCAACTGGACTACCGCCAGCGAGCAAGATAATTTCGGCTACGACGTGTACCGCGGCAATGACGAAAAAGGGCCGTTCGTCAAATTGACCAAGCAAGCGATTCTCGGCCACGGCACCACCGACGAGACCCACGAGTACCACTTCCGCGACGACAGTATCGAGTTGTGCAAGGCGTACTGGTACTACGTGGAATCGGTCAGTACCGACGGCAAGCGCGAGAAGTTCACGCCGGTGTTCCGCGCCAAACCAAAGACCGCCGCAAGCAAGCCCTGAATGCGCTGGCGCGATCCACCGCGCTGGCTGTTTCCGCTGGCGGCGACGCTGGCCGTGCTGGCGTTGCAGGCGTTGCTGTGGACGAGTTATTACCAGTTCGCGCCCAAGCAACTGGTCGGCGACGAGGCGCGCTACCTCGAACTGGCGCGGGCAATCTGGCACGGCCAGACGCTGCCGCCATCCACGTACCTGTGGCCGCCCTTGCAGCAGCATCTGCTGGCCTGGTTGATCGCGCCGGTTGACGGTGCCTTGTGGCTGGCGCAAGCGGTGCAGATGGCCATGCTGGGTGTGGCGGCCGTGTGCCTCAGGCAAATCTGGTTGCGCCTCGACCCGACGCCGATGGCGGCCAATCTCGCCATGGTGCTGTTCCTCACCTGTCCGGCCTTGATGGCGTTCGGGTTGTATCTGTGGCCCGAGCCGGTGCACCTCTTGTGTCTGCTGATGGCGCTGTGGTTGTTGCTTGCCCGCGGCGGCAAGGTGTGGGCGGCTGTGTTGGCCGGTGCCGCCATTGGGCTGGCTCTATTGTCCAAGAGTCTCCTGTCGGGGTTCTGGCCGGTGTTGCTGTTGCTGCTGCTGCGCTGGCCCCTGCGGCAGACGCCGTGGCGCAGTGTGCTGGGATTTTTGCTGGCGCTGGCGGTGGTCGCCGGACCGGCGACCGTGCAAGGCTGGTTGGCTACCGGCAAGCCGTTGATTGCCGACAGCGGCGAGTTCAATCTCGAAGTCGGTTTGCAGGATCATTACCGCAGCGACTATATCCATGATCGCACCGGCGACCTGCTCAACGCGTATCTCGCCGCCGGCGCCGACCCGATTGCGCGCGCTGCGGCGGCGCGCGAGCGCATCGCCGGCCGGGTGGCCGATCAAGGCATGCTGGCGCTGGCCGAACAACGCCTGGGCGTGCAGTATTTTCGTTTGTTCAATTACAAACGCACGCTGGCCTCGCAGTTGCCCGGCCCCGCCTGCGCGGGTTATGTCGGTGCCTACACGCTGCCGGCCAACTGGATTCACGCCGTCAGTTGGTCGACCAAACTGCAATACCTGCTGTTGCTGATTGCGGCCGGTTTTGGTGTGGCCTTGTGGCGTCGCGCTACCATGGCGATGGCGGTGGTCGGGCTGTTTTTCGGCTACCAGTTGCTGCTGTTTCTGGGGCTGCATGTGCAGGCGCGCTTTTTGCTGCCGATGTTGCCGTTCTTGTGCGGTCTGGCGGCGAGCGGTCTGGTGCAACTGGGGCGCGTAACGGTGGTGTCGATACCGCCGTGGCGCTATGCACTGGCTTCGTTGCTGGCGGCCTTGTTGATGGTGTTGGCGCTGGGGGGACCCTGGCTAGATCGGAGTTGCGCGGCATGAAGGAATCAATCGACCTCAACTTGACGCCACCGCTGCGGGAACTGCGCTGGAATGGCCATACGCTGGAAGCCCATGTCGATGGTTCGATCGACCTTGAGCTGTGCCTCGATGGCGTGCGCTTCATCGCCTGGCCGCGGCGCGAAGATGGCCGCTACGCGCAGATCTTCGCCTACGCGCCGGGTGGCGACACGCGGCTCTGCTTTGAAGTGCGACACAGCGGCTTGCCCTTGCACGCGCCGGTGCAGGCCGAGTGGGGGCGGGCCGGCTTGCGGGTTGCGCCGCCGGCATCAAGCACCCTGGATGCGATTGATCCAATGGTCGAAGAACGGCTCGATCTGGCCGCAGCGCGCTCGCGTGCCGCGCTGAAGCCGGTTGACATCATTGTGCCGGTGTACAACGCACCGGCGGCAGTGGCGCGTTGTCTCGCCGCATTGCGGCAGTACACGCTGGACAGCGCACGCTTGCTGTTGATCGACGACGCCAGCACCGATCCGGCGGTGGCGCCGTTGCTGGCGGTGGCCGCAGCCTGGCCCAACGTTCGGGTCGAGCGTAACCGCAAGAATCGCGGCTTCACCGCCACCGTCAACGCCGGTCTCGATCAGGTGGGCGATGGTGACGTGGTACTGCTGAACGCCGATACCGAAGTCGGTCCGGACTGGCTGGGCGCGCTGCGCCGCGCGGCCTATGCGCGCGCGGAAACCGGCAGCGCCACGGCGGTGTCCGACAATGCCGGCGCGTTTTCGGTGCCGGAGCTCGAACAGGACAATCCTTTGCCGCGGGGCTGGAGTGCGGCCGATGCGGCGCGCGCACTGCTGCATGATGCGGGCCTGGTCTTGCCGCGCCTGCCGACCGGCAACGGCTTTTGCATGTACCTGCGCCACGATGCCCGCCGCTTGGTCGGCAAGCTCGATGCCAAGGCCTTCCCGCAGGGCTACGGCGAGGAAAACGACTGGAGCCAACGCGCCGAGCGGCATGGCTTCCGCCACGTCATCGCCGGCAACGTGTTCGTGGCCCATGCGCGCAGCATGAGCTTCGGCGAGGAGCGCCGGCGCGAGCTTGGGCTCGCCGGCATGCAGGTCCTGCGCAAACGCTATCCGGGCTACGAGGCAGCCGTTGGCGCGCAGTTGTTTTCCTGGCAGCGCCTGGTGCTCAACTGGCGCGTGCGGCGGCTGTGGGCGATGGCCGGTTCCGCCCCGCGCGCCCGCGTGTTGCTGGGCGACGGCGCGTCGGCGATGGCGTGGAGTGGCTGGGAAGTGTGGCGTCTGCGGCATCACCATAAAGTCATCCGCTTGCTGGATGCCGATGGCAGCGAGCAGGGCAGCGCCGAGGTCGATGCATTGCCGGCGGCCTTGACGGCCTGGTTGCAGCGCCACGGCTTCGAGGCCGTCACCACTGCCGGCGTCGTCGGGGAAGTCGCCGGCCTGCTGGGTTTCGCCTGTGCCGAACGCCCGGCCGATATTCGCTACGCGTTCCGTGCCGCAATCTGAGCGGCTGTGAAAAATCGCCCACCTACGGCGGCGCGCTGTGCGCAAACAGCGGTCATTTGCTGCACCAAACGCCCTTGTTTGCGCCCAACGCACCTTGCCAGGAACGCCCGGCGGCCATCCGGCCTGAATCAGCCGCCGAAGTAATCGCCGAAGATGCGATCCGCGGCGGGTGGTGGCTGTTTGGTGCGACTGATCAATTGCCGCCACGCTGCACGCCACCACGGTGTGATGGTTGGCGCCGGGCTCAGGGTGAGGCCACCAATGGCGTCGTTGGTGCGGCTGGGATCGAGCGCGTAGACGCGGACCTCGTGGGCGTTGGCGGGCGCCGGCGGCAACAACAGGCGCGGTGTGTCGATCTGGTAGTCGACCCGTGACAGCGTCTTGAGCTGGCGGTCCAGCCACTCCACCCGCAGGGTGCCGTGGAAGCGCGTGCTGCCCGGTATTTCGATGGCGACACGCGGTGACCAGCGATCGCGCACCTGCATCATGCGCATTTGCTCGCGTGGACGCTGCAAGGGGATTGCCGGATCACCCAGCAGGTTGTACATCTCCACCATGTCGCGGTTTTTGGTGGCGCGCTTGGCCTTGAGGATGGCATCACCGATGGCGACGCCGGGCTGCAACAGGTCGCCCAGCAGTTCGCGCGAGAATTGCGCATCGGGCGAGTTGCGCCAGGACGCGGCGAATACGGCGATGGCGCCGTTGTCCGCTTCGCGCAGAAAGCGCTCGCCGATGGAGTCCTCGTTCGGGTTGTCGAACGGGGCCGAGTAGCAAGTCATCGACAGCACCATCGGCAGCTTGCCGGCGTTGCTCAGCTTGCCAACATCGTCGAGGGTGAACAGGTCATGGTTTTTGCGCGGGTCGGGTGGCCCGGTACGCCAGATGTAGCGGCCGCCGTGGCCGAGGAAATGCACCAGCAACTGGCCGTCATCCAGTCCCTGCATGATGGTCTTCTGATGCGCGAGATTGTCCTTGTCGCTGCTCGCCGGGTAGACACGCTCGGCATTGAAGCCGAGATCCCCGACCTCGTTGGCAAGTTTGTCCGACGCGCTCTGGAAGCTCGGGTTGTCATCGGTGATGAACATCGCGCTCTGGCGCCAGGCGCCGACGCGGGGTTCTTCGACGTAGGCGATGGTCTTGTCGACGATGGCCTTGACCTCGTCCGGATGCACCACCGGGAGCCGACCGATGGCCAGCGCCGGGCTGCCATCCTTGCCGAAGTCGACGAAACCGTTGTCGCTCGCCGACTGGCCTTCGGCGCTGTAGTACTGGAAGGTCGGGATCAGATTGCGTGCGGCCGGCGCGGTGCCGGTGTCGGCATACGGGGTGCCCGGAATGGTGCCGAACTGGCCCGGAAACAGCAGTTCGCGGTCGGTCCATTTGGCGTAAAAGCGTTGATCGCGCTGGTGGTCGGACAGGTCGAAACTGGCGTCGCCCACCAGCAGCACGTAATGGAGCTTGGGTGCGGGCCAGGTCTTCCAGGCGTGCTCAAGGAAGGCGCGGATCGCGCGCGGGTCGGTGATGCCATGGTTGAACTGGTCGTAAATGGCGTCGGTACTGACCAGTGCCACCGTGCGGCCGTGTCGCCGGTGGAACTCGGCCAGCGGTCGGCTGGCGGCGAGCAGGTCCGGGTGGGCGATGATGATGTAATCGTAGCCTTGTGCCGGCTGGTGCCAGTCGGTGGTCGCGTCGACGGCACGCAGATTGATTGGTATCAGCGGGCTTTGTGCGGGATCGAGCGGGAATATGTGGGTGGTGGCGGGGATCGACGCGTAGCGTGCCCCGGCCTTGTCCGCGCTGGGCAGGTACAACACGCCATCGCTGCCGAACAGCAGCGGCTGTGCGCCGGCGGCCATCGACGGCGCACCACTGTGATCGACCCGGAATGGCGCCGTTGCATTGCCATGGGCCAGCGGGTAGTCGAGGTCGATGTAATCAAACATCACCACATCGACCAGCGGCGTGTCGGTGGACCAGGGCGGCAGACGCGAGGGCACATCCAGCACCAGCCGGTTGCTGCTCTCGCGCAGCGCCGCCCGCGGTACCTCGAATGTGCGCTCAATGTGGGCGTCGCCATTCCATTCCAGGCTGCCGATCGGGTGGCCATTCAAGATCACGTCGACGTGATGATCGGCGGGTTTGTCGTGGCCCTTGCGCGGATTGACTTCGGACCAGCCGCGGAAGCCCAGCCGCATCGCGACCGGGGCGGTTTCATCAGCGAGACCCGGCAGGTCAAAGCCGGCTTCGAACGGCTTCGGATCGACCATGGTCAGTTTGGCCCAATACCACAGATCGGGCAGATCGCCCGCCTCGACCTGGGTGGTCTTGAGCCGCATCATCATCTGATCGTGCTCCAGATGCAGGTGGCGAGACAGGTCGGCGGCGGTTGTCCCGGTGGCATCCATGCGGCGCTCAACGAAGCGCGGATGAGGGGCGGAGCTGGTGCCCAATTCGTAGGCGTTGACGTGGCTGAATGGATTGGTCCACGTCTGCGGTCCGTGCAATTGAAGGCCAATCCACTCGATGTAGTCATCGCCGTTGAAAACGCCATCGCCGTTGTCGACCACGCGCAGCGGCACCGCCTTGCCCTTGTTGCGCAGTTCGAGCTCGGCGATCGGACAGCCATCCAGCCCGGGTTGCGCCGCAATCGCCACGGCATGGTCCAGTCGATACACGCCACTCGGCCCGACGCCGAGATGGAGGCGGCCGGTGCAGGCGGAAGCGGGAAGGGCGAGCGCGCAACAGGCGCCGAGCAGGAGCCAACTCAGGGCGGTTTTCAGCATGTCGGGTTTTCAGCAGGACGGGGCGAGCAACACATCACGCCAGCGCGTGAATCCCGATCATAACCGAGCGCGCTTGCCGATGGCGTGCGGCTTACTGGATCGAGCCGGGGAGCAGCGACTGCCAAGAACGCGAGTGCGACTTGCGCGGGGCGGCGGTGTTGCCATCGGTCATCGATTCGAGGCTGTCACTACTGCGTGCGCGGCTGTTGACGCCGCCAAGATCCGCGCCGCGACTGCCGCCGGTGAGTGCGCCCGCGTCGCCGACAGAGCCGCTGTCGCGGGTCACTGCGGCGCTGGAAGCACTGGTGTCGACTTCCAGTTCGGTCGCGGAATTGCTGGCAAAGGCGTTGACCGCAAGCAGGGTGCAAGCGGCAAAAACCAGGCAATTGAGTGTTCGCTTCATGGGCCGTGCTCCGCTCCGCGCCAAGTGGTCGTGTTGGGCAGCTCCGCGATTGTCGCAGAAATCCGCCTGGCTTGCCAGTTGCGTCCGGATTGGGCAAGGTGGCGGCTGTCCTGTCGTCCGGAAGCAAGCCATGCGTCGCCGCACCACCGTTGAGCCCAGTCCATGAGTGGCCGGGAAATGCTGGCGCTGCTGGCCGATGGTCAGGCGCATTCCGGGGTGGACATGGCGGCGGCGCTGGGCGTGTCCAGGGCCGCGGTCTGGAAACAGATCGAGGCCCTGCGCGGGCGTGGCCTGCCCATCATTGCGGTGGCCGGACAGGGTTATGCCTTGCCGTGGCCGCTGGAGTTGCTCGATGCGGCGACGATCCGGGCGCAATTGTCGGTAGCGGCGTCGTCACGGGTGGGGGGGCTGGATGTGTTGTGGGATGTCGATTCCACCAGCACCGAATTGCGGCGTCGCCCGCCAGGGGAGGATTGCCAGTTTCTGTTGTCTGAGGGGCAGCGGGCCGGGCGTGGTCGCCGCGGGCGCGGTTGGTTGTCGCCACCGGGGCTCAATATCTATCTCTCCTGCCGCAAACACTTTGATGGCGGGGTGGCGTCACTGGCGGGCCTGTCGCTGGCGGTGGGCGTGATGGTGATCGCGGCGCTGGAGCAATGCGGGGTGGCCGGTGTCGGCCTCAAATGGCCCAACGACGTGCTGGCGGACGACGCCAAACTGGCTGGCATCCTGGTCGAGCTGGAAGGCGAATACGCCGGACCCTGCGACGCGGTGATCGGTATCGGCATCAATCTGCGGCTGCCGACGACGCTGCGGGAAGCGGCGGGGCAGGCAGTTACAGATCTGGCCAGCCTGTGCGGCGGGGTGCCGCCCGCGCGCAATCGCCTCGCTGGTGTCTTGATTGATGGGCTGGTGCAGGGGCTGGATCGGTTCGCGCTGGCGGGGTTTGGCGCATTCGCCACCGATTACGCACGCCACGATTGCCTGCTCGGTCGTCAACTGCGCGCCGAGACGCCGCGCGGCGTGGTGCAGGGTGTCGGTGCTGGCGTTGATCCACGCGGCGCATTGCTGCTCTCGACCGCGCAAGGTGTGGCGTGTCTCGACAGCGCCGACGTGAGTGTGCGCCCGACATGAGGCTGCTGCTCGATCTAGGCAACTCGCGCCTCAAATGGGCCGCCGCCGATGCCGCCGGACGCCAGGCTGCGCAGGCGCTGGCCTGGGATGCGGAAGCGCTGGAATCCCGGCTGCTGGCGGCGTGGCAAGTGCTGGAGACACCGGCGGCGGTTTCGGGTGCCTGCGTAGCCGGCGTCGCGCGGCGCCAGTGGCTGGAACGACTGCTGGCGCAGTGCGGCTGGCCGGCGCCCACGTGGCTGATCAGCCCACTTCGGCGGGGCGCTGTCGTCAATGCCTACCCGGCGCCGGCACAGCTGGGCATCGATCGTTTTCTGGCCCTGTTGGCCGCATGGCGGGAGGGCTGCGCGCCCTGCGTGATCGCCGGCTGCGGCAGCGCGCTGACACTGGATGCACTGGCCGCAGACGGGCAGCACACAGGTGGCCTGATCGTCCCCGGTGTTCGAGCCATGTGGCGCGGGCTGGCGCTGGCGGCACCGGCTTTGCCGCCACCGTCAGATGCGCCGATTGCCGTACTGGCGGACAACACGCGCGACGCGATTGCCTTTGGCGCCTGGCAGGCGCTGGCGGCGAGCATCGAGCGCTTCCACACCCGGCAGCAGCGTCAGTTCGGCGAGTCGACGCGGCTGATGCTGGTTGGCGGCGATGCGGCGGCCTTGGCTGGCCTGCTCGATCGGCCCGCTGTGCTGCGACCGGACGCGGTGCTGGACGGCTTGCTGGCGTGGCATGCCATGGACGGCGCCAACGAGCATGCAAGGTAGAATGCCGGCATGTTTCTTCGATTGCTTTTTCTGCTCCTGCTGGCATTGAACCTGGGCGTGGCGGGCTGGCTGGTGTTTGGCGACAAGGTGCCGCCACTGCCGCCGGTCACCGATCCCGGCGTGCCCGAGTTGCGCCTGTTGTCAGAACAGGGCAGCCCCACCAACGATCCAAGCGCGGAGCTGACCGGTGCGCCGCAGAGCATCAAACCGCAGCAAGGCGACCGCTGTTTCAGTCTGGGGCCGTTCCCCACCGAAGCCGACGTGCGCAAGGCGCTCGACGCGATGAGCCCGCACGTCAGTCGCATCCAGTTCCGCCAGGAACAAGCCACCGCTTCGCGCGGCTGGTGGGTGTTCCTGCCGGCTTTGCCCGACCGCGACAGCGCCATCAAGGTGGCGCGACAACTGTCCGACAAGGGCGTGCGCGATTACTACGTCGTCACCGCCGGCGATCGACAGAACACCATCTCGCTGGGCCTCTTCCACGACCCGGCAAATGCCGAACGCCGTCGCGCCGAAATCGCCGCACTGGGCTTCAAGCCCAGCCTGAACGAGCGCACCGAGCAACTGCCGCTGTACTACGTCGACTACGCCCTCGCCGCCGGCCAAAACCTCGACTGGGCCAGCTATCTAGGCAACCGCAGCGACCTGACCCGCCAGCCCATGGGCTGCTTTTGACCGCGGCGCCGGTTAAACTTGCGCCCCACGCCGCTTTAGCTCAGTTGGTAGAGCAACTGATTTGTAATCAGTAGGTCGTCCGTTCGAGTCGGACAAGCGGCACCATGAAACCAAATCAAACAATCAGGTTCATCGCGGATCAGTGTGGGTGAATTTTCGCGTTTTCGGGTAGCGGCGGCAGAAAGCTGGCGATGACTTTGAGCCGCAGGTAGTCCTCGTCGCGGTAGCCGTAGGCGCTGCGCTGGATACGCACGCTCGATGGCCGGCTGCCCTTCGGCAAGGTGCTGGTGGCCATCGCCAACAAACACGCACGACAGATCTGGGCGATGCTCGCCCACGATGTCGACTACGATCCCAACGCCTGTCTCGCCCACCCGA
>DASSXP010000268.1:0-8013 GCA_035703755.1 Rhodanobacteraceae bacterium | reverse complement strand
GGCAACCGGCAGGTTGCGTTGCAGCTCGGGCAAGAACCTGGCGAAACGTTCCAAGCGCTGGCTCCAGGCCTGGTCCTTCACCAGCACGTAGGATTCATACGCGGCCTTGTAGCCGTAGAGCTGGTCTTCGTAGGTTTCGATCGGTCCGATAACGATGTCGATCGGATTGGTCTTCATGTCCATCCAGGCGAAATCGCTGGTGCGGAAATCATCCGCCAGCAAGGCGTCTGCGCGCAGCGCAAGGTAATGGGCAAAGCCGGGGTCCCGCGCCAGCTTGGCGGCTGCACGCAGGTGGCCGGCCGCTTGCTCCAGCGTGGCCTTGAAGGCGACGTGGTAAGGCACGGTGATGAGCTTGCCATTGGCGTCACGGCGCAACAGCGTGTACAGCGCGCTCTTGTCCGCCAGTGGTGCGGCCTCGAACTCGGCCTTGCTCATGTCGGCCGGATAGAAGCCGGCGCCCAGCGGCTTGGCGCCGATGCCGGGGACGAAGGGTTGGTCGCCATTGAGTCGATCCCACGGGCCGTAGTTGATCTCGGCGAGGCGGCGGGTGTCGGCATCGCGGATGCGCGCCATCAGGGCGGCACGGTCACCGTAACTTTGCTGCCAGAACAGCGGGTTCATGGCGTCGGCGGCGGCAATCAGCTCGGCCAGCAGTTGCTTTTGTTGCGGGTCCAGTGCGCTGAGGTCGGCGCTCAGGGTGACTTCGGCGTAATCGCCGAGGTGCTGGCTGGCATAGCTCGCGGCGGGCGCGGCGGCAGTCGTGGTGCTCGTCGCTGCCGCTGGCGTGTGATCCGGCGTGGCGGGGCTGGTTGATTGGCTGCAAGCGGCCAGTGTCAGACAGGCCGACACGGCAAGGGCAACAAGGGAACGCGGCATGGGCGGAGTCCGGCAGGGCGACAATCCGCCATGGTAGCGAGAAGGCGGGGCCGCTGCCGGGCGGCCCCGCCGTGTAGCCGTCAGGCCGAGATGGCCAGCCGTTCGGAGCGGTACACCAGAGCCGTGATGACGATGGTCACCAAGGCCACCGCGAACCCGGACAGCAGGCAGATGCCGATATCCGTGCCGTTGATGGCATTGCCGCGCAGCAGCTCGGTGATGCCGACTTGCTGGCCGAGCAGCGGCACCGCGTACATCCACGTCGCCGGCTTGATCGGCATCACGCTCAACACCACCGAGGGCAGCGCCGGCACGATCATCAGGATGCCGAGGTAGGTCTGCGCCTCGCGGTAGCTTTTGGCGAACGCCGCCACCAGTGTCTGCAAGGCCGACAACAGCAACAGCAAGGGCAGCATCAGCAGCAAGGTGCTCAAGGCGAAGTGCAGGCCAAGATCGAGGTTCATGCCGAGCTTGTCCGCCGGCAGGAAATTGCCCGCCACCGCAAAGGCCGCGATGCAGATCAACAGGCTGGCCAGCGAAAAGGCCGAGATTGCCCCCAGCTTGCCGAGCAGGATGCGCCAGCGCGCTACCGGGTTGGCGAACAACGGTTCCAGCGACTGCCGCTCGCGCTCGCCGGCGGTGAGGTCGATGGCGAGGTACATGCCGCCAAGGAAAATGGTCAGCACGAAGAAGTACGGCAACATCGAGAACAACATGCTGGCGCGCGATTGCGGCGTCGACTGGTCGCGCGTGTCCAGCGTGATCGGGCTGAGCAGTGCGGGCGAGAGTCCGCGTGCCACCAGGCGCATCGATGCCTGTTGCTTGGCGTAATTGGTGATCATGCTCTGGATGCGCCGTACCGGCGAGGAGGAATCGCGCTGCGAGGAGTCGTAGAAAAGTTCCACCTGGGCCGGCTCGCCCTTGCTCCAGGCTTTGCCGTAATCGGCTGGAATCCGCAGCACCGCATCGGCTTTCTGGTCGAGCACCGCTTGCACCGGATCGGCCACCGGTGCTTGTGGTTCCAGCCCCATCATCTTCAGGGTCTTGATCAGGTTGGGTGCGTGTTCGGCGCCGATCACCGGCAATTTCAGCGGCGCCTCGGCGCGGCTGAACTCGTGGTTGATGACCACGTTCAACATCATCACGAACATCACCGGGCCAATCAACGGGCCGACCAGCAGTGCGTTGGTCAAGGTGCGCTTGTCACGCAGGTTTTCACGCAGTTCCTTCAGGAACACGGTCAAAATGGCTTTCATGCCGCCAGGCCCTCCTCGCTGCCGATGATTTTGACGAATGCGTCTTCGAGATTTTCTTCGCCGGTTTGCGCGCGCAGTGCCGCCGGTGACTCATCGGCCACCACGCGGCCGTGCGCGATTACCACGATGCGGTCACACAACATCGCCACCTCCTGCATGATGTGGCTGGAAAACAGCACGCAGCGGCCTTCCTGTTTCAGCTTCAGCATGAACGCGCGCAGGCCGCGGGTGGCCATCACGTCGAGGCCGTTGGTGGGTTCGTCGAGAATCACGTTGCGTGGGTCGTGCACCAGGGCACGGGCGATGGCGGTCTTGACCCGCTGGCCCTGCGAGAAGCCCTCGGTCTTGCGATCCAGGATGTCGCGCATGTCGAGTGCGTCGACCAACGCCTCGCGGCGGGCGTGCATCTGCGCGCTTTCGATGCCGTGCAGACGGGCGAAGTAGTCGATGTTCTCGCGTGCGGTGAGGCGCTTGTACAGACCGCGTGCGTCCGGCAACACGCCGAGGCGACGGCGCACCGCGAGCGGGTCGACCGCCGCGTCGATGCCATCCACCAGCACCTGCCCCGAGTCGGGTTTCATCAAGGTGTAGAGCATGCGCAGACTGGTGGTCTTGCCGGCGCCGTTGGGGCCGAGCAGGCCGGTGATTTCCCCGTCGCGGGCGGTGAAGCTGACGCCGTCGACGGCTTTGACCTTGCCCTTGTCGAAGGCCTTGGAAAGATCTTTCACCTCGATCATGGTGCGGCTCCGTTGAAATTGATGAAGGCGGGCGTGGGGCCAAGCCGGTCGAGACAGCTCGCATCCAGGCCCTTGGGGTTGATCTTGTCGAAGAACTGGGCAATCAGCGTCGGCATGCAGCCGCGCACCATCACCGCGTGGCCTTGACCCTTGGCAATCAACTGGCGACCGTTGCTCAGGCCGGCGAGGATCTCCTTGCCGAAGGCCGGCGGCGTCACCGGGTCCAACTCGCCCGACAGGATCAGGATCGGTTTGTCACTCTTGAGCGGGGCGTGAAAATCGGCCGGTCGCTCGCCGTGCGGCCACACCGCGCATTGCGCCTGAATGGATTTGACCAGCGTGTTGCCGAGGATGGTGTTGGCGTCGGCCGGGTTTTCCTTCAGCAGGTCGGCGTCTTCACTGCAAATCACGCTCATCGACATGCCGCCGTTCATGTCGCCGGAGAGATCGCCAGTCAGGAGTTTTACCTGACCCAGCAGCGGGCCGACGTCGCCGTGCGCGGCGGCATCGATCGAGAGCGGCAGCAGGGCCGCGGTTTCCGGCGCGTAGGCGTACATCCGCACCAGCGAAGCCAGCGCCGGGGCGCTCAGCATGCGTTCGGTGCTGTCGAAGGTCTCCGGGTCGCGGAAGCTGACTTTGTGCGGGTTGGCGGCGAGGGCGTCGCGCAACTGGTACAAGGTCTGCATCGGATCGCCGAAACGCTGCTTGCACGCCGGTGTCGCGGTGCAGTTGGCAAACTGCTGCTTCAGTGCCGATTCCAGTGTCTGCGCGAAGCTCGAACCCAGCACCAGTTGATTCGGCACCGGCGAATCCAGCACCACCGCGCGCACGCCATCGGGGTAGTGCTTGAGATACTGCTGCGCCATGCGGGTGCCGTAGGAGACACCGAGGATGTCGAACTGCGGCGAGCCAAGCGCCTTGCGCACCGCTTCGATGTCGTCGGCCGCGATGGTGGTGGTGTAGTAGCGGGGATCGGCCTTTTGTTCGACCTCGGTCAGGCACTTGCCGACCCACTCGCGCATCTTGGCGTAGTCGGGACTGACGCTGTCGTCCTGCTCTTGCTCGGCGGCCTGCTCGGTGTTCTTGCAGGTCAGTGGGTTGGAGCCGCCGGTGCCGCGCTGGTCCAGCAACACCACATGGTGGTGCTTGAGCAGATCGGCGTACCAGCTGGTGTTGACGAAGGACTGGGTGGCCGCCTCGCCGGGGCCGCCGGCCAGCAGCAACACCATGTCCTTGTCGGCGGCATCGCCGGCGTCGCTCTTGATCACCGCGAGCTTGAGCTTGATGTGTCGACCGTCCGGTTTGGCGGGGTTTTCCGGTACGTCGAAGTCCTTGCACCAGGCCGCGGTGCGGGCGCCGGAATTGCGGGCGTCGAGTTCACAGGCGGTCAACGTCAGCGATCCGAGCTGCCAGTGCCGCGGTGCATCGGCCGTTTTTGGCGTGGCGCTGCTGGCGGCAACGGCGGGCGCCGCCATGACCGCCGGTGCCGCCGCGGCGCGGGTGCCGACATCGTGGAATTGCCAGCCCAACATGCCCGCCATCGCCGCAATGGCGGTGAGGCGCAGGCCGGAATAGAGGTTCATGCTCATCAGTGGTTCACTCCTCGTCCGAGTGGAAAATCTGTTCGATCGGTTGCTTGAAAAGACGGGCGATGCGAAACGCCAGTGGCAGGCTGGGGTCGTACTTGCCGGTTTCGATCGCATTCACGGTTTGCCGCGACACTTCGAGTTGCTCGGCCAGATCGCCTTGCGACCAGCCGACTTCACCCCGCAGCTCGCGCAGGCGGTTCTCCATCAGTAGCGCCACCGGAAGTAGCGCAACGCCAGAATGTCGGTCAGAAAAAACAGCCAAAACCAGATCAGTGGCGGAATCGGCAAGTCGATGCCGATGTCGTGCAGCAAGGCCAGTGTCAACATTACGCACAAGGTGGCGGTGAAGGTGAACGCCATCGCCTGCATCGCAATGCGTTGTTGCAGTTCGTCCGCGCTGGCCAGCTCGCGCATGCGCAAATGGCCGATGGCGATCATGGCCGGGGTGAGCAAGACGGCAATCAAGCCGCGCAGCCAGATCGGCGCGCCCGCGTGCTGCGCCAGCAAGCCGCCTATGTAAACCGCGATGATCCATACCAGCCACGGTAGGCTGCGGCGGAAGTTCAGGCGTTGCTTGCAGCGGCGCGTTTCCACATCCTCCGGGCTGCCGTTGTTGGCGCCGTAGAACTCGGCCCGCAACCACTGGCCAATCGAAACGAGCGTGCTGGGTCCCTGGAAAGTCATTGCAAAGCCTCATTCGCCGCGCAAGCGCCGCACCAGCCACCAGCGCACCGCGCCATACGTCCACGCCACCACCGGGAACACCCACAGCAAGATGCTGCCGTCGAGGTCGATCACCGTTGCGGCATCGAGAAAGCCGAGCGCCATCGCCAGCACCGACACCACGCCGGTGGCCAGCGACAAGGCTTGCAGATGGGTGCGCTGCATCAACTCGTCACTGCCCAGGATCATCCGCGTCGATGCCAGCACCAGCCACGCCACCGGCAGCGCCGGTGACAGCCCGACCAGAAACCGCAGCACGCCAGCGTCCATGTGGCGGGCTTGCGTCCACACGAACATCACCAACACGAAGTACACCGCCATGGCGATGCTGAACTCGACCATGAAACGGCGTTCGGCCGGCAGCAGCGGGCCGGTATCGGTGACGCTGACCGCGCGACAGCCGTAACCCACCATCGGCGTGGAGGCGATCAGTGCCAAAACCCCGAGCAAGGCCCAGGCCCAACTGCTGAGGGTGACCCAGTACACCCCCGCCGCCATCAACAGGAAGGCCAGGACCACGAACAACCAGCGCTGACGCAGCGGCCAGTCGATGATGGAAATGCGTTTCTTGGAGGGATGGGTTTGCGGCGCCACCGGGCGGCCTTGTCAAGTTTGCTTGACAACAGAGTAAACGTCGGAGAGTGCGGGTGTCAAGCATCCTTTACACTCGCAAACCAGATCAGATCGTGCCGGGGGAGGGCGTGCCTTGCTGGTAGTTGTCGGCATGGTCCGATTTGACGTTCCGGCTTGCCCTGTCGTGCAAGCGCGCCGTAAGCTCGAACGCTCACTTCAAGGAGCGCGCCATGAGCAAGAACCTGCAACTCGGTTTCGTCGGTCTCGGCCGGATGGGTCTCAACATGGTGCGACGGCTGCAGAGCGCGGGCGTTGAGTGCGTCGGTTACGACCTCGATGCCAAGGCGCGACGCGCGGTCAAACGCAGTGGCGCCGATGCCGCCGCCTCGCTCAAGGCGCTGGTTGACAAGCTCGCCACGCCGCGCGCGGTGTGGCTGATGTTGCCGTCGGCGGTGGTCGATGTGGTGCTGGAAGAACTGGTGCCGTTGCTGGATGCGGGCGACATGGTGATCGACGGTGGCAACTCGCATTACGTCGAGGATTTGCGCCGTGCCAAGGCACTGGCGCCAAAGAAAATCCTCTACGTCGATGTCGGTGTTTCCGGCGGTGTGTGGGGCCGCGATCGCGGCTACTGCCAGATGATTGGCGGCCCGGATGCGGCCTTCAATCATCTGCAGCCGGCCTTCGCCGCGCTGGCGCCCGGCGTTGACACGGCGCCGCGCTCGCCCGGTCGCAAGGGTCGGCCGAGCACGGCGGAGCAGGGCTATCTGCATTGCGGCCCATCCGGTGCCGGCCACTTCGTCAAGATGGTGCACAACGGCATCGAGTACGGATTGATGGCCGCTTACGCCGAGGGGCTCAACGTGCTCAACCACGCCAACGTCGGCAAGAAAAAACGCGCCGCCGACGCCGAGACGACACCGCTGGAGCGGCCCGATCACTACCAGTACGATTTCCCGCTCGCCGACATCGTCGAGCTGTGGCGGCGCGGCAGCGTAATCGGATCGTGGCTGCTCGACTTGACCGCCATCGAGATGAACGCCGATCCCAGGCTGGCCAGCTACGAGGGCCGCGTATCCGACTCCGGCGAAGGCCGCTGGACCGCGCTGGCCGCGATCGAGGAAGGCGTGCCGGTGCCGGCACTCAGCGCCGCGCTGTTCGGCCGCTTCTCCTCACGCGACCGCGACGACTTCGCCAACAAGGTGATGTCGGCGATGCGCCACGCCTTCGGCGGGCATCACGAGAAAAAGAGCACGTAGGCGACTGCGCGCGAGCGAACCGGCTCGTCGGGGCGGCAACGACCATGGCGTTCCCGCCTGGCCGATCGCGAGGACGCTTGCTCCTGCGGCCGAGGTGTTGCATGCAGGCATGTTTGGCGCGGCTATGGATATTGGCCGCGTAGCGCGTCACGTTACTGAAGCCCGCGCGGCGAGCAGGCGCAACCCGGGTCGTCACGGTTACTCGGCGATCCGGGATGCGGGATGTGAGCGGGTGCCGCTGGTGTCGGTGCGGATCGGGGTTCCCCGGCGTTCCTAGTCGCAGAACGGTCCGCCCGAGCCGAACGCGCGGCTGTAGATCAGGTACTCGACCTTTTGCCAATGACCGGGGATGATGTTTCCGTCGCCGTCCACGTGTGTGGGAATCCACACCCATTCGACTTTTACGTCGTAGTTCGTTCCGGGGTAAGGACAGCTCTGGTCGATCTTGTGCTGTCCCGTCGCATCCGGATTGTCGGGTGTTGGCGGATCCGGGTAATCGCCGGGGCTGGGCGGCAAAGAACCACCACCGGGAAGAAGATTCGTGCTGCCACCCTGGAGCGGGGCCGCCGGCGCACCGTGTGCAAACGCTGCCGGCGCTGATCGTTCACCGGCAGCCAGTCGTGTGGCGCTATAGGCGCTGAAGGCCCATCCATCGGAGGTCATTTCGTATCCGACCGCAAGCCGCCAGGCCCCGTCGATGATCGAGAGTTCCTGCATGCTCCGGTCGTGCGTATCCGCATGGTGAAATTTCTGCGCCAACTGCGCCGGGGTCGGTTGCAGCGCACGGATTCCAAGCGCCGCCTGCAGCGATGGTGGGGCGCCGTTCTCTGCATCAGCCCGGTTCCCCGGCTGCATGCCGGCCAGTGCGGCAACGCTCATGCAACCAAACAGCAGGAATGCTGAAATCGTCAGCGCGGCACGTTGTTTTCGAGACATGATGATTCACTCCTCGTGTGGTGCGTCGATGCGTGTCCACCATACCCCCCCCCTGTTTTCGTTG
>DASSXP010000211.1:0-10757 GCA_035703755.1 Rhodanobacteraceae bacterium | reverse complement strand
CGACGTCGAACAGGCCGAGATCGATGTGCTGGCCGCGACCACTGGCCTGGCGCGCGTTGAGCGCCGCGAGAATGCCGATGGTCGCGGTCAGCCCGGTCATCACATCGATCCACGCCACACCGACCTTGCTGGGCGGGCCATCGGGCTCGCCGGTGACGCTCATGATGCCGGTCAGTGCTTCGGCCACCACGTCATAACCCGGCTCGTCGGCACGCGGGCCGTGCTGGCCAAACCCGGTGATCGAGGCGTACACCAATCGCGGGTTGTCCGCGGCGAGGCTGGCGTAATCGAGTCCGTAGCGCGCCAGATCGCCGCGCTTGAAGTTCTCCACCAGCACATCGGCCTGCGCGGCCAGTTGTCTGACCAGCGTGGCGCCGCGGGGGTCCTTGAGGTCGACCACGACGCTTTGCTTGCCGCGATTGACCGAAAGAAAATAGGCGCTCTCGCCGGCCTCGAACGGCGGCCCCCAATGACGCGTGTCATCGCCGCGTGGCGATTCGATCTTCCACACTTCGGCGCCAAGATCGGCCAGCATTTGCGTGCACAAGGGGCCGGCCAGCACGCGGGAAAGGTCAAGCACCTTGAGGCCGTCGAGTGCCTGCATCGTCGTCACCGGCACAAGGGCGTGATGGTGTTCGCCGCCACCGCGGCGGCGGACCAGTCGAATGCGGCGGCGCTGCCGCTGTCGGCGACGTTGTAGTAGATGAAGCCGTTGGGGAACATCACCACCGAGATGCCGCCGAAGCCGGACATGAAGGGCACCCACGTCGGATGTCGGCAATTCAGCAGACTCGCCACATCACGCGCCCAGAAGCCGAGTTGATAGCGAAAATCCGCATAGCCCGTGACGGCATGGCCATGCTGGCCGGGCACACGCTGCAGGGCGAGATCCAGCAGCGCCGGATCGAGTACCGGCGTGCCGTCAAACGCACCGTGGCGATTGCCGATAAAGTCCGCCAAGCGCGCGATGTCGTCACGATGGAATTGCACGCCGTAACCGAAGAGCGCCTGCGCGGCGGCATCGCTGGTGCGGCGGCTCACCCGCGCGGTGGCGCTCAGGCCCAGCGGCGCATAGACGCGGCCCACCACCACGTCGCGGAACAGGTCTGCATCGGCGTTGCCGGGCAAGCGGCGCAAATAGCGGCCGAGCGCATCGCCGAGCAGAAAGGTTTCCGATGTGTGATAGGCCCACACCTCGCCCGGCGCGGCGCGGCGCGGGTAGGCGACACAGGCAAAGGTCGCCTTGCCGAGTTCGCTGGCGGCACCGAAGAAACCCTGCACCTTCACTGCATCCTCGTCGGCCATGTAGCCGCTGGCGTCGTAGTGACCCGAATCCATGTCGGCGAGGTTGCGCAGAGTGACGTCGGCCCACTCCGGCGTTTCACAGGCCGGCGACGGCGCGTAATCGGCGAGCCGCAGCTGCTGCGCGCCGGGGTTGGATTGCGCCATCGCCAGCAATGCCAGCGCGCCGACCGCGCTCTTGGCGGTCGAATAGGACGGGAACGGCAGCACGTCGCAATACGGATAGTCGCCGCGACGGGTGGAACAGGCGGAGACGTAGTTCACACCGTTGATGACCATGCCGTGCAGGGTACGCGCGCCGGCCTCGCCGATGACGAGGCGAGCCGGGTCAAGGCCGGGATGATCCGTCGCCAGTTGCGCGATCGGGCGCGTCGGCAGGCGGCGCGCACGATTGGCGCGCCAGGCGGCGATCACCGCGTCGCCTGCCGCTACCGGATGCGGCGTGTACTCGGCGTCGAGCAACCCCCACAGATCGAGCTTCAGGTAATTGCAGGTTTCACTGGCGATCTCGACCGCCGCGTGCGAGATGCGGCCATCGTCGCCGAACACGAAACCGAGCACGCCGTAGTGGGTGCAGTTCATGTGTTTTTGCACCAGCGCGAACGGCAGCGCGGCACGGCTGTCGCCGTGATCACCGGGCTCGTCCCAAACCCGGCCCGGTTCCAGCAGCAGATCCCAGTGCGGGTGATTGCTGGCGAGGTAACCGCGCTTCACCGGCAGCAAGGTGTCGCCGTCCTGCACGAAATCGTAAGCGAAATCCGCAGGGAAACTGCGGGCGGCGGCGATTTGCGCCGGCGCGAGGTAGGCGCTGTCGGCGTGGATCGTGCGCGTCGCCACCGTGCCGCGAAGCCGCAGTGTGCCTTCGAATCGATGGCTGGGTGCGCGTGCGTCTGCCGGCCGCGCGAATGCCGACATCTCAACCTCGCGTGCGGGTTTGCCGTCGATCAGGGTCTGCCACGTCAGCGCCACCCGCGCCCCGGCGTCGCGCCGTGCCGGTTGGCTCGCGCAGGACGCCAACAACGCGGCAGCCAGCAGCAGCGCCAGTGCGGACAGCCGGCAATGAGGCGTCATTGTCACTCGATGCCACCCACGCAGGTGTACTTCAGCACGGTGTAGTCGTCGAGGCCGTATTTGGAGCCTTCCGAGCCCACGCCCGAGTGCTTGACACCACCGAACGGCGCCACCGCGGTCGAGATGATGCCGGTGTTGACGCCGACGATGCCGTAGTCGAGCGCCTCGGACACGCGCCAGCTGCGGGCCAGATCGCGGGTGTAGAAATACGCGGCCAAGCCGGCCTCGGTGTCGTTGGCCATGGCGATCGCCTCGGCCTCGTCCCGGAAGCGGAATACCGGCGCCAGCGGGCCGAAGGTCTCCTCGCGCGCCACCCGCATCAATGGCGTCGCGCCGACCAGCACCGTGGGTTCGAAAAAGCTGCGTCCGAGCGCGTGGCGGTGGCCGCCGAGCAGCACCTGCGCGCCCTTGTCCAGCGCATCGGTGATGTGCGCCTCGACCTTGTCGACCGCGCGCGCGTTGATCAACGGGCCTTGTGTCACGCCGGCCTCGCTGCCATCGCCGACTTTCAATTGCTTGACCGCTTCGACCAGCGCCGCGACGAAGCGATCGTGGATACCATCCTGCACCAGCAGGCGGTTGGCGCAGACGCAGGTCTGGCCGCTGTTGCGGAACTTGCTGGCGATGGCGCCTTCCACCGCGGCGTCGAGATCGGCATCGTCGAAGACGATGAAGGGCGCGTTGCCGCCGAGCTCCAGCGAGACCCGTTTCATGTCCTCGGCGCAGCGCGCCATCAACAACTTGCCGACCCGGGTGGAGCCGGTGAAACTCAGCTTGCGCACCATCGGGTTGTCGGTCATTTCGCGGCCGATGGCCTCGGCATCCTGACCGGTGACGATGTTGATGACACCCGGCGGAATGCCGACGCGCTCGGCAAGCTCGGCCAAGGCCAGCGCGGAAAACGGCGTCTCCAGCGCCGGCTTGCACACCACCGTGCAGCCCGCCGCCAGCGCCGCGGCCAGCTTGCGTCCGAGCATCGCCGAGGGGAAGTTCCACGGCGTGATCGCCGCTACCACACCCACCGGGCGGCGCGTCACCAGCAGGCGCTTGTCCGGCTGGTGACCGGGGATAATGTCACCGTAGAGGCGCTTGCCCTCCTCCGCAAACCAGTCGAGGAAGGACGCCGAGTAGGCAATCTCGCCGCGGGCTTCGCTGATCGGCTTGCCGCCTTCGGCGGTCAGCAGTTGCGCCAGGTCTTCCTGCGCCGCCAGCAGCGCATCGCGCAGCGCACGCAGCAATTGGCCACGATCACCGGCGGTGCGTTTGGCCCAGGCCGGCATCGCGGCAGCGGCGGCGGCGATCGCGCGCCGCGTTTCCGCCGCGCCCATGTCCGGCACACTGCCCAGCACCGCGCCGGTGGCCGGGTTTCGGATCTCCACCCGCGCGCCGGTGTCGGCCTCGGCCCAGCGATCACCAATCCGCGCCTGCTGCCTGAGCAGCGCGACATCCACCAACTTCGAGCCAATACCCGCCCCAGCCGTAGCAGCCACCTCACACCTCCGATTGAATCAAGCTCTTGTCCATGCGGTCGACACGCGCCGCCGCCACCAGCATCGCCACCATCGCGGCGCCGAAGAACACCAGCGACAAGCTGATCATCGGCGCGAAGTTCGCTTCCTCGGCGACCCAGCCGGCGAACAACGGGCCGGAGGCGAGACCAAGACCGGACACGAAACCGGCGAGCGTCGCCAACCGTCCACTGCGATCCAGCCAGGCCACAATACCGAACAAGTACGGCACCACGAACGACCAGGTAATCGCCGAACCCGCGTTGGAGGCAAAAAACACGCCTTTGTGCGCGGACCAGTACAAACCGGCGATGCACACCAAGGTCAACAGCATGGCTGCCAGCAAGGGACGGGCGCGACCCAGTTGGGTGCCGAACGCAATCACCAGCACCGCGCCCAGGGTACCGATCCAGGTGGTCCAGCCTACCGTCTGGCTGATGAACGGCAGCGTCAGTGCGCTCGCCTCCCCAAGCGGAATGATGAAAGCAAACAGACCCATATTGGCGGCCTGGAACAGAAACAGCGCCAGCAAGGCCAAGGGCAGTAGCCACACCGCGTGATTGCCGCCAGCGGACGCATCGTGCGCTTGGTCATCCACCGTCGTTGCCGGCATCCGCAGCATCGCCGCCACCACCAGCGCCGCCACATCCATCGCCGCAAGACAGGCGAACAACACCCAGGTGCCGTGCTGCTCCATCACGCCCGGCAGCAGCCAGGAACCAAACCCGCCAAAGGTGAACTGGAATACCAGCAAGGCGCCGAAGGCGCGGTCAGGCAACCGGGTGCGCGCGAGCAGCGCCAGCGCGATGCCGACTTCAGCGCCGCCGAGCAAACCGTTCAGCGCCCTGAGCGGCAGCAGCACCGTGTACGACGCAACCTGCGTGCAGACAAGCTCGATCACCAGCAGCGCCAACAGCAGACCGAGCATCATCGGCCGCCACGCCCAGCGCCGCACCAGAAACACCGCGATCAGACCGCCAACGCTGGCGCCGTAGATGTTGGCCGACAACACCTCGCCCGCCTGCGCGTGGCTGTAACCCAGCCGCCCGACCAGACCGTCAACAAAGGCGGCAGCCAGATTGACGTAGAAAAACCCCGCGGTACCGAGCAAGGCCAGCATCGCGTACAGCCATGGACTTTCCACCGGCTTGCTGGTGGACACTGTCGGTTTACTGCGTGCAGTCATGCGACTTCAACTCCGTCATCGATGGCCACGCCGGCGGCGACCAGTTGCGCCAACAGTGGCGCGAGCTGCCGTCGGTAGCGACGCCACAGGCCGACCGACGAGGTGTAAATGGGCTGGCGCACCTGTGCCGCGCTGGCGGTGAGGGATGGCAGCGGGTTGCGCTCGAAGGCAAGACACCCAGCCTCCCACGGCATGCCGGCATGGGCCAGCAAGCGCCGGGACTCGGCTTCCGGCTGCGCCACCAACCGTTCGTAGTCCACCGTCAGCAACTGCTGCGGCGGCAACACGGCTTGCCAGTGCCGCATCAAGCGATCGAACGCCAGCCAGTAGCGCGCCAGGTCGCCGAGATCGTAGGAAAAGGGATAGGCCATGCGGAACAGCGTCTTGTAGATCGCGTAGCAGACATCCATCGGCTGGCGCCGCACGTAGACGATGCGCGCGTGCGGCAAAGCCCGCGCGATCAAGCCGAGATAGAGAAAATTGGCCGGCGTCTTGTCAACCACGCGCGCACCCGCCACGCCGCACAGGCGCTCGACATAGGCGGCGCCGAGCGCGCGTGGATCGAGCGCAAGCGAGCGTTGCAGCAATTCGTCCTTGCTGGCGCAAGGCCCGGCAAGCTGCATCAGCGCCAGCGCAAAGTCGCTGCTTTCGCCGTGGCTGCCGATGCCGCTGTGCGAACTCAGGATGCGATCGACCAGGGTGGTGCCGCTGCGCGGCAGGCCAACCACGAACAGCGGACGTGGATCCTCACAACCCGGCCGTGGGTCCGCCAGCGCGCTGGCCGAAAAGGCGGCAGTCAAGGCGCCGAGCAGACTGACGTCGTCCTCGACGCGATAGGAAAGCAAGCGGCGCCGGGCGTCGGCCCCCTGCTTCAGCGCATCGAACGCAGCGACATGTTCACCGAGATCTTCGAGCTCCTTGGCCAACGCATACTGCAACGGCACGGCACCGGCACAATCCACCCGTGGATGCTCCAGGGCGTGACGGATGGCCGCCACATGATTGTGTTCGGGTGTTTGCCGACGCAGGGTGGCGCGGTTGTACCAGGCGTCGTAATCGAGCGGGTTGGTGGCGATCACGCTATCCAGTGCCTGTTCGGCATCCGCCAGCCGGCCGAGCGCAATCAGCGCGGTGGCCAGATTGTAGCGATACGCCGTCATCCCCGGCGCCAGTTCCACCGCGCGCGCATAGTGCGCGGCCGCCCGCGCCGGCGCCTTGGCCTGCATGTAGAGCTGGGCGATTTCATGCGCCAGCTCCGCCGCGTCGCACCCCGCCGCGGCCAGCGCGTCGAGCCCGTCGCGCGCCGCCGGCAGCTCGCCCCGCAGCAGCAAGGCTTCGATGTCGCCAAGTCGGGCGGCGGCGTGGGCGTCCATGGTGGCCTCTCAGAAGCGCCAGCTGAAGGTAACGCCGAGTGTACGCGGCAAAGTGGTGATCAACTTGGAACTGTTGCCGAAAAAGTTCTGCGCCGGCGAGGTGCCCATGTAGGCTTCGGTATAGACGCCGGTGATGCCGCGAGCGTTGAAGAGATTCTTCAGCCAGAGCGAGGCCGTCCAGTCGCCCGCGCTGTAGCTGGCGGAGGCGTTCCACAGGCTGAAGCCCGAGAGATTGTAGGCGAACTTCGGGTTGGCACTGATGGAGTTTTCCGACGCCGACTGCCAGGAACCATCGAAGCGCAGGCTCAACAGGCCGGAACCGAGCACGGTGCTGTAGGTGCTGGCGACGTTGAAGCGATGCCTGGAGACGCCCGGCAAGCGCGTGCCCTTCTTGTTGATGAGGTAGACGCCATCGGCGGACCAGGCATCGCGGGTCAGCTTGGCATCGGTGTAGGCATATCCCAAGCCATAGCTGAGCTTGTCATTCAGGTTGCCCTGCAATTCGAGCTCGACGCCTTTGGACTCGGCACGGCCCATGTTCTGCACCGCGAAAAAGCCCCAAGCGGTGGTCGAGGTATTGAGCTGCGGGTTCTTCCAGGTGGTGCGGAACACGTCGGCGGTGTAGGTGTAGTTGTCACCCGCGCCCTTGAAGCCGAGCTCGGTGTTGAGCACGGTATCGGGCTTGTAGAACTGCCACGACGGGTCCTCGGCGAAGGAACCGGTGGTTGGGGTGCCATTGGCACCACCGCGGCGGTAGCCTTCCGACACGGTCGCGTACAACTGCGTCGACGGATTGAACCACCAGGAGAGATTGCCGAGGAACAGCGTCTTGGAGGACTTCTGGGTGTCGCTCGAGGTGGAACTCGACCAGACGCTGCTGTAGAGGCCGGTATGCTGGTCGAGCGTCGCGGTGTAGCGATCGCGGAAGCTGCGCACGCCGAGGGTGATGTCGAGGCTGTCGCTGGCGTGCCAGGTACCCTGCCCGTACACGGCCGTCTCGCGGTACTTGCCGGTGCCGACGTAATGGAAGTCGTTGTCGTCGATCACCGCGCCGGCATAATCCGGCAAGTAGGCATCCCACCAGTCCTTGAAGCCGACCAGGTAACTGTCCTGCGAAGCAGTGGTGTCCTGATCGTGATAGTAGACACCGACGATGTAGTCGAAGCGGTCGCTGGCTTTCGATACCAGACGCACTTCCTGGGTGAATGCCTCATCGCTGTAGCCGCGAACCGCTTTGGCCATCGGTCGCGGGTAGTTGTAGTAGAAACTGCCGAGCCAGCCGTTCTTGCCGTAGAAGCCGGTATTGTCGCTGGTGATGTCGCCTTCGTGGTCGTAGTGCGAGGTGCTGGAAGTCAGAGTGGCGAAACCGAGATCGATATTGGCTTCGAGGCTGGCGAGGTTGGCGTGGCGATTGGAGGGTTCCAGTTGTGCCGCGCCGAGTTGGTTGTGCTCGTAGGGCACACCGTGACCATCGCTGCCGATCGACGTACCGCGCCTTGCGCCGTAACGATCGGCCTGCGCCATGTAGCTCAGCTGCACGTCGAAGCGGTCATTCGGCTGCCACAACATCGACACCCGACCGTAATTCTGCTTCACCGTGTCGGCATCTTTCTTCACCGTGTATTCGGCGGCATCGGCAAGGATGCCGTCCGCTGCCGCCGGATGCCCGTTGCCATCCAACTGGTACAGGCTGACGTAGTCGGTGACACCGGGAAAATCGTTGCGCATGCCGTCCACGCGCAAGGCCAGCGTATTGCCGAGCGGCAGGTTCAGCATCACCGATTCGGAATTGCCGATACCGCCCGAGTCATCCACCCTGGACAGGCTGGCCGAGGCCATGCCATTGAAGCGGCCGAGCTCAGGCTTCTTGAGAATGTAGCGCACCGTGCCGCCCAGCGAACCGGATCCGTACAGCGTGCCTTGCGGGCCGCGCAGCACTTCCACCCGGTCGATGTCGAACAACAGGAAATTGGCGAACAGTGGCACCGAGTCGATGTAGGTCGCCACCGGCGCCACCGAGGTCACCGCGTAGTCGCCGAGCGCGGAGCTGTCGACATTGATGCCGCGAATGCGGATCGAATTGACCACGCCGGAGTTGCGCGGGCCACTGTCGATCACGTTGACGCCGGGAATCGCGCGGAACAGCTCGGCGTTGTCCAGCGTGTGATTGGCCTCGATGCTTTCGCCGCTGACCGCGCTGATGTTGTAGGGCACTGCGATGATGCGCTCCGCGCGACCGGTGGCGGTGACGCTGATCGCGCCCAGCGTCTGCGCCTTGTCAGCTGCCGCCTTGTCCGTCGTCTTGGCAGCGTCCTTGTTGTCGGTGGTTTGCGCCATCACGGCGGGCGCAAGCAGGCTGGTGCCGGCGACAAGGCCGAGCAGAATGGCGGCCGGCAAGCTGCGGACGCGGCCAACGGAATAGTGCGGATTCATGCGTACGTCTCCACTCGTCATTGTGCGTTGATTGGGGTCAGTTGTGGTCGGGATCGCGCTGCCGCGACGGCAGGCTCAACGGACCCAGGCTGGAAAAAAAAGCCGACGGCGCCGCGCCGGCGCCGTAGGAGGGGAAAATCACCTTGCTGTCACGAAAGCTTTTCAGCGGCTGGGTCAGGCACTGCCAGCCGCGTTCACGCACGTCGCGCAGGTAATTGAAATCAACCTCGAAGGCGATCACCTCGCGGCCGCTGCCGGCCTGGTGGATCACCTCGCCACCGGGTCCGCAGACAATCGAGCGGCCAACGCCAAGCTCGCCGGCGACGTTGACATCGACGAAGTAACACTGGTTGGTCGCTGCCGCCGCGCGGGCGATGGCAAGCTCCACGTCACGGTCGACGGTGTAGGTCATCGTTGGGTGCAGAATCACTTCGGCACCCAGGCTGGCCAGCGAGCGGGTGGTTTCGGCGAACCACATGTCGTAGCAGATCGAGACACCGAAGCGGCCGGCACCGGGCACGTCAAACACCACCGACTCCATCCCTGGCGCAATCCCCGCTTCATAGGGATAGAACGGAAACATCTTGCGATAGCGGGCAACCACGCAACCACTCGGATCGATCACCGGCGTGGTATTGAAAATGCGCTCACCATCGCGCTCGTACAGCGAGCCGGGGATCAACCACAGGCCGTTGTCGCGGGCCAGGTCGCACAGCGCCGCCTCGGCCGGGCCGGGCATCGGCTCGGCGATGGCGGGGTTGGCACCGAATACCCCCAGTTCGCCCAGCACCACCATGTGCACCCACGGCATACGCTGGCGGATGGCGGCAAGCTCGGCGGCGATCCGCGGCAGGTTGTTGCCCTTGGTGAAGGCGAGTTGCAGTGCCGCGATGCCGAAACGGCCGTTGCCGCTGCTCGAAGGGGGTGGGTTTGCCTCGTTGGCCACGCGTCGACTCCGGGTTCCGATTCATGCTCGGTATCGACAGTAGGCCGCGAGCGGAGAATCGTTTAGAGCCAGTTGCGAATGCTTGATGGTGCCAGATGACCGTGCCTGATCCGTGCCGGATCAACACCGCTGGCATCAGTCGGGTTGTGGCCGCGCGGACTGGAGCAGCACCGCCTTGTCCACCAGCTTGCCGGACACGTCGTACCAGTACAGCGACACGCCATCGCAGGCAACATGAAAGCCTTCGGCCTCGCCGTAGGCCCAATGCTCCCACTGGCGGAACCAGCGATCGCCCTCGATCCACCAACGCCCCCGGTCCGGGTCGTCGCCGGCATAACCGGCCACACCAACCAATGCGCCCGTGCGCCGCACGGTGATCGTGCACGGCTCGCCATAGACGGTGTTGTAGAGGAAGGTCTTGCCGGCGATGGCCCGCCGCAGCGCCGTGCCGGCCAGCGGCTTCAGCGTGGTCGTTGCGGCGTCACCGTGTTCCGCTCGTGTTGCCTCGGCGCGGACCAGGCGCGCCAGCATCCGCACGCCTTCGCGGATGCGCTCACGCGGCACGCTGGTGACGCCCATCGCGAAACCATCCTGTGCCGCATCCAGCCGCGCCGGCTGGATCAGCACGCCGGCATTGGCGGCGCGCACCGCCAGTGCCCGCGCGTCGCGGCCGTCGCGGCAACAGACCCAATACGCGCTGGCGCCATCGACGGTCTGGATTTTCACCGCATCGTGCAGGTAGTGATTGAGCGCATCGCGCAACTCGACGCGTCGCGCCGTGAGTTCCCGCCGCGCCCGCTGCAAGGCGGTGGCGTAATGCCCCATGGAGAGGAAGTAGCCCCACGCCCGCTGTTGCAACGGGTCCGGCGCCACCCCGGCCATGCGCCGCAGGCGCCGCAGCCGCGCCATCACCACCGGCTCCCCCACCACGATGGCCG
>DASSXP010000369.1:0-2863 GCA_035703755.1 Rhodanobacteraceae bacterium | reverse complement strand
ACTGTGCCTCGAGGCTGGCCGCGAATGCCGTGCGTTCCGCGTCCGTCGGCGTGCGGCCTGGCGTCCGAAAGGGTCGCCACGCCTGGTCGGTGCCGTAGAGGATGCGGTCCTGGTGGCGGATGAAGAAATCGCGCACGCGGTCGCGGTCGCGCACCGACTGGTATTGCACCTGGCTCATGCGCGCGGCCATGTCCACGGTGGCATCGGGAAAACGGTCGAGGAAGGCGGCGATGCGGTCGACGTCATACTCCAGGCTGGCCAGATGCGCGCCGACGAAGCGCAGCTTCGGGTGCGCGGCCACGAAGCGGTCGCGCACCACCATCAGATCCTCGTAGCGCGGCATCTCCGGGTGCAGGTACATGTAGTACTCCGGATGCCTGCTGAAGTACTCGCGGTCGTTGTCGGTAGTCATCTGATCCAGCGGCAACCAGCAGTTGCGCGGCTCGCCCTGGTGGTCGATCAGGGCCACGCCGAGCGCGTGCACCTGCTCGGCCACCGGCGCCAAGCCCGGATCGTCGAGCATGATCAGTTTGCCGTCGGCGCTCCGTTCTGCCAGGCCCACGTTCTTCCAGATCTTCACCGCCAGCGCGCCCGCGGCCACGTCGCGGGCAAGTTTCGCGTCGACCCGATCGGCCCAGCCCGCGGTGCCGAATCCCTTCATGGAGAACGTGGTGGCCCAGTGGAAATGTGCCGGGTCCTGCGCCGCCAGGGCCACGGCGGCCGCGTGCTGTCGCGCGATGCTGGGGAAGGCCGGATAGTCGACATTGATCGACAGCAACTCGAAACCGTCCGCGCGCGCCTGTTCGAGGAATGCCGGATCCGGCGTGTTGGAGTGGACGTGGGCATCGAACTTGCGCACGTGGGCGAAGTCGGCCATCGAATAACTTTCCGCGGCATTCCGGCCCGGAGTCGCACAGGCAGTGCAAATGGCTGCCGCGACGGCCAGCAGAGCAACGACGACGGAGCGGAAGATCGGATTCATCAGCTCACCTACACAATATAACGAAACATTTTCGAACCATACCGAAACGAAACGCTTGCATCAAGAGCAACGGGTGACGCAGAATCGGGACGACGTCTCAAGAGGATTCGCCATGCGCCCGATCGGACGACGCACTGTATTGAAGCTCGTGGCTGGCGGCGTGGCCGGTGGCGCGGCGTGGCTCGTGCTGCCGAAGGCGCTGGCGGCATCCGGGCTTGGCCGTGCCGGCAGCGGCGGCGCCGATGGCGGCACCGGCACCACGATCGGCGATGCGGTACTGGCGATCGCCTTCGATCGCCGTCTGCACACGCGCCTGGTGGTCCGCGGCAAGCCGCTCACACCGTGGCAGCCCAGCGAGAGCCTGCTGCTGGCCGATGGCGCGGTCGACGACTTCGTCATCACCGGCCACCGGGAACAACCGATCACCGACGCGCGTCACGGCAGCGGTCATCAGTCGATCGTCACCGGCCGCTCCGGCAATCTCGAAAAGGAAGTGGCGCTGACCTTCTTCGGCGATCTTCCCGGCTTCGCCGTGCTGCAGACGCGCTACCGCAACCTGGGCAGCACCGCCGTGCAGGTCACCGGCTGGCGCAATGCCGCGCATGAACTGGCCGAGGCGCCCGGCGGTTTCTGGAGCTTCTCCGGCACCACCCACACCGATCGCCGCGACTGGGTGCAGCCGATGGCCGCCGGGTTCGATCAGCGCAATACGCTGGCGATGGATTCGTCCGACTACGGCGGCGGCACGCCGGTGGCCAACATCTGGCGCCGCGATGTCGGCCTGGCGGTCGGCCACGTGGAGCCGGTGGTGCGTCCGCTGGATCTGCCGGTGCGCAAGACCGCCGGCGGCGCGCACATTGCGGTCGAGTCGGCGCAGGCGTCCACCCTGGCGCCCGGCCAGACCCTGGTCACCGAACGCACTTTTCTGGCGGTGCACACCGGCGATCATTTCGCGCCGCTGCTGCAGTACCGGCAATACATGCAGGCCGAGGGTCTGGAAGCACCGCAAGCACCCGAATCGGCTTTCGCGCCGGTGTGGTGCGCGTGGGGCTACGGCCGCGACTTCACCGTCAAGCAGATCCTGGACACGCTCCCGAAAGCGCGCGAGCTGGGTTTCGGCTGGGTGGTGATGGACGACGGGTGGCAGACCAACGAGGGTGACTGGCGCCTCGACAAGCGCAAGTTCCCGCGCGGCGAGGCCGACATGCGCGACTTCACCGCGAAGATACGCGCCCATGGCATGCATCCTCGCCTGTGGATCGCGCCGCTGGCCGCCGACCCGGGCAGCGACGTGTTGCACGACCACCCCGACATGCTGCTGCTGGACCAGTACGGCATGTTCCAGGAGATCACCTGGTGGAATGCGCTGACCCAGTGCCCGGCCTACCAGCCCACCATCGACTTCTACGTGGCCCTGGTGAAGAAGGTGATCGGCGACTGGGGCTTCGAGGGCATCAAGTTCGACGGCCAGCACCTCAATGCCGTGGCGCCCTGTTACAACCCCGCGCACAAGCATGCGCATCCGAGCGATTCGGTCGAAGGCCTGGCCACGTTCTGGAAGGCCATCCACCGCGCGGTGCACGAGGCCAACCCGCAGGCGGTGGTCGAGCTGTGCCCCTGCGGCACCGCGTTCGATTTCCACAACCTGCCGGCTACCGATCAGTACCCGGCGTCCGACCCGACCTCTTCATGGCAGGTGCGCAGCAAGGGCAAGAGCATGAAGGCGCTGATGGGCTCGCTCAGCAGCTATGCCGGCGACCACGTGGAGCTGTCCGACGGCGGCGACGACTTCGCCTCCACCGTCGGCATCGGCGCGATTCCCTCCACCAAGTTCACCTGGCCGAAGGACACCGAGCATCCCTCCGAGCCGCTGCCGCCGGG
>DASSXP010000356.1:0-3898 GCA_035703755.1 Rhodanobacteraceae bacterium | reverse complement strand
CTGCCGGTGGTGGTGGCCCACGGCGAAGGCCGCGCGGTGTGGACGGCGGCCCAGAAGCCCGACAAAAGCGGCGGCTGCCTGCGCTACGTCGACAATCGCGGTCGTGTCACCGAGGAGTTCCCCATGAACCCCAACGGCTCCCCCGGCGGCCTGACCGGCTTTCATGCCGCCGATGGCCGCGTGTTGGCGCTGATGCCGCACCCGGAGCGGGTGTTTCGCAGCGTGCAATTGTCGTGGCGCCCGCTGCGCTGGGGCGAGGATTCCCCCTGGCTGCGCCTGTTCCGCAATGCCCGCGTCTGGGTCGGCTGAATGAGTGCCGACAGCAAGCGCCTCAAGGGCTTCCTGCTGGCGGTGCTGGTGTGGTTGCCGCTGGCTTTCATCGGCTGGGCCGTGCTGGCGCCATTCATCGACTATCCGCCGGCGCGGCTGGCCGGGGCGATGTTGTCGTGGTTCTGGCCCGGTCTGTACCACGGCGTCGAGTTCGAGGGCGCCAGCCTGAGCGTGATCAGCACGCTGCTGGTGCCACAGGATGGCCGCGTCGGCCAACTGGTGTTCAGCGTCGATCCGATGATGTACGGCTATGGCTTGCCCTTGTACGTGGCGCTGGCGATGGCGACACCGCTGACGTTCGCTCAGCGCGTCAGCCAGTGCGTGATCGCGGGGCTGGTGGTGTGGCTGGTGCAAATCGCCGGCATCTTGTCGAGCGCCTTGCGGCTGGTGGCATTCGACGCCGGCCCGGTGGGTCAGGCGGCCATCGCCAATCACGGCCTGTCGCCCGAGGTGATCGCCCTGTGTTATCAATTTTCCTACCTGATCCTGCCGGCGGTGCTGCCGGCAGTGGTGTGGGTGCTGTTGAACCGGCGCTTCATCGAGCCGCTGGGCCGCGCGCGCGCGGAACCGGGAGCCAGCGCCCGCGGTCTATCCGGGGAGTGACATCCACATCATGGCCAGTCAAACCATCATCGAACACAGCGACGGCGCGACCGTCGCCAGCGAATCCCTGGATGAGCGCATCTGCCGCTTTCTGGTCGAGCGCGGCCGTCTGCGCGAAGCCGATCTGGCCCGTGCCCGCCGGGTGCGCGAGGAATCGCCCGAGGACGGCAGTCTCAGCGCGCTGTTGACCCGGCTCGGGCTGGTATCCGAGCGCGACATGGCCGAGTCGGTGGCCGAGCTGCTGCAATTGCCGCTGAAGTCGAGCAAGGATTTGCCCGAAACCGCGCCAGCCGGTGTCAATCTGTCGCTGCGCTTCATGAAGCAGCACCATCTGGTGCCTTTTGGCGAGGATGAGCACGGCGTTGATCTGCTGTTGGCCGATCCGGCCGATCGCTACGCGATCGAGGCGGCCGAACTCGCTGTTGGCAAGCCCTGTCGGGTGGCCGTCGGTCTACGCAGCGAGCTCGACGATATCATCGAGCGCTACTACGGTCAGGGCCGCTCGGCGATGGGTGCCATCGTCGAGAATCTGACCGAAGACGCGCGCGGCGAGGACGACGTCGAGCACCTGCGCGACCTTGCTTCCGAGGCGCCGGTGATCCGGCTGGTCAACCTCATCATCCAGCGTGCGGTCGAAGGTCGCGCGTCGGACATCCACATCGAGCCGTTCGAAAGCCGGCTCAAGGTGCGCTACCGCATCGACGGTGTGCTGCACGAGGTGGAATCGCCGCCGTCCAGTTCCACCGCCGCGATCATTTCGCGCGTCAAGATCATGGCCAAGCTCAACATTGCCGAGCGCCGCCTGCCGCAAGACGGCCGCATCATGATCAGCGTGCAGGGCAAGACGCTGGATTTGCGCGTCTCCACCGTGCCGACCGCGCACGGCGAGTCGGTGGTGATGCGTATTCTCGACCGCGAAGCGGTGGTGTTCGACTTCAAGACCCTGGGCTTTACCGACCAGTTCTTGCAGAAGTTCCTCAACGTGCTGGAACTGCCGCACGGCATCCTGCTGGTCACCGGCCCGACCGGATCGGGCAAGACCACCACCCTCTACACCGCGCTCAGCAAGCTCAACACCCCCGACGTCAAGATCATCACCGTCGAGGACCCGGTCGAATACCAGATCGAAGGCATCAACCAGATCCAGGCCAAGCCGCAGATCGGGCTGGACTTCAGCCACGCGCTGCGCTCGATCGTGCGCCAGGACCCGGACATCATCATGATCGGCGAAATGCGCGACCTCGAAACCGCGCGCATCGCCATCCAGTCGGCGCTGACCGGCCACCTGGTGCTCTCCACCCTGCACACCAACAACGCCGCCGGCGGCATCACCCGCATGCTCGACATGGGCGTCGAGGATTACCTCCTGACCTCGACCATCAACGGCATCCTGGCGCAGCGCCTGGTGCGCCGCCTCGACCGCGATAACGCCCAGACCTACGAGGCGCTGCCGGAAATGGTGCGCGAGTTCGGCCTGGAGCGTTTCACCGACCAGCGCCCGATCCAGCTGTACCGGCCGCAGCCCACGCCGGCCTACCCCAGCGGCTACTTCGGTCGCACCACCATCATGGAATTTCTGGTCATGTCCGATGCCTTGCGGCGGCAGGTGATGAGCCACGCCGGCATGGGTGACATCGAACAGCAGGCCCGCGACGAAGGCATGCGCACGATGTACGAAGACGGCCTGGTCAAGTCGCTCGAAGGCCTGACCACCGTCGAGGAAGTCTTGCGCGTGACGCAGGAGGGCTGAACGTGATACCGGGAATCGGCAATCGGAAATGGAGCATGGAGCGCGTGCCGAGCTCGGCTTCCGGTTTCGCACGCCCTGCTTGCTGCCGTTCCCCGTTCCCCGTTCCCCGTTTCTGGCGCGGCCAATGACTCTGTACCACTACAAAGCCGTCACCAGTGCAGGCGAGACCCTGGACGGGCAGATGGACGCCGGGTCGGTGGAGGAAGTGATCGCCAAGTTGCAGGAAGCCGGGCACTTGCCGCTGGATGCGCGCGAGGCCGACGGCGATACCGCCGGCTCCTTGCGGGCGATGTTCCGCCGCAAGACCTTCAGCCAGGCGCAGGTGGTGCAGTTCACCCAGCAGCTGGCAACCCTGCTCGGTGCCGGCCAGCCGCTCGACCGTTCCTTGCAGATTCTGCTCGAACTGCCCGAGGCGGAAGCGGCCAAGCACATGATCGAGCGCATCCGTGACCGGGTGCGTGGCGGCGCCACCTTGTCGACCGCGCTGGAAGAAGAGCACGGCGTTTTCTCCAAGCTCTACATCAACATGGTGCGCGCGGGCGAAGTGGGTGGCTCGCTGGACGACACCCTGAAACGCCTTGGCGATTACCTCGAACGCTCGGCCGAGCTACGCGGCAACGTCATCAATGCGCTGATTTATCCGGCCTTCCTGGTCGGCATGGTGTTCATCTCCCTGCTGGTGCTGCTGACCTATGTGGTGCCGCAGTTCGTGCCGATGTTCCAGGACATGGGCGTCGAACTGCCGCTGATCACCCGCATCGTGATGGGCGCCGGCAACGCGCTGCAAAGCTGGTGGTGGCTGATGCTGGTGGCGGGGGTGTTCGGCGTGACCTGGCTGCGGCGGCAGTTGCACGATCCGGTGTCGCGGCTGAAGCTGGATGAGCGGCTGCTGAAAATGCGCATGGTCGGCGACATCACGCGCAAGGTCGACACCGCGCGGCTGGCGCGCACCCTCGGCACCTTGCTCAAGAATGGCGTGCCTTTGCTGTCGGCGTTGAGCATCGCCAGGAACGTGCTGACCAACAGTGCTCTGGCCGAGACCGTGGCCGATGCCACCGAGAGCGTCAAGACCGGTGGCGGGCTGGCCTATGCCTTGTCGCAATCGAAACGCTTCCCCAAGCTGGCGCTGCAGATGATCAGCGTCGGCGAAGAGTCCGGCGAGCTCGATCAAATGCTGATGAAAGTCGCCGATACCTTCGATGTCGAGGTCAAGAA
>DASSXP010000344.1:0-16164 GCA_035703755.1 Rhodanobacteraceae bacterium | reverse complement strand
TTCAGTTTTCTGGCCGGCCACGGTGGCTGGCAGCGCTGGTTGTTCACGGCGCTGGCGGTGGTGATCACCGCCGTGCTGGCGGTCTGGCTGGCGCGCACGCCGCGTGGCGACTGGCGCAATGCCTTGCCCTTGTCGCTGATTATCGGTGGCGCGGTCGGCAACCTGATCGACCGTGTGGCGCTTGGTCACGTCACCGACTTCGTGCTGGTGTACTTTGGCGATTGGGCCTATCCCGCGTTCAATGTTGCCGATTCGGCCATTGTGGTCGGGGCGGTGCTGCTGATTGCCTTCGGCCTGTTCGCGCCGAAAACGGAGAAATCACCATGATCGCCAAGCAGGCCAGCGCGCTGCCCGCATACACCCGCAGTGGTTACCCCGAACCGTTCGCCGCGCGCGTGCTGCCACGCGAAAAGCGCAAGCTGGGCGACGCTTTCGGGCTGACCCGCTTCGGCGTCAACCTGACCACCTTGCCACCCGGCAGGGAATCGTCGATGCGCCACTGGCACAGCGACGAGGATGAATTGGTGTATGTGCTGGAGGGTGAACTGGTGCTGGTCACCGACGCTGGTGAGGAAACGCTCCGCTCCGGCATGGTGGTGGGTTTCAAGGCCGGTGACCGCAATGGCCATCAGTTCGTCAATCGCGGCACACAGCCGGCGGTCTATCTGGAAGTCGGCAATCGCGCCGAGGCCAGCGACCTCGTAACATACGTGGACGTCGATCTTGCGCTCGCGCGTGACGCGCGCGGCGACTGGCGTTACACCCACAAAGACGGTGCCCCTTACTGACATGCGCGTCCTGTTAGCCAATCCCCGCGGTTTCTGCGCCGGTGTCGACCGCGCCATCGCCATCGTCGAGCGTGCGCTGGAATCCTACGGCGCGCCGATCTACGTGCGACACGAAGTGGTGCACAACCGCTACGTGGTCGACGGGCTCAAAGCCAAAGGCGCGATTTTCGTCGATGAACTGGCCGAAGTGCCGGATGATTCCACGGTGATTTTCAGCGCCCACGGCGTCTCGCAGGCGGTGCGCGCGGAAGCCGAAGCGCGCCAGCTCAAGGTGTTCGACGCCACCTGTCCGCTGGTGACCAAGGTACACATGGAGGTGGCAAGGCTGGGCCGGCTCGGCTACGACGTGGTGCTGATCGGTCACGCCGGCCACCCCGAGGTCGAGGGCACCATGGGCCAGTGGCGCGCCGACAATCCGGGCCGCATCCTGCTGGTTGAACGGGTCGAGGACGTGCCGACGCTGACGCCGCGCGTCGATGCCCCGCTTGCCTACGTGACCCAGACCACGCTGTCGGTGGACGACACCAAAGCCATCATCGCGGCCTTGCGCGAACACTTTTCGGCCATCGAAGGGCCGCGCAAGGACGATATCTGCTACGCCACCCAGAACCGCCAGGATGCGGTGCGGCGGCTGGCCGAGCAGAGCGATCTGGTGCTGGTGGTCGGCTCGCCCAACAGCTCCAACTCCAACCGCCTGCGCGAGCTGGCAGCCAAGCATGACAAGCCGGCCTTCCTGATCGACGGTCCGGCCAACATCGCCGATGCGTGGCTCCAGCATGTCGAGACGATCGGCCTCACCGCTGGCGCCTCCGCGCCCGAGCAACTGGTCTGCGACGTGATCGATCACCTGCGCGAGCGCGGTGCCGAACGGGTGGAACAGCTGGACGGCGAGCCGGAAAACATCACCTTTGCCTTGCCGAGGGAGTTGCGCGAACTGCGCACCGTGTAGCCCTGGCGAGGTCGCCGCTTGAATGGCCGGAGCATCCGCAACATGACAATGCCCCCGACTGAACACGCGGACCTGCTGGTGATCGGCGGCGGTTCGGGCGGCATCGCCTGCGCCATCCGCGCCGCCCGCCACGGGGCCCGTGTGATCCTGTTCGAACCGCGCGAACTCGGCGGCACCTGCGTCAACCGCGGCTGTGTGCCGAAAAAGGCGATGTGGCTGGCGGCAGAGCTGGCCGAGGCGCAGCGGATCGCCGTCGCGGTCGGCTTCAACAGTGCGCCGGGCGCGCTCGACTGGAAGCGTTTCGTTGCCCACCGCGAGGCTTACGTGGCCCGCTCGCGCGCGTCCTACGGCCAGCGTTTTGCGCAGCTCGGAATCCGCGTGGTGGCGGCCGCCGCGCGCCTTGCCGGCGCCGGCGTGGTGCACGCCGACGGCATCAACTACCACACACCGCACATTTTGCTGGCGACCGGCGCGCGCCCGCGCCCACTGGCCGTGCCGGGCGCGGAACGGGCGATCGATTCGGACGGCTTTTTCGCGCTCGACACCTGCCCGGAGCGCGTGGCGGTGCTTGGCGGCGGCTACATCGGGGTCGAGCTCGGCGGCGTGCTGGCTGCGCTCGGCAGCCGGGTATCGCTGTTCCCGCGCAGCCGCCTGCTGTCGCGCTTCGATGCCGAACTCGGCGCCTGGCTGACCGAGGCGATGCGCGGACGTGGGATCGAAGTCCGCGAGAACTTTGCGCTGGCGCGGCTCGATGGCAAACCGGGCGCCGTGTTCGTCCACGGCAAGGACGCCTCGCGGCACGGACCGTTCGACGTGGTGCTGGCAGCCACCGGTCGCATTCCCAACGTCGAGGATGTCGGACTGGAGGCTGCCGGCGTTGCCCTCGATGCGCGCGGCTTTATCGCCACCGATGCGTTCGAGAATACCTCGGTCGACGGCATCCACGCCGTTGGTGACGTCAATGGCAAAATCGAACTGACGCCGGTTGCGATTGCCGCCGGCCGCGCGCTGGCCGAGCGCCTGTTTGGCGGCCAGCCCGACGCCAGGCTCGACTACCGCGACGTGCCCAGCGTGGTGTTTTCGCACCCACCCATCGGCAGCGTGGGCTTGAGCGAAGCCGACGCGCGGGCGCAGCACGGCGACGCCGTGCGCGTGCGCCACAGTGCCTTCAAGCCGATGCTGTGGTCACTCGCCGGCAGCGAAGAGAGGATGCACCTCAAACTGGTGTGCGTGGGCGAAGACGAGCGCATTGTCGGCCTGCACGGCATCGGCCCCGGCATCGACGAAATCCTGCAAGGCTTCGCCGTCGCCCTGCGCATGGGCGCCCGCTACGCCGACTTCCAGCGCACCGTCGCCATTCACCCCACCGCAGCGGAAGAGTTTGTCACCATGGGGTGAACGCCGGGTGTTACGCGCGGACGTGGCCACGGCGAAAGCAACGATCTGACGCGGTTTGGTTGTGGGCTAGAATGAAAGACCGGCAGTTTTTCGTGACCCGATTGCTTGGTCGGGACAACTGAAGACAGGACGGACCCCGCAAACGATGGCACATACCGTATACAGCTTCGATGGGTTTCTGCTCGACGCTTCAACGCGCGTGCTGACACTGAACGGCGTGACGGTCAGCGTGCCACCCAAGTCGTTCGATTGCCTGGTTTACCTGATCGAGCAGCGTGATCGAGCCATCGGGCGCGATGAATTGATCTCGGCGGTCTGGGGCAGGGCAGACGTGTCCGATGCCGTGCTGGCGCAGACCTTGCGGCGGGCACGCATCGCTGTCGACGACGATGGCGACCGCCAAGTCCGCATCCGTACAGTGGTGCGCTTTGGCTACCAATGGATCAGCCCGGTGGCCCTGCTTGACGGCCCGCCAGCGGCTGACTCGTCTACTGGATTGATTTCGCCTTCCCCGCAAGCAACTGTGGGCGAAGCAGCAGTTCTAACTGAGCGCCGTTCGTCGCGTGGATGGCTACACGCGATGTGGCTCTTGCCATTGACGCTGATCGGGCTGGTTTTCGTGGCTTACTGGCTATTGGGCGGAAAGCGCCCGGTGCAGTCCGTCGCCGACCAGAATGGCAAGCCTCTGGTGGCGGTGTTGCCGGTCGAGATCAAGCCACCAAGTGGCGATACGGCATGGATCCGCCTCGGCGTCATGGACTACATGGCGGGCCGCTTGCGCGTCAACGGCCAACTCAACGTTGTGCCAAGCAGTCAGGTTGTCATGTTGTCCCGCGGGGATGCGGGAACTGCCGAGCATGTGCCGAAGCGCGTGTTTCGGGACCTGGGGGCGCGTTGGATCGTCAGTGTGCAAGTTGTTCGCGACAAGGATCAATGGCAGGTGCATGTTGCCACCATCGGCAAGCCGCACCTCGATGCAATTGACACTTCGGCTGCCACGGTACTGGAAGCGGCCGCCATGGCCAGTGATGAACTTGAAGAAGCCATGATTGGCGGGAGCGGCAGGAAGCGTGATGCCGTGGCGTATTCGCCCTTGATCGAGCGCGTCCAGCGTATTGATGCTGCCATGCTGGATGGCAAGCTGGAGCAGGCCAGTGCACTGATTGCGGCAGCGCCTCACGAGCAGAGCATGGACTCCGGTCTGCGTGTCCGCGCCGGTCAATTGGCATTTCGCCAGGGGAAAATCGACGCTGCTTCGACGATCTACTCCAGCTTGCTGAAGGGAAAGGCATCGTTGCCGGTGGATGTGCAAGCAGCCTGCTACATGGGGCTCGGTGCGGTGGCGGTGCGTCAGGCCGACTTTTCCGCGGCACAAAAGAATTACGATGTAGCGCTGGAGCTGCTGGGGTCGGGAGGTGATGCGGACCTGATCGGGCAGGCCTACATGGGGTTGGGGGTCGCCTTCGCTGCCCGCGGTGAATACGATCGGGCCGATAACGCACTGGGCCGGGCGCGGATATTCATGAACCGAGCCGGCAATGCACTGGCTGCGGCCAGTGTGGACGTGAATCTTGGCTTGATGTCGAGCCGGCGCCATCGTTATTCACAGGCACTCGTGCATTTCGATCGAGCCATTTCGATCTTTCGTCGGGATCAGGTGCAAGACAATCTCGCTGCGGCGCTGTTGGGCAAGCTGCGGGCACAACTCGCGCTGCTTGACATGGATGGCGCGCGCGCTGCCAGCGCGGACGCCTGGCAGCTTGTTTCGAGGCTGGACAACCCAATATTGGTGAGCCACCTCGGCGTCGCACGTGCTACCGTGTTGTATGAAGTCGGGGCGCTCGAAGCGGCGCGCAAAGTCCTGTCTTCCTTCGCGCCGGTGGACGAAGACCGGAATCCGGTGGTTCTGCTGCGAGCGCGCGTGGAGCTGGCTGTGGGTGACGCCACTTCGACAGTGACGTTGCTGCAACCGGTCGTTACCGCCACATCCGGCGCGCCGATCGATGCGCTGCCGGTATGGGCCGCTGCCGCGGTAGCGGCCGGGCGTGCGTCACTTGCGCAACCTGCTGTTGCACGGATCGATACTGCAAGCCTGACCGATCCGGTTGCCAGGACCTCGGTGGCGCTGGCTCGCGCGATAGTGAGTGCAAACGACAAACCGAAGGTTGCAGATCAGGCGCTGCAGGAAGCGGTAGGCATTGCGCACGATTCCGGCATCCCTGCCTTGGTGGCAAGGGCGGACACGGCACGGGCCTGGTGGCTGGTCGATCACGGTCAGATCGATCAGGCCAGTGCCTTGGTTGGCGATCTGGCGCCTTATGCCGAACGCATTTTCGCGGTGGCGCAGGTGACCGCGGCCTTGTACCGAAAACTGGGCGAAACGCAGTTGGCAGAATCCGCCGAGGCGCAGACCAGAAAGCTGGCCGGCGAACGCGATCCGGAGCGCCGCGCACTTTTCTGAGCGCGGGCGTCGTCTTGGTATCGTATTGATTTCAAAAGATTGTCAGGCTTCTGTCGTGTTCCGTTGGGCAGTTGTTCAAGCGGGATTGCACCAATTCTTCAAGGGTAAGGGGGCGGGCTGACCTGATCAGGGCCGGACTGCCAAACCAGAGCGGCAACTGATGTTGCCGCTAACCGAAAGAATTGGAGGAACCACAATGTCTTTTCCTGCTTTGAAAACTTGCTGTGCCGCGGTCGGCATCGCTTTGCTGGCCGTGGCGCCCGCCTACGCCCAATGGTCGAACAACCCGGCGACCAACTTGGCGATTGCCGATGCCGTTGGTGCACAAAACAACCCGCACGTCGTGCCGATATCGGACGGGGGCTTTTATGTCAGCTGGTATGACGCCGCAGAGACAGGCTTCGATGTGCGCTTGCAGCGACTGGACGCCGACGGCAAAGAGCTTTGGGGTCACGACGGCGTGCTGGTGGCCGACCGCGACTTCCAGTGGGTGCAAGACTACGGCTTGACCGTCGATTCCATGGGCAGGGCGATGTTGGCCTATCGCCAGAAAGACGCCAATGGCGTGCCACAGGTTGAAGTCACCGAGGTCAATCAGGATGGCAGCATGGCATGGGACCCGGCGCACGCAACCCTGACCAGTTATCCCGGCCCGGACGGCGCCAATCGGCCAATGATTGCCGGCACGATTGCCAGCATGGCATTCGTCGCGTGGATGGGGCCGCAAGGCGGCGATGGTTCGATCTATCTGCAGCGAATCAATGCCTATGCATTTCCCCAATGGTCGCAGCCCAAGGCAGAGACGCCGCCTTCCGGGGCCAACTATCTTGCGGATCTGCGCAAAGCCAATGGATCGACTGGTGTGATCCTGTCTTGGTCGGCGCAGCTTGGACAATACGACCGTGAACTGTGGACACAGCGCTACTCCTACGCCGGCGCGCCCGAATGGAACGGCGGTGCACCGGTCAAGGTCTACGATGGCAGTGACGGAGAGGCCATGCAGTACGGCTATTTCCCCCGCTTTACTCTCGACGCCAGTGGCGGTGCGGTATTCACCTGGTACACCGTCGGGCTCAATGCTGCCACGGTGCGTGTCCAGCATGTCGACAGCACGGGTGCGTCAGCGTTCGCTCAGAACGGTGTTCGAGTCACGACCGACACCACGCGGCTGCATGGCTTCCCGGCCGGCACCTATGACAGCGGCACTGGCAACATCTACGCCTTGTGGCAGGATGCCGACGCATCCAGCCAGAGTCAGTACACGCTGTATGCCCAGCAAATTGATTCTTCCGGCACTCTCATGTGGGGCAACGAAGGCAAGGTACTGGTGCCAACCAGCGGTACGGAACTCAGTCAGCCGGTGGCCATGGTCACGGATGGTGGCGACATGCTGGCAGCTTGGGCATCGGGCACCGCGCCCGCCGCGATGACAGTGCATGCAACGCGCCTGGGTGCGGTGGATGGCGCCGCGGTATGGATGCCCGGTGTTGTCGATATTGGCACTGGGCCGCGAACTGCCGGGAGGCTCCAGGGTGCGACGAGCAGCCAGGGATTCACTGCGTTCGTGTGGACGTCGGCCAGCAGCAGTGGGCAAGACGATATCGTCGCGCAGAACCTTCGCCCGGATGGTCAATTGGGTAGCGACACCATCTTCAAGAACGGGTTTGACGGTTAGCGACGCGGCGGTTCCCCGCGTTGCTGCATGGCCCCCTTTGCACGTGTGGCAAAGGGGGCCGACTTTTCACATTGAGTCCACGAGCAGAACCGGTTTGGCTGCCGCACGGACGTGGATGCTGGTGTATCGGGCTTTTGTCGGCAGTGGGCAGACACGAGCTGGATTTGGCCGGACACCCGGCTCCACGGAGCCCCGGCAACAAGCCGTGGCGACCGGGGCCCGTCCGGGCCATGCCGGGTGACTTCCGGCACTTTGACCAGAATTTTCATGCCTCAAGCTGTGCACCCTTGTGCACCCATGCCCCGAGAGGCTCAAGCCCATGCGTCGAATCCTTGCAACCGCCATCGTGCTGGCGCTGGCCACGGCCAGCCTTGGCGTGGCCGCCAAACCTGAATTGCCGGCCGCAGCCGGCGCGCTGCCGACCACCGAATTGCCGCGCACGGCGCGGCCTTCGCACTACACCATCGAAGTCACCCCGCATGCCGACAAGATGAACTTCGACGGCAAGGTTGCGATCGACCTTGAATTGCTCAAGGCCAGCGACCGCATCGAGCTGCAAGCCGTCGGCATGACGTTTGCGAACAGCGTGCTGCGCTCGGCGGCCGGCAAGACCTACCCGGCCAAGGTGAGCGTCGATGCCAAACACCAGACCGCGACGTTTGTCTTTGCCGAGACGCTGGCGCCCGGAAAGTACGTGCTCGCTACGGATTACGCCGGCAAGATCGGCACCCAGGCTAACGGTTTGTTCGCGCTCGATTACCCGACCGCGAACGGCGAAAAGCGCGCGCTCTACACCCAGTTCGAGAACTCCGATGCCCGCCGCTTCATTCCGTCCTGGGATGAACCGGCTTACAAGGCCACCTTTGACCTGACGGTGGTCGCGCCGGCGGATCAAATGGTGGTCAGCAACATGCCGGTGGAAACCACCACGGCGGTTGGCAAGGATCTCAAGCGGGTGACCTTTGAAACCTCGCCGAAAATGTCCACCTACCTGCTGTTCCTCGGCATGGGCGACTTCGAGCGTGCCACGGTCAAGGCCGACAACGGTACCGAGATCGGCGTCATCACCCAGCAGGGCAAGGTCGAGCAGGCGCAGTATGCGCTGGAGGCCGGCCGTGCCGTGTTGAAGGAATACAACGACTACTTCGGCGTGCCGTTTCCGCTGCCCAAGCTGGACAACATCGCCGCGCCCGGTCGCAGCCAGTTTTTCAGCGCGATGGAAAACTGGGGCTCGATCTTCACCTTCGAGTCCTCGATGCTGATCGATCCGGCGATTGCCAACGTCTCGAATTACCAGCGCGTGTTCACCGTCGCCGCGCACGAAATCGCCCATCAGTGGTTTGGTGACCTGGTCACCATGGCGTGGTGGGACGACCTGTGGCTGAACGAGGGCTTCGCCACCTGGATGGAAGGCCGGACCAGCCAGAAATTGCATCCCGAGTGGGATCTCAATCATGTCGATGCCGCCTACACCAGCCGTGGTGCCATGGGCCAGGATGCCTACGCCACCACCCACCCGGTCGTGCAGCACGTGGCCACGGTCGAACAGGCCAGTCAGGCCTTCGACGGTATCACCTACGGCAAGGGTTCGGCGGTGATCTCCATGCTGGAGGACTACGTCGGCGCCGATGCCTGGCGTGATGGCGTGCGCAGCTACATCAAGAAGCACGCCTATGGCAACGCGGTCACCGATGACTTGTGGAATGAGGTCGAGAAGACCGCGCCGGGCAAGCAGTTCGTCCAGGTCGCGCACGACTTCACCCTGCAACCCGGCGTGCCGCTGATCAAGGCCGCCAGCCGTTGCGTCGATGGCCAGACCGAACTGGCGCTGGAGCAGGGCGAATTCACCGTCGATCGTCCGAACAAGCAGCCGCTGCGCTGGCATGTGCCGGTCACCGTGCGTGGCGCGGACGGCACTGTCGTGCGCACGCTGGTTGACGGCAAGGCCGAACTGAAACTGCCGGGTTGTGATGCGCCGGTGGTGGTCAACGCGGGCCAAAAAGGCTATTTCCGCACGCTGTACGCGCCGGCCGATTTCAAAGCCTTGACCGCCGACTTCGCCAAACTGCCGGTGGTCGACCAGTTGGGCGTGATGATGGACACCGGCGCGCTGGCGGCGGTCGGTCAGCAGCCGGAGTCCGATGCCTTGAATCTCGCCATGCAGGTGCCGCTGGATGCGGCGCCCGAGCTGTGGCAGATGGTGGCCGGCACGCTGGGCGGCATCGACGACCTGTTCAAGGGCGACACCAAGCGCCAGGACGCGTTCCGTCAGTTCGCTTTGAAGAAGCTCTCGCCCAAGTTCGCGGAGCTGGGTTGGGAAAACCGCAAGGACGACTCGTCCACCACCAAGCAACTGCGTTCGCGCCTGATCGGCATGCTGGGTGAGCTGGGTGACAAAGCGGTGCTGGCCGAAGCGCATCGCCGCTTCGAGGCGTTCCGCGCCGAACCGGCCTCGCTGTCACCGGACCTGCGCCGCACCGTGCTCGGCATGGTGGCGCGCAATGCCGACGCCGCGACCTGGAACGAGATTCACCAGCTCGCCAAGGCCGAGAAGTCCTCGATGCTGCGCGACCAGTACTACGGCCTGCTGGCCTATGCCCGCGACAAGACGCTGGCGCAAAAAGCGCTGGACATGGCGCTGACCGACGAGCCGGGCGCCACCCTGTCCGCTTCGATGATCTCCGGTGTGTCGTGGGAACACCCGGACATGGCCTTCGACTTTGCCGTGGCGCACCGCGAACAGGTGGACAAGCTGGTCGATTCCACCTCGCGCGCACGCTACTACCCGGGTCTTGGCCGTGGCGCCACCAACCTCACGATGGTGGACAAGATCAAGGCATTCGCCGACAAGCACATCGCGCCCACCTCGCGCCGCGATGCCGAGCGCGTCATCAACGGCATCCAGACCCGCGTCAAGCTGCGCGCCGCCCGCCTGCCGCAGATCGAAGCTTGGCTGAAACAGCAGGGCGTGTGATTGCTACAGCGAAACGGCGGGCTTGCGGCCCGCCGTTTCGCATCAAGTATTGCGGGGGAACGGGCGCCTTGGGCGCCCGATTTTTCACCCCGCCGTGGGCTCTTCTTCCTTGAAGGCGTCGACCGGGATGCAGGCGCAGAATACGTTCTTGTCACCGTAGACGTTGTCGACGCGGGCGACCGGAGGCCAGTATTTCTGCTGTTTCAATGTGGCCAGGGGGAAGGCGGCCAGTTCGCGCGGGTAGGCGTGGGTCCACTCGCTGGCGCTGACGTGTGCTGCGGTGTGCGGCGCGTGCTTGAGCGGGTTGTCTTCCGGGTCGAGGCGGCCGTCCGCGACCGCGCGGATTTCCTCGCGGATCTGGATCATCGCGTCGATGAAGCGGTCGAGCTCGTGCAGCGATTCCGACTCGGTCGGTTCCACCATCAGGGTGCCGGCCACCGGGAATGACAGCGTCGGGGCGTGGAAGCCGAAATCGATCAGGCGCTTGGCGACGTCCTCGGCGCCGATGCCGGTCGCGTCCTTGAGCGGACGCAGGTCGAGGATGCACTCGTGCGCGACGAGGCCGTTGCGGCCGGTGTAGAGCGTCGGGTAGTGCGGTGCCAGGCGGCGGGACAGGTAGTTGGCGTTGAGCATGGCGACTTGGGTCGCCTTGCGCAGGCCATCCTTGCCCATCAAGGTGATGTACATCCACGAGATCGGCAGAATGCTGGCGCTGCCGAAGTTGGCCGCCGAGACCATGCCGACGGTGCTGTCCGCCCCCAGTGTGCCGGGCAGGAATGGCGCCAAATGCGACTTCACCGCGCACGGGCCGACGCCGGGGCCGCCGCCACCGTGCGGGATGCAGAAGGTCTTGTGCAGGTTCAAGTGCGACACGTCCGAGCCCCACTGCCCAGGCTTGGCCACACCGACCAACGCATTCATGTTGGCGCCGTCGGTGTACACCTGACCGCCGTGCTGGTGCACGATGTCGCAGATTTCGACCACGTCTTCCTCGAACACGCCGTGGGTCGACGGGTAGGTCAGCATGATCGCGGCAAGCCGCTCGGCGTGCTTGGTCGCCTGGGCGCGGATGTCCTCGACGTCGACGTTGCCGTTGGCGTCGCATTTGGTCACCACCACCTGCATGCCGCACATCTGCGCCGAGGCCGGGTTGGTGCCGTGAGCCGACTCGGGGATCAGGCAGATGTCGCGGTGCTCTTCGCCGCGTGAGCGATGGTAGGCGCGGATCGCCAGCAGACCGGCGTATTCGCCTTGCGCGCCGGCATTCGGTTGCAGGCTGACCGCGTCGTAGCCGGTGATCTCGCACAGCATTGCTTCGAGGCTGTCGATCAGCTCACGGTAGCCGGCGGTTTGCGACGCCGGCGCCAGCGGATGCATGTTGGCAATTTCCGGCCAGGTGACCGGGATCATCTCGGCGGTGGCGTTGAGCTTCATGGTGCAGGAGCCGAGCGGGATCATGGTGCGATCCATCGCCAGATCCTTGTCCGCCAATGCGCGCATGTAGCGCAGCAGCTCGTGCTCGCTGTGGTGGGTGTTGAAGATCGGGTGGGTCAGGTAGGCGCTTTGCCGTTCGAGTTCCACCGGGATCAGCGACGGTGCGCTGGCGTCGAGTGCGTCGATCGTGGGCAGTGTGGCGCCGTCTTTGGCGAAGATCGCCCACAACAGTTCGACATCGGCGCGGGTGGTGGTTTCATCCAGCGAGATGCACAGGTACTCGTCCCACGCCTTGCGCAAATTGACGCCCATCGACTCGGCCCGGGCCAGCAGCCGGTCGGTGTCGGCGTCGGTCTTGAGGCTGATGGTGTCGAAAGCGCTGCCGTGGTGGTCGTGGCTGTAGCCGAGTTCCTTGAGGCCGGCCTTGAGGATCGCGGTCAGGCGGGCCACCCGTGCGGCGATCCGCCGCAAGCCTTCGGGACCGTGGTAGACCGCGTACATCGAGGCCATCACCGCCAGCAGCACCTGCGCGGTGCAGATATTGGAGGTGGCTTTCTCGCGGCGGATGTGTTGCTCGCGGGTTTGCAGCGTGAGGCGGTAAGCCTGGTTGCCATCGGCATCCACCGAGACACCGATCAGGCGGCCCGGCATGTTGCGCTTGTAGGCATCGCGGCAGGCCATGAAGCCGGCGTGCGGGCCGCCGAAGCCGAACGGCACGCCGAAGCGCTGGCTGGAACCGACCACGATGTCGGCGCCCATTTCGCCCGGCGGCTTCAGCAGCGTCAGCGCCAACAGGTCGGTGGCGACGATGAACAGTGCCTTGTGGGCGTGGATGGCGTCGGCCTCCCGGCCCCAGTCGTACAGCCAGCCGCTGGAGGCCGGATACTGCACCAGCACGGCGAAAAAGTCGCCCTTGTCGATGGCCGCGGCATAGGCTTCCGCCGAGTCGGCGGTTTCGATCGCGAGCCCCATCGGCTCGGCGCGGGTGCGCAGCACCGCCAGCGTCTGCGGGTGGGTGTCGCCCGACACCAGCAAGGTGTTCGATTTGGATTTCGCCGAACGCTTGGCCAGGGTCATCGCCTCGGCTGCGGCGGTGGCCTCGTCCAGCAGCGAGGCGTTGGCGATTTCCATCCCGGTGAGATCGGCGACCATGGTCTGGAAGTTGATCAGGGCTTCCATGCGTCCTTGCGAAATTTCCGCCTGATACGGCGTATAGGCGGTGTACCAAGCCGGGTTTTCCAGGATGTTGCGCAAGATCACGTTGGGCGTGCGGGTGCCGTAATAGCCTTGTCCGATGAAACTCTTGAATACCTTGTTCTGCTCGGCAATGGCGCGCAGCTTGGTCAGCGCCGCGAACTCGCGGATCGAATCGGGCAGCGCCAACGGCTGCGTGGACTTGATCGACTTCGGCACGATGGCGTCGGTCATCGTTTCCATCGAGTCGTAGCCGATCTCCCGCAACATGGCGGTGATCTCCGCATCGTTGGGGCCGATGTGGCGTTCGACGAAAGCGTCGTGCTGCTCAAGCTCGCTGAGCGAGGGGCGGGGTGTCGAGGTCATGGCAAAGGGCATCCGCAATCAGCGTGCGTGCCGCACGCGGGGCGCCCCTCTGTCCTTTTGCCTGAGAGTTTGGACGCAAGCCACGCTTGTGTCGTGCCCCTTCGGCGCCGGGTTGAACCGGTCTCTCCAGAGTTTTCGGACCTGGGCGGTATTGGGCCTGAGCGATTACGGGCGTTGCGCCTTCGGCAGCGGCGTCTGGCCGCTTCTCCCACCGTGTCCGCTGCCGATTATACAGGGCAGGCGGCGATGAGTGGCGGGCCACGGGGATTTGCCGCATGGCCCCGGACTGCCCGGTTCCAGTGCGGATGTGGGAGGGCAACTTCGCTGAGATTCGGCGCGGGTCAGGGCGCGTCATGGCGACTGCGCCACATCGGCAGCGGCGCCGTGATTCCAAATCGCCCTGCACCTGCTACAATCGCCAATCGTTTTGCCGCCCGTCGGGGCGTAGCGCAGCCTGGTAGCGCACTACAATGGGGTTGTAGGGGTCGCGAGTTCGAATCTCGCCGCCCCGACCAATGCGGCAAGCAACAAAAAAAACCGGCCTTGACGCCGGTTTTTTTGTTGGCATTGCCGAGCGACCAGTGGTGCACGTGCCCGTTCAACGGCGCCCGCTTGATCAGTAGAGCAGGCGCGTGCGCAAGGTGCCGGGGAGCGCGCCCATGCGCTCCTTGAGCGCGTGCGCGGTGCTCTCGTCGCAGGCCACGTCGATCACCACGTAGCCGACTTCGGCACTGGTCTGCAGGAACTGCGCGTTGATGTTGAGGTTGCCGGAGGAGAACAGTTCGTTGATCCTGCTCAGCATGCCCGGCACGTTCTGGTGGATGTGCAGCAGGCGGCGGCTCGACGGGTGTTCCGGCAGCGACACTTCGGGGAAATTGACCGCCGACAGGGTGGAGCCGTTGTCGCTGTAGCGTACCAGCTTGCTGGCGACCTCGATGCCGATGTTGTCCTGGGCCTCCAGCGTGCTGCCGCCGATGTGCGGTGTCAGGATCACGTTGTCGTGGCCGATCAGGGCCGACTCGAAGACATCGGCGTTGCTCTTGGGCTCGACCGGGAACACATCCACGGCGGCGCCGGCGAGGTGCCCGGTGGTGAGCGCCGTGGCCAGCGCGTCGATGTCCACCACGGTGCCGCGCGCGGCGTTGATGAGCAGCGCGCCTTGGCGCATGCGGGCGATCTCGGCGGCGCCGAACATGCCGCGCGTGGCGGTGGTGTCCGGCACATGCAGGGTGACCACGTCGGCGCGTTGCAGCAAGTCATCCAGACTGGCTGCCGCTTGTGCGTTGCCGAGTGCCAGCTTGGCTTCGATGTCGTGGTACAGCACCTGCATGCCCATGGCTTCGGCGAGCACGCCGACCTGGGTGCCGATGTGGCCGTAACCGATAATGCCGAGCACTTTGCCACGGGCCTCGTAGCTGCCCGCTGCCGACTTCGCCCAGCCGCCGCGATGGCACTGCATATTGCGGGCCGGAATGCCGCGCAGCAACATGATGGCTTGCGCGATCACCAGCTCCGCCACGCTGCGCGTGTTGGAGTAGGGCGCGTTGAACACCGGCACGCCCATCGCGCGCGCGGTGGGCAAGTCGACCTGATTGGTGCCGATGCAGAAGCAACCGATGGCGATCAAGCGGCGCGCCTGCTCCAGAACTTCACTGGTCAGTTGTGTGCGCGAGCGCACGCCGACGATATGCGCCTCGGCCAGGCGGTTTTTCAACGCCTCGCCGCTGAGTGAGCCGGAGTGCAGTTCAACCTGCGAGTAGCCGGCACGATGAAACGTGTCCACGGCGCTCTGGCTGACGCCTTCCAGCAGCAGAATGCGAATGTCTTCGCGGGGGTAGGAGGTTTTCATCGCGGTTCCAGTGGCAAGAGGCTGACGACACTATGCCAGAAATAGACGTCTATGCGGCAATGCAACACTGGACGGAATGCGGCGGCTCTGGCACGCTGAGGGCCTGTTTCAGGAGCTGCCATGACCGATCCACGCCTTGCCGCGCTGGCTGCGCGCGTGCCTGAGCTGCGGCTTTCGACCGAGCCTGGTGATCTCGCCCACTACGGACGGGACTGGACCCGGCGCTGGGAGCCCGCGCCGCTTGCGGTGGCGCTGCCGGCTTCAATCGACGCAGTGCAGCAAGTGGTCTGCTGGGCGAACGAGACCGGTGTTGCGCTGGTTCCGTCCGGTGGCCGCACGGGTTTGTCCGGTGGTGCGGTGGCCGCCAATGGTGAACTGGTGTTGTCGCTGGAGCGGATGCAGCGCGTGCTTGGGTACGACGCAGCGGGGCGCACGCTGCGGGTCGAGGCGGGCATGACACTGCATGCGGTGCACGAGGCGGCACGCCAGCACGAACTGATCTACCCGGTCGACTTTGCGGCCCGTGGGTCGTGCTCGATCGGTGGCAATATCGCCACCAACGCAGGTGGCATCCGCGTGATCCGCTATGGCACCACCCGCGAGTGGATTGCCGGCTTGACCGTGGTCGATGGCCGTGGCGAGCTGCTCCAGCTCAACCGCAGCCTGATCAAGAACTCCAGCGGTTACGATCTACGGCAACTGGTGATTGGTTCGGAAGGCACGCTCGGCATCGTGGTCGAGGCGGAATTGCGCCTGACCGATCCGCCGCCGCCGGCGCAGACCCTGCTGCTCGCCGTCCGTGACATGGATGCGGTGCTGGAAGTGTTCACGCTGTTCCGCACCCGGTTGCGCTTGCAGGCATTCGAGTTTTTCACCGATCGTGCGCTGGTGCATGTGCTGGCGCATGGGGCGCAACGGGCACTCGATGGCGAGCACGCCTGCTATGTGGTGATGGAGTACGACGCCATCGACGACGATGCCGAGGCAACCGCGCTGGCCTGTTTCGAGACCGCGGTGGCATCGGGTTGGGTTGCCGATGGCACCATTGCCCAGAGCGAAGCCCAGGCGCAGGCGCT
>DASSXP010000264.1:0-5233 GCA_035703755.1 Rhodanobacteraceae bacterium | reverse complement strand
ATCCGACAGTCCGTTGAAGATTTCCCCCTTGGCGCGCGCAATGTTTTCGTGCGAACCGAGAAAGCCGATATGCGCGGAGAGCGCATTGTTGATCACCGCCACCCCCGGCTGTGCCAGGTGCGTCAGATAGTCGATCTCGCCGGCGTGATTCATGCCCATTTCCAGCACCGCGAATCGATGCGCCGCGCGCAACCGCAGCAGCATCAGTGGCAGGCCGATGTCGTTGTTGAGGTTGCCCTCGGTGCAGAGCACCGAGGCCTCCGAGCCGGTCTCCGCCCGCAGGATTGCGGCGAGCATTTCCTTCACCGTGGTCTTGCCATTGCTGCCGGTGATTGCAACCACCGGGATCGCGAATCGCCGGCGCCAGGCCGCAGCCAGCCGGCCGAGTGCAAGGCGGGTGTCGTCGACACGGATCGCCAGTGAGATATCGGGGGCCTGGGCAGCGTCCAGCACCACGCCGGCTGCACCCTTCTGCAGGGCCTGCGCGGCAAAATTGCCGCCATCGAACCTCTCGCCCTTCAGTGCAATGAAGAGGTCGCCGGGCTGGATGCTACGGCTGTCGGTGGACACGCGCAGCACTTCGGCATCGCTGCCCGCGTAGGAGGCGCCAAGCATCGCTGCGGCCTGGGATAAATACATCATGTTCTTCAGCTCCATGCTTCCAGCGCTTTTCCTGCAACTGCGACATCGGAGAACGGCAGGCGTTCGCCGGCGACTTCCTGATAATCCTCGTGACCCTTGCCGGCGATCAGCACCACGTCGCCCTGATGCGCGTTGCCGACGGCCTCGAAGATGGCGCGTGCGCGATCCGGCTCGGTACGCGGCTTGCCGTCCATGCCGGCAAGGATGTCGTTGATCACGCGGAGCGGGTCTTCGTTGCGGGGGTTGTCGCTGGTGACCCAGATTTCGTCCGCGTTCTGCGCGACGGCCCGCCCCATCAGGGGACGCTTGCCGCGGTCACGGTTGCCACCGCAGCCAAAAACGCAGATCAAGCGCCCGTCCCCGACCAGTTCGCGCAGCGTAGCGAGCACCTTTTCCAATGCGTCCGGTGTGTGGGCATAGTCCACCACCACCAGCGGCTGGCTGCCGCCGCCCAAGGTCTGCATCCGCCCCGCAGGGGGTGTGACATGTGCAAGTGCACGGCAGGCATCATCCAGTTTCACCCCCGACACCAGCAGGGTGGTGAGCACGGCGAGCAGGTTGGCGGCATTGAAGCGGCCCAGGAGCGGCGCCTCGAGGTCGGCGCGCCCCCAATCGGTACGTACCTCGAGCCGCAGGCCCGCCTGCGACAGGCGCAGTCCATCGCCCACCACGGCGCCGCGCTCGAATCCGTAGCCGGCGACCCGCGCAGCCCGGGTTTCGTTCGCCAGCCGCTGACCGAAGGCATCGTCGACATTGAGCACTGCCCAGTCCAGTTCCGGCCAGTCGAACAAGCGCGCCTTGGCGGCGGCATAGCTGTCCATGTCGCCGTGGTAATCGAGATGATCGCGGGACAGGTTGGTGAGCACCGCAACATCGAACCGGGTGCCATTGAGGCGCCCTTGAACGAGGCCGTGCGAGGATACCTCCATTGCACAGCCGGCCGCGCCCTGTTGACGGTAATGCGCGAGCCGCCGCTGCAGTTCGATGGCGTCCGGCGTGGTATTGAGCGCGGGGGCAAGTGCCTCCGGAAAGCCGTTGCCAACGGTGCCGATGACGGCGGTCTTGCGGCCCAGCTGCATGAACGCCTGTGCAATCCAATGGGCCACCGAGGTCTTGCCGTTGGTGCCGGTGACGCCGACCATGTGCAGATCACGTGAGGGGTCGCCGTACACGAGGGCTGCGATTTCACCGATACGCGCCTTGAGGTCCGCCACGCCGGCATTGGGAATCGTGAGCGCCGGGTCCCACAGGTAGTGATCAGCCTCCCACAGTACGCCGTCTGCACGCTGCGCCACCGCCTGCGGGATGAAATCGCGGCCGTCGCGCGCCTCACCCGGATAGGCGACGAATACGGAGCCCGGCCTGGCTTTGCGGCTGTCGTTGACGAGTGCAGCAGGCTTGATGCCGAGGCGACTCAGGATGTGCTGCACCGGCTCCAGTGCCGTCTGCGACGGGGCCCGCCTGGAAGAGGGCGCCATCACGCACCGCCTCCGGCACGTGTTACGGGCAGCTTCGTGTTCTGGGTCATCCGCGTCGCGGTTTCCGGCGCATCGGGCGGCAGCGCCAACTGGCGCAGGCTCGCCGCCATGACCTGCGCGAATACCGGGCCGGCCACGCTGCCCCCGTAATACACGCCGCCTGACGGCTCGTCGATCACCACCCCGATGATGAGCCGCGGATTCGATGCGGGCGCCATGCCGATGAAGGACGAAAGATAGCGGTCGGGGGCGTAGCGACCGTCGACCAGCTTGTGAGCGGTGCCGGTCTTGCCTGCCACACGATAGCCCGGCACCCGGGTGCGCAAACCGGTTCCGCCTTCCTGCGTCACCGTTTCCATCATGGCACGCACCTCGCGCGCCACACGAGGCGAAAACACCCGCTCGCCGACGATCTCCTGCGATTCGCGCCTGAGAAAGGACAAGGGCATGACCTCGCCGTCATTGGCGAAGGCCATATAGGCGCGGCTCAGCTGCAGCAGGCTGACCGACAGCCCGTAGCCGTACGCCATGGTGGCGTGCTCGACCGGCTTCCAGGTGCCGGCATCGCGCAGCCGGCCGGCCGTTTCGCCGGGGAAGCCCGACCCCGGTTTCTCGCCGAAACCGGAGCGGTGTAGCACCTCCCAGAATTGCTGCGGCGTCAGCGACATCGCCATCTTCACTGCGCCGACGTTACTCGATTTCTGGATGATTTCGCTCACCGTCATCAGCGGGTGCGGATGGACATCGCGCACCAGCTTGGTTCCGACACGAAAGGTTTCCGGCGTCTCGATGACGCTCTCCGGGTGGAACAGGCCGCGCTCCAGCACGGCTGCCGCCACGAAGGGCTTGATGGTGGAGCCCGGCTCGAAGGTGTCGATCACCGCACGGTTGCGCATCGGCCCCGGCTGGTAATCGCGGCGGTTGTTGGGATTAAAGATCGGCTGGTTGGCCAGCGCGAGGATCTCACCGGTCTTGGCATCGAGCACCACCACGCTGCCGCCCTTGGCCTTGTGGGTGGCGATCGCCGCCGCCAGTTCGCGGTGTGCCAGATACTGGATATTGAGATCGAGCGAGAGTGCCAGGTTGCCACCTACCTGCGCAGTCTTGATCGGGACCAAGTCACGGATGGTATTGCCGCGGCGGTCGCGCTGGACCTGACGCCGGCCGTCGCGGCCTGCCAGCCAGTCCTGGTAGGCGCGTTCCACCCCCTCCTGCCCGAGGTCGTCCACGTTGGTGAAGCCGACCACATGCGCGGCCACTTCGCCTGCCGGGTAGTAACGACGGAATTCGCGCCGCAGATGCAGGCCCGGTACGCCCATCGCGGTAACCTTCGCGGCCTGTTCCGGAGTGACCGGGCGCTGCACGCTGAACTCGCCGCGCGTCCTGCGCGCCAGTTTCTTCTCCAGTTCCAGCGGCGAGACGTCGAGCACCCTGGCCAGATGCGCACGCTGTGCGCTGGAAATCCTGAGTTCAGTCGGACGCGCCCAGAGGGATTCGACCGGCGTGCTGATCGCCAGCAACTGGCCGTGGCGGTCGGCGACCTGGCCGCGTTGCGCCGGCAGGGTGAGGTTGCGGTTGGCCACCGCGTCGCCCTTGCCTTGCAGGTAGTCGGTATTGAGGCCCTGCAGGTAGAGCGCCCGCCCGGCCACTACCGTGAACCCGGCCAGCAGCAGACTGCCGAGCGCCGCCATGCGCCAGGGGGCGAGATTCAGCTTGAGAAGTTTGCGCGAGTGGTAATTCATGGCGCGTCAGGCAGCGCTTCGATTCGCACGCGATCGGGGGGCGGTGCAACCAGCCCGAGCCGGGTGCGCGCGAGCGTATCGACCCGCGCCGGGTTGGCCCAGGTGCCCTGCTCCAGCTTCAATTGTCCCCACTGCTCGTCCAACGCATGCGCCTCTTTATTCAGGCGTTCCAGTTCCACAAAATACGTGCGCGACCGGTGCTGCGCCTGGATCACCGCCAGCGCACACACCACCACCACCAGCGCCAGAATCGCATTGAGGCGCCTCATCCCGGCGGTCCTACGCGCTCGGCCACCCGGAGCACAGCGCTGCGCGCACGCGGGTTGGCTGCCACTTCGGCTTCGCCGGCATGCTGGGCACGCCCCACCAGCTTCAGGCGTCCCGGTTTCAGCATGGCTGCCGGTATCGGCAGGCGGCGGGGCGCCTGTTCTCCCAGGGCCTCGTCACGCATGAAACGCTTGACGATGCGATCTTCCAGAGAATGAAAGCTGATGACCGCAAGCCTGCCACCGGGTTGCAGCCTTTCCACGCATTGCGGCAGCACGGCGCTCAACTCTTCCAGTTCGCGGTTGATATAAATCCGTATAGCCTGAAAGCTGCGGGTTGCCGGGTGCTGCCCCGGTTCGCGCTTCCTGACCGTTGCGGCGATGAGGTTCGCAAGTTGCCCGGTGCTGCGGATCGCTTCGTTTTGCCTTGCCGCAACAATCGCGCGCGCAATCGATTTAGCAAACCGCTCTTCCCCGTAGGTGCGGATGACTTCACTGATCTCCCCCTCTGCAGCCGTCGCCAACCAATCCGCCGCCGATATCCCATTAGCCGGATCCATGCGCATGTCGAGCGGTGCATCGAGACGGAAGCTGAACCCGCGCGCCGCATCGTCGAGCTGCGGCGACGACACGCCGATATCCAGCAAAATGCCATTCGCCGTGACCACGCCCAATCCGTCGAGCACCGCGCCAAGTCGCGAAAATGCGCTCTGCACCAGGGTCAGCCGCGCATCCTTCATGGCCGCGCCGGCACGAATGGCGTCGGGATCGCGATCCAGCGCGATCAGGCGGCCCGCCGCCCCCAGCTGCACCAGAATCAACCGGCTGTGACCGCCACGCCCGAAGGTGGCGTCGACGTACACGCCATCGGGCTTGATCGCGAGCGCCGCCACCGCCTCCTGTGCCAGCACCGGCACATGGGCGGGCACCATCACAACGTAAAGCCTTCCAGTTCGGGCGGCAGTACATCGTCACTGAAGGTCAGCGCGCGAGCCACCTGCGCCTCCCAGCGTGCCTCGTTCCACAACTCGACCTTGCTGCCCTGGCCGACCAGCACGACGTTTTTATCCAGCTCGGCGAATTTGCGCAGCATCGGCGGCAGCAG
>DASSXP010000198.1:0-11843 GCA_035703755.1 Rhodanobacteraceae bacterium | reverse complement strand
CAGTCAGCCAGCGGCGCGGATTTCTCGCCCGGCGCGCAACAGGTCGACCTGCGCGGCCTCGGCCCCAACCACTCACTGGTGCTGGTCAACGGCCGCCGCATTGCCGACTTCCCGCTGCCCTTCAAGGGCCGCAGCAACTTCACCGATATTTCCAGCATCCCGCTCGGCATGATCGAGCGCATCGAGATCCTCACCGGCAGCGCCTCGGCGGTGTACGGGTCGGATGCCATCGCCGGCGTGGTCAACATCATCCTCAAGGATCATGCCGACGGCACCACGCTGGACTACCGCTATGGCGACACCGAGCGTGGTGGTGCGGCTTCGCAGCGCTTCAGCCTGTCCGCGGGCTTCAATCGCGGCAACCTGCATGGCGTGGTCGGCCTGCAACTGGAGGACCGCAAACCGTTGTGGGCCTACCAACGCAAGATCCAGGACTCGACCAAAGACGCGCCCACCGCCCGCGCACAGATCGCCCGCCGCAGCTTTTTGCGTACCGACTACTACGACACCTACCTCGACCCTGGCGCCGACACCTGCAACGCACTGGCTGCACTCAATGGCGGCACCACCTATTACGCCTCGCGTCCGCGCTACGGCGACTGGGATGACGCGCTGGATGATTACGGCCCCGGCTATTACTGCGGCAGTGACGAAGCCATCGGCTATGGCACCATCCTGAGCAAGCGTCGTGCCGCCAGTGCCTACGGCTCGGTCACTTACGATTTCGGCGACGACCACAACACGCAATGGTTTGCCGACCTGCAACTCGGCTACCAGAAGCTGCAACTGTTCCGCGATGTCGAGCAGTGGTACTACATGATGCCGGACGGCAACGAGGAAGGTTACTTCTACAACGGCGCCACCGCCCAGGTCGAATACTGGCAGCGCCAGTTCACCCCGGAGGAAATGGGTGGCCTCGACAAGGGCATGATCAGCAACCAGCAGCGCACCCTCAGCCTCGCCAGCGGCTTCAAGGGCAGCTTCGCCAGAGACTGGGATTACGAGGCCACGCTGTCGCACTCGCAGTACCACTCCACCATCAGCTGGCCGCAAACCATCGCCGCCAAGGCCAACGACTTTTTCCTCGGGCCGCAATTGGGCATCGACCTTGAATCGGGCTTGCCCATCTTCAACGCCGACCCGGACCGCCTGTACACGCCGTTGACCCCGGCCGAGTACGACGCCATCACCGATGACACCACCTACCACCCGAAGACCCGCACCGACACGCTGTCGTTCAACGTCACCCAGGCCGACCTGTTTGAGCTGCCGGGCGGCCCGGCCGGTTTCGCGGCGATCGCCGAGTACGGCTCACAAAGCTATGCCATCAACCCCGACCCGCTGGCACTCCAGTACTACTACCTCAGCTGGAAGGATTCCGACGGCCACGGCAGCCGTACCCGCTGGGCCGGCGCCAGCGAACTGCGCATGCCGGTTTTGCCCAGCCTCAACCTGAGCCTGGCGGGCCGCTACGACCAGTACCGCTTTGCCGGCCGCAGCGTCGGCAAGCCGACCTGGAGTGCCGGCCTCGAGTGGCGCCCGCTCGACACGTTGTTGTTTCGGGGCTCCTACGGCACCGCATTCCGCGCACCGGATCTGCATTACGTGTTCGCCGGCCCCGGCAACGATGAAACCAGCGGCACCGACTACTACCGCTGCCGCACCGAAGAGCCTGACCTCGACATCAGTGATTGCGACTATTCCGACGAAGGCCTGATCCGTTCGCGCAACGGCAGCCGCGACCTCGACCCGGAAACCAGCACCGCCTGGACCGCCGGCGTACTGTATTCGCCGACGCCCAGCTTCGATGTGTCACTGGACTGGTTCGACATCCGCATGCGCAACCAGGTGCAAGACCTGCGCGTCGACGCCATCCTGCGTGACGAAGCCAGTTGCCGCATCGGCCAGAAAGCGGACGGCACCCCGGTGGACATCAACTCGCCCAGCTGCCAGGACGCCATCGCCCGCGTGACGCGCTTGTCGAACGGCAAGCTCTATGGAATCCACGTCAATCCGATCAACGTGGCGCGGGAAAACACCAACGGCCTTGACTTCACCCTGCACTACCGTCTCGACACCCGCATCGGCAGCTTCGGTTTGCGCGGCAACTACACCTGGGTCAATTCGCACGACTTCCAGCAATACAACGGCGACCCGATCATCGACCAGTTCGCCGTCAACTCGGGCTACGACATCCCACGCACCAAGGCCAGCGCGAGCCTGTCCTGGCGCAACAAGGCGTGGTCGGCGACGCTGCATGGCGAACGCCTGGGCCGTCTGCCCAATGGCTGGTCCTACGACCAGGTGGTGGATCTTGAAGCCGGCGACCCGGCCTGGGTGCCCGCCACGTATCTCTACAACGCCTCGCTGCAATACGCCTTCAGCGACCACATGCAGTTGTCGCTGCTGGTCGACAATCTGCTGGACAAGATGCCGCCCAAGGACCCGACTTACACCTCGTATCCCTACTACGACATCTCCTGGTTCGACTCGGTCGGCCGCAGCTTCTATTTGCAGTTCACCTGGAAGCTTGGCGGCGAAGCGCTGTAATCGCACCCGTCGCTGCGGCCATGATTGGCCGCAGCGACGGCGTGTTTTCTACACAGCGATGTCGGCGTTCAGTCGGCGTGCGCGCCGGGGCCGTGGTACTTCTTCTCACCCGCGGTGACCCGCACATTCAAGCGATTTTCCGGCGGCGCCAGCGGGCAGGTGGCGTAGGGCGTAAACGCACACGGCGGGTTGTAGGCCTTGTTGAAATCGATCACCAGCTTGCCGTCCTTCGGCATCGCCGTGTAGAGGAAACGCGCGGCGCCATAGGTCTCCTTGCCGCTGGTGCGGTCGGCGAACATCACGAACAGCTCCTTGTCGCCGGGCACCTCGATCACCGGCAGGATGGTGTACTCGTGGCCGTCAATTGCAAACACCGCCTTGCCCGGCACCGGGTAATTTTCGGTGGTGCCGATCACCGTCGACACTTGCAGATGGTGCACCGGTTCGAACGGCACCCACTTGGCTTCGATGCGCCACTTGGGGTCGACCGGGAAACGCTCGATGTGGGTGAAGCCGGTGCGGCTGGGCGCCTCGGTATCCTTGACGCGCAGGCCCTTCTTCGGGTCGCGTGAAATCAGATAGAACTCGACCGTGCCGAAGGAAACCAGGGTCGGCTTGGGGTGGCTGTCGTCCAGCAACACGGCATGATCAATGGCCTTGCCGTCGATTTTCGCGCCGCTGTCCCTGGCCAGATCGAGGCTGACCTTGCCATCCTTGGCCCAGGTGACCGTACCCAGATGCGCCGGCCCCTTGCCGAGCACCACGTCGTTGTCCGCCGCGCTGCCAATTGTGTTGGCGCCGGGCTTCAGCCACGGCAAGCCGATCAGGCTGAGCCAGCCATCGGGCGCGCGCAGGCGATCAACGCGGCCCTGGTGCCAGGTCTCGATTTGTGCGGCGTAGTCGTTGTTCGTGGTCACGGATGCTCCCTGAAGGCCGACACCGGAGATGGCGGCGGCAAGGACAAGGCTGGCGATGGGCATATCTGGGCTCCACGGCGGATGAGTCTGGTTGACATTGTGCCGCCGATGCGCCTCAGCGGCCACGCAGGAACAGGCGGTCCAGCTCGGCCATGCCGAGTTGCACCCAGGTGGGACGGCCATGGTTGCACTGGCCGGAACGTTCGGTGGCTTCCATGTCCCGCAACAGCGCGTTCATTTCCGGCAGCGTCAGTCGCCGGCCGGCACGCACCGATCCATGGCAGGCAAAGGTCGACAGCAATTCGTTTTCGGTTTCCTCCAGCCGCCGCGAGCTGCCATGACGGGCGAGCTCGGCCAGCACGTCGCGGGTCAACTGCGCAGCATCGGCGCCGTCGAGCAACGCCGGCATGCGGCGGATGATGACGCTGGACGCGCCGGCGGATGTCAGTTCCAGCCCCCACGCGACCAACGCCTCGGCGTGCTCTTCGGCGGCTTGTGCCTCGCGCTCGCTGACGGCAACGGTCAAGGGTACCAGCAGGGTTTGTGCACGCACGCCTTGACCTGCGCGATCGCGTTTCATGCGCTCGTAGGTGATGCGTTCGTGCGCCGCGTGCATGTCGACCAGCACCAGGCCATGGCTGTTTTCGGCAAGGATGTAGATGCTCTTGAGTTGTGCCAAGGCGAAACCCAGCGGCGGCACGTCCGCCGCATCGACCGCCGGCAGCGACGGCGCGGGCGACGGACGCGGCCCGAACACCGCGGCGTAGTCGCCGATACCGGCCTCGCCAACGCGATGCGGGCTGCCAAAGCGCAGCCCCGATTGCGCAAGGTGCGCCGGCAGGCCTGGCGCTGGCGCTGGCGCGGCAAGCGGGGCCGCCGGCGTGGACAATTCGCTTGGCATCACCTGCGGCAAGGCCGCCCCGGCACGGGTCGCAGCCAGCGCCTCGGCCAGCGAGCGGAACACGAACTCATGCAGCAGGCGCTGATCGCGGAAACGCACTTCGTGCTTGGCCGGATGCACGTTGACATCCACCTGTGCCGGGTCGATCTCCAGAAACAGCGCGTAGGCGGGGTGTCGGCCGTGAAACAGCACGTCGGCGTAGGCTTGGCGCACCGCGTGCGACACGGTGCGGTCCCGCACCAGACGGTCGTTGACGTAGAAATACTGCCGGTCCGCCTGCGCCCGCGAGGCGGTGGGCAGGCCCAGCCAGCCGCACAGACGCAGGCCGGCGGCGCTGTGCTCGATCCACACGCTGTTGCCGACAAAATCCTCGCCCAGCACCTCGGCCGCGCGCGTGCTGGCCGCGGCGGCATCCGCAGCCGGCTTGAGCAAACGTGTCGCACGGCCGTTGTGACTCAGGCGAAACTCGACGTCGCGGCGGGCCAGTGCGACGGATTTCATCAGCTCGTCGATGTGGCTGAACTCGGTGCGCTCGGCGCGCAGAAACTTGCGCCGGGCCGGCACGTTGTGGAACAGATCGCGGATTTCGACGGTGGTCCCGGTGGGGTGCTGCGCTGGTTGCACGGCGCGCGCCTTGCCGGCATCGACCTCGATCCGCGTGGCGTGTGCATCGCCCGCCTGACGCGACACCAGGGAAAATTGCGAGACCGACGCCAGCGAGGCCAGTGCCTCGCCCCGGAAACCCATGCTGCGCACCCGCTCCAGCTCCTCGAAGCTGGCGATCTTGCTGGTGGCGTGCGCCGCCACCGCCAGCACCAGCTCGGCGGCCGCGATGCCGCCCCCGTTGTCACGCACCCGGATCAGGCGCGCGCCACCAGCCTCGATGTCGATGTCGATCCGCGTGGCGCCGGCATCGAGACTGTTCTCCACCAACTCCTTGACTGCGGACGACGGCCGCTCGATCACCTCGCCGGCGGCGATCTGGTTGATGAGGGCGGGCGGCAACGGGCGGATCGACGGCATGGGCATGAACACGGGCAGAACCGGCATGATAGCGTGACGGCAGGCGTAAACCGAAGCGCAGCCAACGCGTTACCATGACTTACCCTCACCGGAGAACCACTCCATGAACAAGCCCCTGCCGTTGCTGGCCAGCCTGGGATTCGCCTTGGTCGCCGCCGCTGCCGCCGCTGCCGCCAGCGCCGCCCACGCCAGTGGCGACCGCGACACCGACAAGCCGCTGCGACCGGTGTCCGACTGCCTCGACATCACCCGCATCAACGAGCTCTATGTGCGCAATGACCGCAGCCTGATCGTGCGTTCCGGGCCGAACCACTTCATGATCGATCTCAAAAATGACTGCCCGCAACTCGGCATCGGCGGCAACCCGCGGCTGGTGGCGGCCAGCGCGCCCGTGATGCAAGGCCGGATGTGCGGTGACCTGGGCGAGAAGGTCGTGACCATCAGCGGCGTCGCCTGCGCGGTGCGCTCGGTGACGCCGATCAGCGAGGACATGTTCAAGACCACCGAGCACCAGGTCATCAGCGGCAAAGACAGCACCGCCCCGCGCTGATCAACGCGCCCAGGGACTGCGCCGCCGCAGCAGCCAACAGCCGTGGATGGACGGGTTGCGAACGAAATCAAACGGAATGCTGCCGCGGCTCCAGTCCTCGATCTCGAACGCCGCCGCCAACGCCTCCTCATCGAGGCGGAAGCGGCGGTAGTTGTTTGAGAACACCACCACGCCACCGCTCGCCAGGCGCGGCAAACAGGCTTTGAGCAAGGCCACGTGGTCGCGCTGCACGTCAAAATCCTCGGCACGCTTGGAATTGGAGAAGGTCGGCGGATCGACGTAGATCACGCCGTAGCGGCCGCGATCACTGGCCAGAAACGCCATGGCGTCCACCTGCACCAGCCGGTGCTCGCGGCCGCTGTAGCCGTTTTGCAGCAAATTGCGCGTGGCCCATTCGAGGTAGGTCGCCGACAAATCCACGCTGGTAGTCTCGCTGGCGCCGCCCGCCGCCGCGTGCACGCTGGCGCTGGCGGTGTAGGCGAACAGGTTCAGGAATGACTGCCCACGCGCCAACTCGCCGAGTTTCGCGCGCACCAACCGGTGATCCAGAAACAGCCCGGTATCAAGGTAGTCGAACAGATTGATGCGAAAATCGAGGTTGCCTTCGCGCGCCAGCAACCAGGCGCCGCGCGCATCGAAGCGGCCATAGCGCGCGCCGCCCTTGCCCCGCTTGCGGGTCTTGAGCGCAATACGCTCGCGCGGCACCTCGAACACCTCGCCAAACACCCGCACCAGTTCGCGCAGGCGCAACTGCGCGACATCCTCCGCCACCGAGGCCGGCGCCTGGTATTCCTGCACATGCAACCAGCGTTGCGGCGCCGCGCGGGGCGCCAGCTCCTCGCGCGCCAGGTACAAATCAACCGCCGCCGCGTATTCGGGCAAGTCGCGGTCGTACACACGCAAGTTCTCGATGCCTTCGCGCTCGGCCCGCTTGCGCAGATTGCGCCAGTTCTTTTCGGCGCGATTTTTCAGCATCAACGCGCCGTCGGAGAGGGGCTTCGGCTCGCGTCGTTCGCGTGGGGCAAGGTCAATCAGCAACAAACTGCATTCGAGCGCGCCGTTGTAAAGGCGGTAGCGCTTGTGCGCCCCCAGGCCCAAGGCGTGACCCAGCGCCTCGTCGCTGATGATCAACGCGGCCTGCCAGTGGCCGAACTGCTGCGCCAGGGCCTGGCCCAGGCCGCGATACAGCGCCGGCAACTCGGCGCGTTCGCCGAGCCGCTCGCCATAGGGCGGGTTGCAGACGACGAGCCCGCGCTCCAGTCCGGCGGGCCGCTGCAAACGCAGCACATCGTGCCGCTCCAACCGAATGAAACCGGCCACGCCGGCGGCCTGGGCATTGCGGGCGGCCGCACGGATCGCCGCCGGGTCGATATCGCTGCCGTAGAACACGCCGGCCAATTCGCGCAGGCCGCGTTCGGCGCGCGCCTTGGCATCCGCCAGCAAGCCTGCCCACAGGGCCGCGTCGTGGCCGCGCCAGCCCAGAAACCCGAAGTAATCGCGGTGCAAACCGGGCGCCACATCGGCCGCCATCAGCGCCCCTTCGATCAACAGCGTGCCGGAACCGCACATCGGATCCACCAGCGCGCCGCCACCCGCATGGATCGCCGGCCAGGCACCGCGCAGCAGGATGGCCGCCGCAAGGTTTTCCTTCAGTGGCGCATCAACCGGATTGGCATGCCAGCCGCGCCGATGCAACGACGTACCCGCGAGATCGATCGACAGCGTGGCCTGATCGCGCTTCAAATGCAGGTTGAGCCGCAGGTCCGGACGTTCGAGATCAACGCCCGGCCGGGTGCCGGCGACGGCACGGAACTGGTCGACAATGGCATCCTTGACCCGTTGCGCGGCGTATTGACTGTGCTTGATCTGGCTAATCACGCACACGGCATCGACAGCCAGGGTGCCGTCTGCCGCGAGATGTCCGCTCCAGTCGATCGCGGCAACACCCGCCGCCAGCTGCTCGGGATCGGCCGCATCGAAACGGGCAATCGGCAGCAGCACACGGCTGGCCAAACGGGATTCGAGACAGGCCCGGTAGCCATCCACCAACGCGCCTTCGAAATGCACGCCGGCCTGCGCCTCGCGCACGCTTTGGGCGCCCTGCGCAACCAGCTCATCGCGCAGGAGATACTCAAGACCTTTGGCGCAGGTGGCGAAAAAACGCATCAGACGCGCTCCCCATCCAGTTGATCGAGGAACAGGCCGAATTGATCGGCAACCCAGTCGACGTGCGCGGCCAGCCGGTGGCCATCCGGCACCAGCAGCAGACGCGCCTGGCGTTGGCGCGCGCAGGCCAGCACCAATTCGAGCGGACACAGTTCGTCATCGAAGCCGTGCACCAGTGTCAGCGGCACCTCGGCGGCGGCATCGAACGGCTGCGCACAGCCCGGAATCCCCGGCGGCAAGGCCAGCAAAAACAGGCCCACGCACGACACCTCGCACGACACCAGCGCGGACACGAAGGCACCCATGCTGGAACCGGCCAGCAACAGCGGACCATCCACCCCGGCCGCCAGTTGCCGCAGACGCTGACGGCGCGGCGCAACCGCTGCGGCCAGCCCGGCGCGATCCAGATCGCGGAAATCCGGGCGCAGGCAACGCCAGCCGCGGCGCTCGGCGGCGGCCGCCATGGCCACGGTCTTGCTGGCATCCGGCCCGCTTTCGAAGCCGTGGGAAAGGATCAAAGTGCCGCGCATGGCCGATTGTGTTCCAGAAAAGCGCCCATGCTACCAGCCGCATTGCGTCGCGCGGCGGCAAGGTGCAGACTCGCCCGATGCTTGCCTCCCCGATTCGCGCCTGGCCGCTGCCGTACATGGAGCGCCTGGCGGCGCGGCCACTGGATCAGATCGACCTCGTGGTCATGCACAGCACCGAACTGCCCGACCTCGCCACCGCGCGCGAGTACGGCGAACGGCTGCTGCACCCGAGCGGCACCGGCAACAGCGGGCACTACTACATCGACCGTGGCGGCGCGGTGGCCTGCTTCGTCGAGCCGGCCCGGGTGGCGCACCACGTCCGTGGCTACAACCCACGCTCGATCGGCATCGAACTCGTCAATCTCGGCCGCTATCCCTTGTGGCTGGATTCACGCCACCAGCAGCAGGACGAGCCATTCCCCGAAGTGCAGATCCACGCCTTGCTGGGCCTGATCGCGTGGCTGCGTTCGCAACTGCCCTCGCTGCGCTGGATTGCCGGCCACGAAGATCTCGATCGTGAACGGGTACCGGCCAGCGACGCCCCCGACATCACCGTGTTCCGCAAGCGCGACCCTGGCCCGATGTTCCCGTGGCACCGGGTCGAGCACGCTGCCGGGCTCCAGCGGCTGCACGGCGAGACCGGCATGCATCCGGCCTGAGGCAGGTGGCCGGCTATACTAGACGGCTGTTTTCCGTGGAAATCCCCCCATGCCGCCGACACCGGTTGAAGAGCTGACCCATCTGCTGGCGCTGGAGCGCCTCGAGGACAATCTGTTCCGCGGCATCAGCCGCGACATCGGCACCCGCTTCGTGTTCGGCGGGCAAGTGCTGGGGCAGGCCTTGTCCGCTGCCCAGCAGACGGTCGGGGCGGAGCGCATCGCCCATTCACTGCACGGGTATTTCCTGCGCGCCGGTGACATCGAGGCGCCGATCATTTACCAGGTCGAACGCAGCCGCGACGGCCACAGTTTTTCTTCACGTCGGGTGCTGGCGATCCAGCATGGGCAGCCGATTCTGAACTGTTCCGTCTCGTTCCAAATCGAGGAAAACGGGGTCGAGCACCAAACGGCCGCGCCACTGGTGCCGCGCCCGGAAGAATTGCCGGTGCCGGCACCGCTGCCCGAAGACAGCTTGCAAAAGCTGCCGATCAAGCTGCAACGCTGGTTTGGCCGCGAAGGACCCTTCGAGTTCCGTTACGTGCACCCGCGCGATGAGCTCAACCCGGCCAAACAACCGCCGCAGCAATACGTGTGGTTCCGCCTGGCCGAGCGCATCAGCGACTCCACCGAACTGCACCGCGCGATGCTGACCTACGCTTCGGACTTCCACCTGATCGGCACCGTCACCCTGCCGCACGGGATCTCGTTCCTGCAAAAGAACGTGCAGGTAGCCAGCCTTGACCACGCGTTGTGGTATCACCGTCCGTTTCGCGTTGACGAGTGGCTGCTGTACGCCTGCGACAGCCCCACCGCCCAGGGCGCGCGCGGCCTCGCCCGTGGCATGATCTACAGCGCGGATGGCCGGCTGGTGGCGTCCAGTGCCCAGGAAGGCCTGATCCGCATCAAGAACGGCGACTGACGGAGGCCCGCATGCGCAAGCTGTACAGCTCACCCCGGCTGGAAAACATCGACATGGTGGTCGAGCTGCTGCGCCAGCATGGCATCGAAGCCAGCATCCAGAATGTCAGCCAGTGGCGTGGCCGCAGCCACGCGCGTTTCAGTTATCTCAAGGACCGCGATGCCGACCGCTGGCCGCAGGTCTGGGTGATGAAAACCGAAGATCAGACCACCGCCCGCGCCCTGCTGCGCGAGGCCGGCATCGAACCGGCGGTGCGCCACGCCGACCTGCTGGCGGTCGAACGCGGGCAACAGGCCAACCCGGAAAGCCAGCGCCGCGTCACTGCCAATCGCATCCGTGTGGCACTGATTGCCATCATCGCCGTGCTGGCGCTGCTGCGCTACCTGTACGGCTGATCGCCCACGCGCACCGCACCCCACCGGGGCAGACAACTGTCGTCCAGCATGGCTACGCGCTTGCGTGGCCGCTGCTGGTTGCGCGCGCAGAATGGCCGCGAAGACGCCACCGGCGCATACCACGGAATGATCCAGCGGGCACAGGCACGGATAAAAAAAGGGGCGGGGAAATCCCCGCCCCTGGAGGGCGTCGTCACAACGTTGGTGAGGATCAAGCGTTGACGAAGCGAAAAGTGTTGCTCAGTTGATGAAGTCGCAGCGGCCGAACTGGGCGCCGTTGTCACGGATCTCGGTGCGCAGGCCATCCGGGAAGCTGGTCTGGATCGAGGCACCGTTCTTGCACACGTACACCTCGTGCAAGTCGATCAGCCAGGTGAATGAGGCACCCGCCAAACCACCCATGATGGTCGTGCCATCGCCACTGATCGCCATTGGGTTGTCGATCGGGAAGTTCTGGGCCTCGACCACACCCTGCTTGCGCAGGAAGTCGGTCATCACCATCCAGCCCACATCCTTGACCCAGATCGCGCCGTAGAAGCCAGTGAAGAAGCTGCCGGCACGCCCAATCAGCACCGTGCCTGCGTCATTGACGCCGAACACACTGACCGGCACCGTGCCTGCCGCATCGTAGGCTTCCTCTGGCGTCATGTTGGCGCACTGGTCTTCGCCCCAGAAGTTGTTGAATGGCACGTCGGTGCAGTAGCGCAAGCTGTCCACGTTGGTGAAGGTGCCCGGATCGGTACTGCCGGAACGGGCATCCCACAACACGATGCCGGTGCCGCGATAGGTATCCAGATCCACCGTGTCCATCGCCACCACGCTGCCGTCGTAGTTGATCGCGTTGACATCGCCATTGCCGGTCGGCGTGGTCAGATCGATGCGCGGGCCGCCATCCACCCAGGCCCAGGCTTGCTGCAGGTTGGAGGTGCCGATCACCACGCGGCCGTTGCCGGAGATGGCGTTGGCACGGGTCCAGTACTGCTTGGGATCGTAATCCAGCGTGCGCATGCCGTTGGTGGCGTCCCAGATCATCGGCACGACATCGCCGTTGCCTTCGCAGCTGCCGTTGTTGTCGTTGTCCCGATAGGCCATGCCAACCAGCTTCTGTGCCGAACGATCCATGCCCATAGCCACTGCGGCATCGGAGCCACTCTGGCTGCTGCCGCCACAGGTGTTGCCATTCAGATCCCCGGCATATTGCAGGTGGCCATTGTCGGTCCACACCGCCGGCTC
>DASSXP010000109.1:0-7038 GCA_035703755.1 Rhodanobacteraceae bacterium | reverse complement strand
GCCCTACACCGCAACGGCCGTACAAAACCGATCGCTCCTGATATCGAAGACATCAAACGTCGGTGTCAGACGATCGAATCAAGGTGTTTTTCAACAGCCTGCTAGCCGCCGAGGCGGGCCTTGATGCGCGCGGACAGGGCGCCGAAGTCGGCGCGGCCGGCGGCGTGCTGCTTGAGGTATGCCATCACCTTGCCCATGTCGCGCGGCGAGGTGGCGCTGCTTGCGGTCACGGCCGTTTCGATCAGTGCCGCCAGTTCGGCGTCATCCAGCGGCGCCGGCAGATAGGTTTCGATCACGCCGATTTCGTAGCGTTCCTGATCGGCGAGATCGGTACGGCCGGCGGCATCGTATTGGCTCACCGAGTCCTTGCGCTGCTTCAGCATTTTTTCCAGCACCGCCAGCACCTGGGCATCATCGAGCTCGATGCGCTCATCGACTTCGCGCTGCTTGATCGCGGCCAGCACCAGCCGCACCACGCCGAGGCGCGGTTTGTCGCCGCCGCGCAGGGCAGTTTTCATGTCGTCGCTGAGGGTTTGCTTGAGACTCATGGCGGATTGGCTCCGTTCAGGCATGCAAAAGGCCGGTGGCGCAAGGCGACACCGGCCCCGTTTCGGCGTGGAACGCGCTCAGTACAGGCGCGTGCGGCGTGAAACGTCGCGCGACAAACGGCGCAGATGACGCTTCACCGCGGCGGCGCGCTTGCGCTTGCGCTCCTGGGTCGGCTTCTCGTAAAACTCACGCTTGCGGGTTTCGGCCAGGACACCGGCCTTTTCGCAGGTACGCTTGAAGCGACGCAGGGCGAGCTCAAACGGCTCGTTCTCGCGGACTTTGACGCTAGGCATGGAGACTCCACTTGGTAAACTGGCCCGCGTCAATGCGGGCGAGCCGGCGAGTATAACGTGAATCCCATGAAAATTTCAAAGCCCGTGTTGGGCATCGAGTCATCCTGCGACGAAACCGGGGTGGCGCTCTACCAGCCGGGCCGCGGCCTGCTGGCGCATACGCTGTACAGCCAGATCAAGCTGCACGCCGATTACGGCGGCGTGGTGCCGGAACTGGCCAGCCGTGACCATGTGCGCAAGTTGTTGCCGCTGGTGGAAGAAACCCTCAAGCAGGCCGGGCTGACGCCACGCGATTTGGGCGGCGTGGCCTACACCGCCGGCCCCGGCTTGATCGGCGCCTTGCTGGTCGGCGCCGCCGCCGCACGGGCGCTGGCGTGGGCGCTGGAGTTGCCGGCCATCGGCGTGCATCACATGGAGGGCCATCTGTTGGCGCCGTTGCTGGAAGACGACCCGCCGGAGCCGCCATTTGTGGCGCTGCTGGTGTCTGGCGGCCACTCCATGCTGGTCGAGGTCAAAGCCATCGGCGAGTACCGGATCCTCGGTGACACCCTCGATGACGCGGCCGGCGAGGCCTTCGACAAGACCGCCAAGATGATGGGCTTGCCCTATCCGGGCGGCCCGGCGCTGGCCAAGCTGGCCGAACAGGGCCATGCCGGCGCCTTCCGTTTTTCCCGCCCAATGACCGACCGCCCCGGCCTCGACATGAGCTTCTCGGGCTTGAAGACCCAGGTCTTGATGGCCTGGCAACACAGCGACCAGAGCGACCAGACCCGCGCCGACATTGCCCGCGGCTTCGAGGAAGCCATCGTCGAGACGCTCGCAATCAAATGCCGCCGCGCGCTGGCCGCGACCGGCACCACGCGGCTGGTGATCGCCGGCGGCGTCGGCGCCAATCGCCGACTGCGCCAGCAACTGGCCGACGCCGGTGCCGCCGAGGGATTCCGGGTGTTTTTCCCGCGGCTGGTGTTCTGTACCGACAACGGCGCCATGATCGCGCTGGCCGGCGCTTTGCGGTTGGCCGCCGGACAACACTCGGACAGCGCGATCCGGGTCCAACCGCGCTGGAATCTGGAGTCGCTGGCGGCACTGGCCTGATGCCGGCGCCAGCACCCCTCGCTCAGGCGGCGTACAGTGTGCCGGTCGCCGTCAATGGCATCATCCGCACACTGCTCTTGCACCGCGTGGAACCCCAATGCACAAATCGACCCTGACTCTGCTGGCCTCGCTGGCGCTCGCCGCCTGCTCGCAATCGCCCGCGCCGCCCCCCACTGACGCGGCCGGAGCCGCCAGCGCGCCGGCGCCGGTGGTTGCCGCCGCGCCCAGCCCCGCGCTCAGCACCGCCCTGCCGCGCTACCACTGGCAGCTCAGCGACGCCAACGATGCCACAGGACAACGGCTGACGGCGCTGTTCGCCAGTGCGGACAAACCGCTGCAACTCGACTTCACCGATCAGGCGCTGCGCCTCTCCAACACCTGCAACCGGATGCAGGCCGGCTACCAGCGCGCAGGCGCACAGTTGACGCTATCGCCGATGGCATCGACCTTGATGGCCTGCGCCAATCCCGCGCTGAGCCTGCTCGAGCAGACCGCGGGCCGGCTGTTGTCCGGCACGCTGACCGCCGCACTGGCTGCGCACGGCAGCACACCGGAATTGACGTTGACCACCGCGAGCGGCGACCGCTTGCGGTTCCGCGGCGTGGCCACCGCCGAAACCCGCTTCGGCGGCCCCGGCGAAACGGTATTTTTCGAGATCGCCGCGGACGAAGTGCCCTGCAACCACCCCTTGCAGCCCGGCGCCCAGTGCCTCAATGCACGCGAAATTCATTACGACGCCAACGGCATCAAGACCGGCAACCCCGGCCCGTGGCAGCCCCTGACGACGCCAATCGAGGGTTACCGCCACGAAGCCGGCGTGCGCAATGTGCTGCGGGTCAAGCGCTACCACCGCGCCAACCCACCGGCCGATGCGAGCTCGACCGCCTACGTGCTGGACCTGGTGGTGGAAACCGAGTTGCCAAAATCCTCGTGAGCCCGCCCGGCACCTGCGCTACCATGACCGCCCTTTGCGAGTGAGGGCGGCATGGACACGGTTTTCATCGAAGACTTGCGCATCGAGACGGTGATCGGCATCTACGACTGGGAGCGCGAAATCCGCCAGACCGTGACGCTGGATCTGGAAATGGCCTTCGACAACCGCGTGCCGGCGGCCAGCGACAAGATTGACGACACACTGGATTACAAAGCCGTCTCCAAGCGCCTCATCACCTTCGTCGGCGCTGCCCATTACGAGCTGGTCGAGACCCTCGCCGAAGAATGCGCCCGCATCATTCTGGCGGAGTTCCGCGTGCCGTGGCTGCGTCTCAAGCTCGGCAAGCCCGGCGCCGTGACCGGCTCGCGCAGCGTCGGCGTGGTGATCGAACGCGGCCAGCGGCCAGGCTGACGATGGCCACCGCCTACCTCAGCCTCGGCAGCAACATCGAGCCCGAGCATTACCTGCGCGCGGCGATTCTGGCCTTGCGCCAACACTTCGCCACGGTCGAACTGTCGCCCGTTTACCGCTGCCGCGCGGTCGGTTTTGACGGCGCGGATTTTCTCAACGCCGCGGCGCGGATCGAGACATCGCTCGGCCCGCACGAACTGGATGACTGGCTGCACGCGCTGGAGGATGCCCACGCCCGCGACCGCAGCGGCCCGCGCTTTTCCAGCCGCACGCTGGACGTCGATTTACTGCTCTACGACGACCTCGTGCTCGACGGTCCGGGCCGGCTCAAGCTGCCGCGCGCCGACCTGGTTACCCAGGCATTCGTGCTGAAGCCGATGCTGGATCTGGCACCGGAGCTGATCCACCCGACCCGCGGCATCAGCCTGCGCGCGCTGTCCGCCGATCTCGCCGCCCCCGGCGACTTGCAAAAAGTATCGCTGGACGGGATTTCCGCCAACGCCTGAGTGGCGCGGCTCAGGCGCCGAGATTGCGCCCGCCGTCGATCCGCAGCACCTGGCCGGTGCAAAAGCGCGCGTCGACCAGCAGCCAGCGCACCGCCGCGGCGATGTCGCTCTCGCTGCCCGTGCGTTTGAGCGGCGTGGCCGCCAAGATGCGCTGGCGTCGTGTCTCGTCTTCAGCATCGTCCGGCCAGGCGATGGCGCCCGGCGCAATGGCGTTGACGCGCACTGCCGGCGCCAGCGCCAGCGCCAGACTTTGCGTCAGCGACACCAGGGCCGCCTTGGACGCCGCATGGGCGGTGAGATCGGCGCTCGGAAACAAGGCGTACAAGTCCGCCAGATTGACAATCGCGCCGCTGCTGGCGCGCAGGTGCGGTGCGGCGGCCTGGGCCAGAAAGAACGGCGCGCGGGCGTTGGCCTGCATCAGTTCATCCCACTGCGCGGGGGTGACGCTGCCGAACGGCGTGGCGTAATACGTCGACGCGTTGTTGACCAGCGCATCGAGGCGACCGTAGCGCGCGATGGTCGCCTCGACCAGCGGCGCCAGCGCGGCGGTGTCACGCAGATCGGCTTGCAGCATCAGGGTGGAGCCCGCACGCACGGCCTCAAGTTCGGCCACCAGTGCCTGCATCTCCGCCGCCGACTGGCGGTAGTGCAGCGCCACGTCATAGCCCGCCGCGTGCAAAGTGCGGGCGATGGCGGCGCCGATACGCCGCGCAGCGCCGGTGACCAGCGCGACGGGGCGTGCGGTGTCGGATGGATTCATGCCAGCCTCCTCGCAGCCGAGTATGCCGCCAGCCGCCTCACAAGTCGAAGAAGGCGCGGGCGGTGGCGCGGGTGTGCGTCGCGGTTTCCTCGGGTGTCTCACCGCGCGCCGTCGCCACCGCCGCGCAGATGTGCGCCAAATACATCGGCTCGTTGCGCCGGTGCGCCGGCTTCACCGGCAGGTCGCGCGGCAGGATGTAGGGTGCGTCGGTCTCGATCATCAACCGATTGGGCGGAATCAGCCCAACCAGTTCGCGCAGATGATGGCCGCGGCGCTCGTCGCAGATCCAGCCGGTGATGCCAATGAAGAAATCGCGTTCCAGATAGTGCTCCAGTTCCGCGCGGTCGGCGGTGAAGCAGTGCACCACCGCGCGCGGCAGCCGCCCACGCCGGCTATCGAGGCAGGCAAGAAAATCCGTGTGCGCGTCGCGCTGGTGCAGGAACAGCGGCTTGCCGCAGTCGACCGCGATGGCAAGCTGACGCTCGAACGCGGCGATCTGCACCTCACGCGGCGAGTAGTTGCGGTAGTAGTCCAGCCCGCACTCGCCCACCGCCTTGACCGCTGGCTCCGCCAACAGCACGCGCAAACGGGCGTCGGTGGCATCGTCGTAGTCGATGGCATGATGCGGATGCACCCCGGCGGTGGCGAAAAGGCGCCCGGGATGGGCTTGGGCCAGCGCCAGCGCCTGCTCGCTGCCGTCCCGGCTGGCACCGGTCACCACCATTTCCGCCACCCCGTGACTCATGGCACGCGCCAGCACCGCATCGAGGTCGTGCTGGAACGACTCGTGAGTCAGATTGGCCCCAATATCAATCAATTGCATGAACACCCCTGAAGCAAAAACCAATTATCCCAGATCGGCCGTGTTAACCCCGGATTCACTGGCGCGTTAGGATGATCCACTACTTTGTTGTCCATTCACCCTGGAACCCCGATGAAATCAACACTCTGGCTCTCCTTGGCCCTTGCTGCCCTCGCCCTGCCGGCGGCCCATGCGCAATCACTGGTGCAGCGCGATCGTGGCGCAATCGATAGTGGCCACCTCGCGCAGATCGAAATCAGCCGTCATGCACGCAGCGGACACCACGGCGACCGTGTCGCCTATGCGCTCGGGCAAGGCTTTGGTGGCGAGAACGGCCCCTACGCCAACCCTTACCGCACCTATCCGCCGAGCTGCATGGCCGACCCGTTGCCGACTACGCCGACCGGCCCGACCTGGGGCCAGGATCTCGACGTGGCCGCCTACGTGCCAGCGTTGCGTGGCTACGTGCGCGAGAAGGTCAACATCACCCTCTGGCGCGTAGCTTGCAGCAGTGACCTGAAGCCTTCCGCCATCACCCTGCTGCGCCTGACCCGACTCGGCAACTACGAGGGCAACACCGCGCAATACGTCGCTTTCCCGGGCCTCAGCATTGCGCAAGGCACCATCAACTTCGGCGATTCCAGAGGCTTTGACCTACCGCGTGTAGCGGTGGAGCCCAATACCATCATTGCGCAAACGCAGTTGGATTCAACCCTGGTCAACAGCACCACCTATGTGCTGGAAGACTACCCGCTCAGCGACCGCCCGGCCTTCGATTACAGCCAGCCGTTCGCCATCCGTGTTGACAACTACATCAACGACGGCAAGACCCGCCAGTACACGATCAACGTGCCGGCCTACAGCCCGACCCAGTCCAGCTATCCGGCGGCCTACCAGCCAATGCGGGTGTCGGGCTACATGACCAACAACTGGTACGACCGCAGCCACAGCGGCGAAGGCATGATGGTGCAGGTGTACGAGCAGCAGAGCGCCGGCAAGATGGTGTTGCAGTTCAACTGGTTCACCTACGGCCCGGATGGCCTGCCGTTCTGGATCTCCGGCGACGGCCAGTTCAGCCCCGGCGCGCAACAGGTCACGGTGCCGATGGCCGGCTACCGCGACGGCGGCGGTTTTGCCGGCAACTTCGGCACCACCACCGCTCACGCCTGGGGCACGGTGACCTTCCAGTTCAGCGACTGCAATCACATGACCTTCACCTATCAGGCCAACAACGGGCTGCCGTCTTACGTGCCACAAGGCACCGGTACCCGCACCTGGACCCGGCTCGCCAGCGCCAACGGCATGACCTGCGAATAAGCCGGATTCGGCGGCGCGATGGCGGTGTCATTTTTCCCCATCGCGCCGCTGCTGCCGGCAATACTCGACCGTCTCGCGCAGCACCCGCGGCTGGTACTGGAGGCACCACCCGGCGCCGGCAAAACCACCCAGCTGCCGCCCGCCCTGCTGGATGCGCCGTGGCTGGCCGGCCAGCGCATCGTGATGCTGGAACCGCGCCGCCTGGCCGCCCGCGCCGCCGCCGGCTTCATGGCCGAGGCCCGTGGCGAGGCGCTCGGCGAGACCGTTGGCTACCGCATCCGTTTCGAGTCTCGGGTCTCCAAAGTCACCCGCATCGAGATCGTCACCGAAGGCATCCTGACCCGGATGCTGCAAGACGATCCGACGCTGGA
>DASSXP010000064.1:0-9653 GCA_035703755.1 Rhodanobacteraceae bacterium | reverse complement strand
CGGCGTCGCCATGAATTGCCTCCAACTCCGCGTGGATGGCCACGCCACTGCGCTCGGCTTGCGCATGCAGATAGCTGTCGAGCGCCGGCACCAGACCCATTTCATCCAGCAAGGGCGGCCGCAGATCGATCGACAAGGCGCGCACCTGCCTGATCAGACCATCGATCAGGCCGATGGTGTCGCGGATGCGGCCGCTACCGTCCAGCGCCGGCGTCTGCGCCAGCGCCAGGCCGAGGTTGATCTTGGCGCTGGTCAGGGCCTGACCGAACTCATCGTGCAACTCGCGCGCCAAATGGCGGCGTTCCTTTTCCTTGGCCGCATCCAGACGCATGGTCATGCGCCGCAGCATTTCGAACGCCTCTTGCAACCGCCCCTGACTGACATGGGCTTCGGCCAGTGCCTGTTCGCGCAGGCCCTGCAGCTGTTGCAAGGTCTGGTTGCGCCGCTGGAGTTCACGCATCCGCAGCAGGAAAGCCCCCAGAATCAGCAGCGACAACAGGCTGACGGCCGCCACTTGCACACCCAGGCGGCGCCACCATGGCGGCACGATGTCGATCTCCAGCGGTGCTGCCAGCGTCCAGCCGCTGCCGCTGCGACGCCCGCGCACCCGCAGCTGGTGCCGCCCCGGCTCCAGCGCGTGCAAGGTCAGCTGGTTGCGGTCCGCAAGATCAATCCAATTGGCGCTGTCCTCGAATCGATACTGAAACCGCGGCGTGCCCCCGTCATAGCCCAGCACCGCGAATTCCAGCGAGAACGGCGTGCGCCACGCCACCCGCAGCTGCCGGAGTTGCCACGCGGGTTGTTGCGGGCGCTGCGCGGCATCGAGACCGGCCACCGCCTCGATCACCGTGGGTGGCGGCAGTTCCGCCGCCGGCAAGCTGCCCGGCAGGATCGACACCACGCCCTTGGCCGAACCGAAGTACAGGCGCGGGCCGATACGCAGCGCCGCCTTGGGGTTGAACACCGCGGTCGGCAAGCCGTTCGACGGCGTCAGGTTGAGGATGCGTCCGGATTCCAGATCGAGCCGCGACAAGCCGCCGTGGGTGCTCATCCACAGACCGCCATCGGGGCCGTAGACCGCCGCCATCACGTTGTCGTCTTCCAGTCCGTCATTGCGCGACCAATGCCGCACCGAGGCGACGCTACCCGCCGCATCCAGCAGCACCAGATTGAGGCCGCCACCCGCTGTCGCCACCCAGATCGAACCATCGGGCGCTTCGAGCAGGTCGGTCACATGATCGTGACTGATGTCCCGTGGCCCGGCGCCAACACCCAGATGCTGGCAGTGCAGCACCTGCTCAAGGCGACAGATGCCGACGCCACCGGAACGCGTGCCAACCCACAGACGCCCGCGCCGATCCTCGATCAAGGCGGTGACGAAATCGTCCGGCAGTGAATCGACGCGACCGGCGACCGGGCGAAACACGCGAAAACGATCACTCTCGGGCTGGTACAGATACAAGCCACCACCGGCACTGCCAACCCAGACCCGCTGCGCGTCATCTTCCAGCAGCGCGAAGCTGTAGCCGGGATTGGCCACCGGCCCGGACGCCTGATCGGGTGAAAAATAGTGGAACCGCCCGCCCTGCCGTTGCCACCGGAACACGCCTTCATTGGTGGTGGCCCACAGTTCACCGGCGCGGGTGCGCAACAGATCGGTGATGCCCCCCAGCTGACCCTGCATGGCCTGATCGACCGGCAGCGGCGCATCCCGGACCGCCGCATCCGCCAGATCGATGACATCGACACCGCCACCAAAACTGCCAACGACAAGCTCCTGCGGCGATTGCCCGCGGGTGGCCGGGGCCAGCAAGGCGTACACGTCGCCATTGTCCAGCCCGGGCGCGCCTTTCTGTTTTTCACGCCAGAACGCAAGGCCGGTCAGTCGCCGGTCGGCGCGCAGCAAGCCGGCGCCAAAGGTGCCGACGAACAGGTTGCCGTTGCGATCCAGCGCCAATGCACCCGAATCGATCTGATGGCTGCCGGCCGCGGTCGTGCCCAGCGCCACCGGAGCCAATGCATCCACTCCGGCGGCCAGCCAGTACAAACCGCTCTCGAACGTCCCCACCCACAAGCCACCCGCCGGGGCCGGCAACAAGGCAGTGACCATTCGCACCGGCGTTTTCCCCGCCGCTACCCGCAGGCCGGACGGCCGCAGGTGATGTCCGCTCGCATCGACGCGATACAAGCCATCGCGTGCACCGACCCAGATCGTGCCGTCGGCGGTTTGCGCCAGCCGGAACACATCCAGCGGGTTGGCCCCGGGCAACCCCGGGACCGGATCGAAGCCGCTGTGATCGGCCCGTTGTCGATACAAACCCTGGCCCAGCGTTGCGACCCACAAACGGCCATCGCGGTCGTTCATGAGGTCAATCACGAACTCGCCGCCGGTGGCGACGATCTGGCGCGTGAACTTGCCGCTGGCCGGATCGAACAAGTCCAGCCCGGCCTGGGTGCCTACCCACAAACGGCCGCCGGGTGCTTCGGCGACTTTGAACACGCCGTCGTGCACCAGGCTGTCGGGATCGTTGCGTTTGTGCCGCCAGCTTTTGAAGGTCCAGGTGGCCCGATCGAGCAGATTCAGGCCGCCGCTGATGGTATTGACCCACAGGCGTTGATGGCTGTCTTCGAAAATGCCGCGAATGCCGTTGCTGGTGATCGAGTCCGGGTTTTGCACCTCATGCTGGAAGCGGCGAAAACGCTGGCCGTCGTACAGATACAAGCCTTCGCGCGTGCCGATCCACAAGAACCCCAACTGGTCGAACAGCACCTCGGTGATGATTTCCGTGCGAAACGGCCGATCACCACCCACTGCGTGAAAGGCCAGGAACGGATCTTCCACGCTTGCCGCCGATGGCACGCTGGCCGCCGGCGGCTGCGCCCGCACGGACGCCGCAACGCCGAGGCTCCACAACGGCAAAGCAATCAACAAGCGCAGCAAGGGGTTCAATCGACAAGGCTCCGATTGCGACAGGGCCGAACATCGGCGGCCGGCTTGCACTGGCACCACGCATCGCGCGCCTTCCGACCATGCGCGCATGATGCCACAGGCGTTGTGCGACCAAGCCGCCAACGGACACCGCACCAGCGCAGATTTCGTTCAGTCAAACGGCAGCCGGCCGGCCGCCGGTTCTGCAAGAATGGGCATTCGTAGGAGGCCCACCAACGTGCCCGTGCAAGACTTGCCCGACCCGAACAGCGAAATCACGCCGGAAATGCCCCGCAGCGGCATCGACGTGCGCATCAATGCCGAACGCTTTCGCCACAGCGGCGACCCGGCCATGCCGCTGCTGTGGTATCTGCGCGATGTACTGCATCTGACCGGCGCCAAATACGCCTGCGACGACGGCCGTTGTGGCGCTTGCACGGTGCTGGTGGACGGCCACGCAAAACGTGCCTGCACGCTGCCGATGGCCACGCTGGCCGGCGCCAGCGTCGTCACCATCGAGGGCCTGGCCGCAGCCGACGGCACGCTCGATCCCTTGCAACAAGCCTTCGTCGACCATGACGCAATCGGCTGCGGTTACTGTGTGCCAGGGCAGATTCTGGCCGCCAAGGCCTTGCTCACCCACACCCACCACGTCGGCGACAAGGACATCGACCGCATCGACAACCTGTGTCGCTGCAACCGCTACCCCTCATTCCGCGCAGCAATCAAGGCCGCCGCCAAGGCATCGAAGGGGCGCAAGTGAGCCACGCCGACTGGACTCGCCGCCACTTCCTCAAGGTGCTGGCCAGTGCCAGCGGCGCGCTGGTGATCGGTGCCAGCGATGCCCTGGCGCAAGATTTCGACACCCCGTTACCGCTGCTGGGCAACACGGTCACCGAGCTGGGTCCGTATCTGCGGATCGAGCCCGACGGCGACATCTTCATCGGTGCCCGCGCGCCGGAGTTCGGCCAGGGTTCGCACACCGTGCTGGCACGTCTGATCGCCGATGAACTCGACGCCGACTGGAGCCGGGTCCGCGTGCTGCCGTTGCCGCTCGCGGTGCGCGAGGTCGACGGCGAGACCCGTTTCCCGCTGGCGCCACAGGACGCCCGCGGCAGCACCACCGTCGCCAACGCCTGGAAGGATTTGCGGCAGGCCGGCGCCAGCGCGCGCTGGCTGCTGATGGAAGCGGCGCGCCGCCAATGGCGCTTGCCGATGCGCGATCTGCATTGCGCCAATTCCGAGGTCATCGCCCGCGACGGCCGTCGTGCCACCTATGGCGCACTGGTGCAAGCCGCCGCGCGCTTGCCACTGCCGACACCCGCACCGACGCCCAAGAGCGCGGACGTTTACCAGCTGATCGGACAACCCGCCAGCGATGTCGATGCACGCGCACTGGTGCAGGGTCAACATCGATTTCCGATCGATCGCTGGCTGGGCGAAACGCTGGTCGCGGTGATCGCCCGCTGCCCCTACCTCGACGGAGAGATCGAGCGGGTGGATGATGCGGCCACGCTCAAAGTCCACGGCGTGGTCAAGACCCTCCGCCTCGATTCGCCCGACGCCAGCCAGCCGCTCGGCACGCAAACACTCAGCGCCGGCGTCGCGGTGCTGGCCACCGATACCTGGGCGGCACTGCAAGGCCGCAAGGCGCTCAAGGTCGAATGGCGCCAGCGCCGCTTTGCTGATCAATCCAGCACCGGCCTGGAAACCCAGGCACTGGCGTTGCTCGACCAGCCCGCCAGCGGCCACACGCTGCGCAGCGATGGCGACGTCGATGGCGCCCTCGAACGCATCGGCAAGCGAGCGCGCCGGCAGCTCGACCGCCACTACAGCGCGCCGTTTCTGGCCCATGTGACGATGGAGCCGCTGTCCTGCCTGGTGGCGATCACCGACAGCCACATCCGCGTCGAAGCACCAACCCAGGACCCGGCTGCCGCCTACGCCGTGATTCAGCGCCTGACCGGCCTCAAGCCAGCCCAGATCGAGCTTGAGTTCCCACGCATGGGCGGCGGTTTCGGGCGCCGGCTGGAGAGCGACCATGTCGCCGAGGCCGTGCTGCTGGCGCAAGGCGCCGGCCGGCCGGTCAAACTGATGTGGACGCGTGACGACGACTTGCGTCACGACGTCTACCGCCCGTTCGCCGTGCAACGACTGCAAGCGGCGCTGGACCGCCACGGCAAGCCGCTAGCCTGGCGCCATCAGCTCGCCAGCACCCCGCGCAATGCCGGCCGCGGCCTGCCCGCCGGCCGGCTATGGCAGGGCGAATGCTTCCCCGACGCCCTGCCGGCGGGGCTGGTGCCCGACTACCAAATGGTCTGGCACGCGCTCGACACCGGCGCGCCCTGCGGCAACTGGCGCGCACCGGCGCACAACCTCACCGCTTTCGCCACCGAATGCTTTCTGGACGAGCTCGCCCATCTCAACAAGCTCGATCCCCTCGCCTTGCGCCTGCAACTGCTCGGTGACGCACGCGCGTTGCCTTACCGCGGCTTCGGCGGCCCGGTGATCGATACCGGCCGCATGGCCGCGGTGCTGCAAGCGGTCGCCGCGCGCATCGACTGGCCCAAACCGCGCCGCAACGGCCACGGCCTCGGCATCGCCTGCCACTACAGCTTCGGCAGTTACGCCGCGCACGCGCTGGAAGTTTCTTTCGAGCAAGGCCGTTTGCGCTTCCACCGCGCGGTGTGCGCGGTCGATGTCGGCCGCGCGGTCAACCCGCGCGGTGTGCAGGCACAAGTGGAAAGCGCCACCCTGGATGGCATCGCCGCCGCCCTGGATGGCGCCATCACGCTGGACCAGGGCCGCGTCGTGCAGCAGAACCTCGCCGACTACCGCATTGCGCGCAGCGCCGAGCTGCCCTACACGGTCGAAGCCATCGTGCTGCCATCCAACGCCACCCCGACCGGCGCCGGTGAAGTGGCCCTGCCCAGCGCCGCCCCGGCCCTCGCCAACGCCATCTTCGCCGCCAGCACGGTACGCATCCATCGACTGCCATTGCGACCGGAAATCCGCCGATTGCTGTAAGAGCCGGTGAAAAATCGCCCACCTCCTGCGGCCGCCGTCGCGCGGATTGTGGTCGCCGTCACAAGTCGGACAAACCGCCCGTCGCCGGGTGACCGCGGCCACAGTCGCGCGCGGCGAGAACGCCGACAGTGAGCGCCCCTGTCGTCAATGCCATCGCCATGTCTCGCCGTTTCACCTGCACCTTTCTGATCCCGCTGCTGTTGGCCACCACGCCGTTGCTGGCCACCACCTATCAGGTCGGGCCGTCGCGGGCCTACACCACGCTACCGGCGCTGCTCGGCGCGGTCGATCTCGAACCCGGCGATGTGGTCGAGGTGGACGGCGATGCCAGCTATGCCGGTGGCGTGATCGTGCGTGCCGACGATGGCGGCAGCGCCGCCAACCCGGTGGTGCTGCGCGGCGTGCGCGTCAATGGCCGCCGTCCGCATCTGGCTGGCGGCAGCAACACGATCGAATTTCGCCAGTCCGACCATGTGGTATTCGAAGGATTTGAAGTCAGCGGCGGCAGCGCGCGCTGCGTGTTCGTGGCGGCCGACGACATCACCATTCGGGATGCCGAAATCCATGCCTGCCCGGCGCACGGCATCTTGAGCGCCGACAATTATTCCGGCTCGCTCACCCTCGAATACAGCGAAATCCACGATGCCGGCAACGGCACCTACGCCCATGCGCTGTACATCCAGAGCGACGAAGTCGCCCACCCGGGTTCGGTGTTTCGCATGCAGCACTGCTACCTGCACGACGGCAACGGCGGCAACTTGCTGAAGAGTCGCCACGAACGCAACGAGATCTACTACAACTGGATCGAAGGCGCCCATTACCACGAACTGGAACTGATCGGCCCCGACCAATACACGCAACAAGATGGCTGGAGCCCCGAGCTGGTACGCGAAGATTCCGACGTGGTTGGCAACGTGATCGTGCACGACAACCCGGCCTTCGGCTTCATTCTGCGCGTGGGTGGTGATGGCACCGGCGAAAGCCGCGGTCGCGTGCGCTTTGTCAACAATACCGTGCTGCTGACCTCCGGCGCCGCCGGCACGGTGTTCCGGATTTTTGACGGCATCCAGGCGGTGGAGGCGCACAACAACGTGTTCTACGCCATCGCTGGCAGCACCCTGAAACTTGAACGCAGCGCCGAAGCCGTGTGGAGCGACGGCCGTCAGGTCGGCGGCAGCAACAATTGGTTCCCCTCCACCGCCCAAGCCATACCGGGTGAATGGAGCGACAGCCGCACGGGCAACGATCCCGGCTTTGCCAATCTGGTGGCGTGGGATCTCGCGCCGGCAGCGAACAGTCCCTTGCAGGACGCTGCCAATCCGTCGCCACTGCCGATTCCCGGCTACGCCGTCTCCAATGCGCTGCACTCGCCGGCCTGGCAAGCCCGTCGCGGCAGCGTGCTGCCCGGCACGGCTGCGCCTCGTGGCAACAGCGGGCCACTCGATGTTGGCGCCTTCGAGCGTATCGCCATCGTCATTTTCCAGAACGGCTTCGACGGTTGATCCACGCTACCGAATAGCGCCGCCTCTTGCCTTGCGCCTGAAGCGCCACCCTTCTGCAGCGGCCGCCCGCATGCCAAACTGGGCGGATGCATGTTCTTCATATTGGCAAGTTCTGGCCGCCGTATGCCGGCGGCATCGAGCGCTCGATGCGCGATTTGTGCGTGGGTCTGGTGCAGGACGGCATAACGGTGGACGTATTGGCTCACGCCGCGCCCGGCGACCGCCGCGGACGCGCGTTCGACGATGCCGGTATTGCGGTCAGGCTGCTGCCCTGTCTGGGCCAGCTGGCCTACGCGCCGGTCAGCCCGGGCTTTCCGTTGGCACTGCACCGGGCGCTGCAACGCAAACCCGATCTACTGCACCTGCACCTGCCCAACCCTGCGGCATTCTGGGCCTTGCTGTCGCCCGCGGCGCGCGCATTGCCATGGGTGTTGCAGTGGCAATCGGACATTCCAGCCGACGCGCCCGGCCTGGTGCGGCTGGCCTACCCCTTGTATCGGCCGTGGGAACGCGCATTGCTGGCGCGCGCGGCCTGTGTCATCGCCAGCTCGCCCAACTACCGCGACGCCAGCACCGCCTTGGCGCCGTGGCGTGACAAGACCCGCGTGCTACCGCTGGGGCTGCCGCCCGACACCGCCAAACCCGTCGCCGACGGCGCCGCGCTGTGGCCGGGCCAGGGCCTGCGCCTGCTGGCGGTCGGCCGCCTCAGCCACTACAAGGGCTTCAACGTCTTGCTCGATGCGCTGGCGCAAACACCCGGCGTGCAGTTGCTGTTGATTGGTGCCGGTGAGTGCGCGGCGGAGCTGGCGCAGCAGGTGACGGCGCTGGGGCTCGGCGCGCGGGTGCGGCTGGCCGGCGCGGTGGATGACGCCACCCGCGACGCCGCCTACGCGGCAGCGGAGATGTTCTGCCTGCCCTCGATTGCCCGCAGTGAATCCTTCGGCATGGTGCTGCTGGAAGCAATGCGCGCCAGCTTGCCAACCCTCGCCAGCGACGTACCGGGATCCGGCATGCATTTCGTGCTGGACGGCGGCCGCGCCGGCCGGCTGGTGCCGCCGAATGACGCGCCGGCGCTGGCCGCCGCGCTGACGGAACTCGCCGCCGACCCTGCGTCCCGCCGGCAACTCGCCACCGCCGGCCACGCGCGTTGGCAATCGACCTTCACCCTGACCGCGATGGCCGCTGGCATTCGCGGCATTTACGCCGACGTGCTGGTGCAAGCAATCGCCTGAAATCCGGCAAACCGCCACCTGAGGGCCTGTGAAAAATCGCCCACCTGCCGCGGCCATCACCGAACGCCTATGGCAAAAGCATCGCTCACCCCTATTGACGGGGAAGCCTCCTGCGGATTGTTGTTCCGACCGCGGCAGCCAGTACGCAAGCCACGACTTCACCGGCACGATCACCGCACCGGGCTTCGTCCCCAGCATGAGCCGCAAAGGCAACTGCTGGGACAACGCCGTCGCCGAGAGCTTCTTCGCCACGCTCAAGAACGAAGAAGCAACCGACGTCTACGAAACCAAGGCCGAGGCGCATGCGGCCATCGCCAGCTACATCCACGGCTTCTACAACCCAACTCGTCTGCACTCCGCACTCGGCTACTTGTCTCCCAACGACTATGCGAAGAAACGGAAGCAAGCTGCTTGACCCGCTGCTTTATGGCGTCCGCCGCCAGGGGACAGGTTCAGCGGCGTCATTCGCATCATTTCAGCACGCAAAGCCACGAAGCAAGAAAGCTCCTTCTATAGCCAGTGACCGTCATGAAAGCCGAATACGACCTCTCAAAAATGAAGTCCCGCCGCAACCCATATGCGGCCAAGCTAAAGAAACCCGTCTCTATGCGCCTCTCGGAGGACGTAGTGGACTACTTCAAAGGCATGGCCGATGAGGCTGGCGTGCCCTACCAAAGCTTGATTAACCTGTACCTGCGTGATTGCGTCATGAAACACCGCAAAGTGCAGATTGCATGGCCAAGCGGCAAGGCCTGACAGCTCGCGTATAAACTCCCCCCGTCAATCCCTGGACGCAATAGCACGTCGCGGTTGACGCCGCGGGGATGTTTCTCTTTTCCCTGCTGACGCAGTTGCTGTTTGCTTCAATCAGCCAAACGGTGCGGTTGCATTCGTTATAGCGCTGATGGCGACTTCCTCTGCTGTTGACGGATGTGAAGCAACACCATCACGGCCGACGAGGCC
>DASSXP010000031.1:0-7776 GCA_035703755.1 Rhodanobacteraceae bacterium | reverse complement strand
TTCGGCGACAGGCTGCCGCCGCTCGTTCTGGATTGGGAGGCCTCAATCGGCGCACCGCGCGAGTTTGAAGTCGTTCGTTGCCTCAACCACTTGCCACTGGAATCACCTGCGCTCGCCCACCTTTTCGTGCAGGCCTATCTGCAGGTGCGTCCGCTGGATGCCGGTCGCATGGCCTGGGCGGTGGATGTGGCTGGGTTGATGCACGCCTTGAAACATTGGCTGCTGCATGGCTGGCTGGACGACCCGCCACGTTTCGAGGCGCGGTTGCAAGGTGCGCTGTACATCACGGCGATCCTGGCCAATGCGCGCGAGCGACTGATCGATTTCTATACTCGAAGCGTCGAGACAGGAGGCTAGTGCCGATGTCCGCACCATCAAGCCAGCACGTATTTCCACCGCCGATGGAACGGCATTACCGCGTGCAAGACGGCCGCATCCGGACGCGCTCGCTGGAGGCACATATTGTCGATCACTGCAACCTGACCTGCGCCGAATGCTGCTCGCTCTCACCCCTGTTGCCGGCATGGCTGGCCGACCCGGACGCGTTGACCGCGGATCTGGCCAAGGCCGCCAGGGTACTTGCACCGCGAGTGTTCAAACTGGTCGGCGGCGAGCCGCTGCTGCATCCCGGCCTGGTCGAGCTTTTGCAGCGCGTGCGCCGCACAGACATCGCACCGCAGGTGTCCGTCACCACCAATGGCCTGTTGCTGGGGCGCGTCCCGGACGCGTTCTGGAAGCATGTCGATGCGTTGACCATTTCGATTTATCCCAAGCCGCGGCTGGCGCCGGATCTCATCGCGCACATCGCGGCGCAAGCGGCGCGCTTCGACGTGCGCCTGAACTGGAAAGTGCAGGACAGCTTCGTACGCATGACGCGCGAAGTCGTCTCCACCGATGACGCAGACACCCGGCGCACCTACCACGATTGCTGGATCCGCGAACGATGCCACATGGTTCGCGACGGCATTTTCTACACCTGCACGCGTCCGGCGCATTTCCATACCCTGCACCGTGGCCGTCACGATTTTCATGTCGACGGCATCGCCCTGCGCGACGATGCAGACATGCTGGACGATCTGCTCGCCTATTTGCAGCGCGAGCAGCCCCTGGCAGCCTGCTATCACTGTTACGGCGGCGCAGCGCAGATGGAGCCACATCGGCTGATGACACGTGCCGAAGTCGAGGCGCTGAAGCAGTTCGCTCAATGATCATCGGAACACGCGATTCCTTCGGGTTCGGCAGGCAGGTCTACCATCCGTGCAGCGGCGCATTCGCCGAAAGCATCCATGCGTTGCTGCGCGATCATTCGCTGGCGCCCGGTGAACCGGATCGTGCTGCCATTGTGGGCTACCTGGGCGGACAACGCTTGCCTGGCCACACCATTCTGCAGGATGTACGGGCCGTGCCGCCCGGGCACGCGCTGCAGCGCTTGTCGCAAGGCTTGGTGGTGGACGCCATGCCGAACGAAGCGCGACCAGGCGATTTGAATCTGCGCTTGCGCGCCTCGTTGCAGGCCGCCCTGCATGGCGGAAAACGGGTAGCGCTCGCACTCAGCGGCGGCCTGGATTCCGCCCTGTTGCTCGCCTTGTTGAAGGCGATGGACGCGCCATCCATCCCGGTCTACATCCTCGCCGCTAATCTACCCGACTACAGCGAATTGGATGCCGCGCTGGATACCGCGCATCGACTCGGCGCCGAAGCCATTGTGGTCGAAGTCCGCGAAGAAAGTTTCGTCGCCGCGCTGCCGGAAGCGATACGGCACGTTGAAGAACCGCTGTTCAACCTGCATCCTGTGGCCAAACTGCTGCTGGCAAAAGCCATGCGCCAAGACGGGATCGAGCTGGCGATCAGCGGCGATGGTGCCGACCAGGTACTGAAACGCGACCGCTCGGCCAACTATCTGCCGCTGTGCAAGACCTTGTTCGATGCGGCGGGCGTGACGCTGCACGCACCATTTCTCGATACCGATGTAATTGCACATCTCGTCAGCCTGCCACCCGATCCGGACAAACCGTGCTTGCGCGAGCTGGGTGAGACGCTGCAACTGCCCGCACATTTGGTGCATGGCCCCAAGCGCAGCCGACTGGCGCCCCCGATGGACTTGGGCGCCTTGCTGGACAAGGCACGTATCGCGGCACTGTCGTCCAGGCTGCGACTGCCGCCGCCCGAACTGGCAAAGGATGCCGAGCGCGTGCTGTGGGCAACGCTGTTGCTCGTCCTCGATCAACTTGGCGTGGCCACCTGATGTGCGGCGTGGCTGGACTGATCCGCTACGACGGCGAAGCTCCTGCGCAGGTCGAACGCGTGCTGGCCATGCGCAACCGGCAGCGCCATCGCGGCCCGGATGGCGAAGGCCTGTGGCTCGACGACTGCGCCGTGCTCGCGCACAACCGGCTCGCCCTGCTCGATGCGGCACACGGCGCCCAACCCATGGTGAGCGCTGACGGCCGCTACGCGCTGGTCTACAACGGCGAGATCTACAACCACGCCGAACTGCGTCGGGCGCTAGCGACGCACTGGCCGTTTCGCACGCATACCGATACCGAAGTGGTACTGGCCGCTCATACCGTGTGGGGCGAAGCCTGCCTTCGCCGCTTCAATGGCATGTTTGCCTTCCTGGTGTGGGACAGCGAACGCCAGCGAGCTTTTGCCGCACGCGACCGGCTGGGCATCAAGCCTTTCGTGTATCTGCAACAGGGGGCCGAAGTCCTGTTTGCATCGGAAGCCAAGGGATTGCTGGCGGCCATGCAGACACCACGCGCGAATACCGAGGCGGTGCTGGAATATCTGGTGGCTCCCTTCTTCAGTGGTGTGGCGCAACCGATGTTCGAGGGCATGGCTTATCTGCCGCCCGGACATGCGCTGCATCTGGATCGCAACGGTTTGCGACTGTCGCGCTGGGCGCCGGAGATTGCCGAGAACCCTGCCGCAAAGGCGAACGAGATCGCCGGCGCACTACGCGAGCGCCTTGCTGCGGCTGTCCAGCAAAGCTTGATCGCCGATACGCCTGTCGGCTTGTTCTTCAGTGGTGGACTGGATTCCACGCTGATCGGTGGCCTGGCGCGCGCAGCGGGCGCGATGCCGCCATGCTTCACCATCCGCTTCGAAGGTCACGACGCGTACGACTACACGCGTTCGCTGATCGTGGCTTCCGACGATCAACCTTTCGCCAAACAATCCGCGATTGAACTGGACCTGTCACGCGAAGACGTCACACCATCGCGCAGCACGTTGGCGCATGATCTGTGGAAACTGGCCGCATGCAACGATGCCTTGCCGGCATGGGAACAGGAACTGGCACAACATCATCTGGCGCGCGCCGCGAGCACGCGCCTCAAGGCAGTGATGGTGGGAGATGCGGCCGATGAAACGCATTACGGCTATCACTTCCTGCTCGATCAGCACGCCACCCGCGATCCCACGCATATCCTGCAGCGCCTGACCGCCGATCCGTATCTGCGGCCCGGCCTGCTGCCACAACCGCTGGAACACTACGGCACCATCTATCGCGATCTCGCGCGTAATGCCGGCCTCGATTGGCGGACACCTGCCGCGTGTCTGCGCGCCACCCAATGGCTGGTGCGTCACCGCTGGCTGCAGCGGCTCCTGCACAACGGCGATATCCACAGCATGGCGCATGGGCTGGAAGCACGCGTGCCGTTCGGCGATATCGAGGTGCTGGATCTGGCCGCGACCATCCCGGCCGAGCTGGCGTTACATGACGGCGTGGAAAAAGCCATGCTTCGCGAGGCCTCACGCGGTGCGCTGCCGGAAGCCGTGCGTCTGCGCAGAAAATCGGCCCTGCCCAAGGATCAGGGCAATGGTGAGTCGCTGCGACGGCATGCACTGGACGTATTGGCCACGGATGCCGGTCGCCTCGATGGCCTGCTGGATGTGGTCCGACTCCGGCGCCGCTGCGCCGATCCGACGCCACTCGACGAACATGAGCGCGCGGTGATGTTCCGCACCTGTGCGCTGGCACACTGGTCGCGTATTCACAAAGTGGACTTGCCATGAGGCGAATCCTGTTCTGCGTGGTGCCCGAGAAGGGGCACCTCAACCCATGCATCGGCCCGGCCCAGCACTTGCAGCGCATGGGCTTCGAGGTGGCGTTCTATGCACCTGCCGCTATCGGTGCGCAGTTGCAACGCGCGGGTGGCTTCGCCTTTCTGGGGCCCAGGGATGCACCACCGCCAACCAGTCCCAGCCGCGGTGCCGCGTTCGCCGCCAACGTGAGAGATGCCGCGTGGCTGGATCGCTGGATCCAGGGACTGCTGCTGGGTCACGTGCCCGCACAGGTCGAAACGCTGCATGCCATTGTGCGCCAGTGGCGCCCCCATGCCGTAGTGATCGATCCTCTGCTCTACGCCGCCGCGATAGCCGCCGAACTGGAAGGCTTGCCCTGGGTCGCGATGTCCAACTCGCTCAACCCGGTTTTGCCGGGCCACCTGGACTCGGCATTGCTGCGCACGGTACGAGCCTTGTCGCCCGCGCGCGCGCAGTTGTTCGCCAACTATGGCTTGCGCGCCGAATTTCGCGGCTGCGACGTACTCTCACCGCATCTGACCATCGCCTTCGCCACCGAAGATTTCACCGGCACGCCACCTCCGGGCGTAGAACTGGTTGGCCCATCACTGCCCAGCGGCCCGCGTGGTGATGAGTCCGACTTCCCCTGGGATCAGATCGACCGCCAAATACCGCTGGTCTACATGTCGCTCGGCAGCCAGATCTACTACCAGCCGGACCAGTTCGCCAAGGTCATCGAGGCGGTGCGTGGGCTGCCGTTGCAACTGGCCTTGTCCGTCGCCGAACTGCTCGACACGGACGAACTCCCGTCCCTGCCCGAGCGCGTGATCGCCGTGCGTTACGCACCCCAGCTCGAAGTGCTGCGCCGCGCAGACTTGTTCATAAGCCACGGCGGCGCCAATTCGGTGATGGAAGCGTTGGCGTGTGGCGTACCGATGTTGCTTTCGCCCCTGTGCAACGATCAGTTCCATCAAGCCTATTTCATCGAGCGTGCCCAGGTGGGCACGCAAATGGACCTGCGGGCGGCGTCGGTGGCAGATATCCGCGCAACGCTCGGAAACCTGCTGCACTCGGACAGCATACGCAATCGCGTCGCCCAGATATCGGCGAGCTATGGTCGCGATGGCGCGGCTGGTGCGGCGCGGCTGATCAGCGCACTCGTCGCAGAAACCCATCCGGCGACAGCGTCATGATTACCTGGTCTTCGATCTCGTGATCGACCTCGAAGCGCGCATCACGGGCCAGGAACGCCTGCGCCGCGGTGGCCGGGTTATTGCCCTTGCCATAGGGCTTGCCCGCGAACATCTCCGCCGACAGGTGTTCCATGATGGTGTCCATCACGATCACGTAGCTGCCCGGCGTGACCAGTTCGGCATAGCATTCCAGCTCGGCCAGTACGTGTTCATGCGTATGCGTGAGATCCAGAATCACCATCACGGGCGAACGCCCATCCAGACTGTCCTTCACCGCCTGCACCGTGGCCGGCGCACAGGAATCACCTTCGATCAGCCGCATGCGATGCGCCAGCCGGTGCGATTGCAGACGCAGGCGCACATCCTCATGCAGGCGCGGATCCACCGCGACCACGATGCCGTCGTCGCCCACCAGCTCCAGCATGGACGCCGAGTACACTACGCCACCACCGGCGGCGATACCGGTCTGCACGATGCCGGCAGGCTTTGTCCGCCAGACAAGTTCCTGGATGGCATGCATGTCTCCCGGCAGGTGAAAGAAGCGCTCCCCCAGCCAGCGCATGCCGAACAAGTGGCGGCCATCCGCTGCGCGCGTCAACCATTCAAGATTGAGGTCGCGCATACGTGCTGAAATACGTTCGGACATGATGAAACCTGTGGAGCCTTGAGGATCGTGGAACCGCTTGCGCACATCCTCGCCGAGAACTGGGGTTTGCGCCACATGCAGTGGCAACCGCTGCCATCGGGGCACACCAACACCAGCTATATCCTGCTCGGCGACCAGAACGCGTGGGTATTGCGCGTATCCTGGCCACACAAGCGCACTACGCAGGTCGAGCGAGAGGCTGCGGTGCTTGCTCATCTACGCACCCATCCCGCGCTACCCGCCGTGCCGAGCGCCTGTCCCACGCATAGCGGACAGCCCTATCTGCGCACCGATGACGGCCGCTGGCTGCATCTGTTCGAACGGATCGACGGCACGACAACCACCGCACATGACAGCGTCGGGCCTGCGCTGCGCGCCCTGGCGTCATTGCATGGCGCACTTGCCAAACTACCCGTCAAGGAAACCAGCCCGGTCGCGTGGCTGCTCGAACGTCATCGCCGCGTCACTGCGCGACCGGCGCCCCCCATGGCGCGGACACTCGCTGTGCATTACGCGAACGTGCTTGAGCGCATTGGCGCGTGCCTGGTGGCTTCCGCCGATCGCATCCTCGGCCCAGCGCAATGGCTGCACGGCGATTACCACCCGGGGAATCTGCTGTTCAATGAGTCGCGCGTCAGTGGCATCGTGGACTTTGATGAGGTCGGATCCGGTTCGCCAACACTGGAACTGGCGTTTGCGTTGTTCGCATTCAGCCGCAACGTCTTCTGCGAAGAGCGCTTCGAATTCGACCCCGCGTTATGGGTTCAAGGCCTGCATGCCTATGCCGGTGCGCACGGGCATTTCGATACGGCATGGCTGCTGCGTCATCGTGACGATCTATGCAGCCTGTTCTGCATCGACCAGATCCTGATCCATCTGGAAGCCGCTCAACGCGGATTATGGTCGCTGACTCCGGGCATCGGCTTTCACGCCTGCTGGCATCACCTGCAAACGCCGTGCGTGTCGTCCCTGTCAAACAACGCCTGACAACGCGGCGACGCCAGCAGCAAGCGTACCGCTTCGACGGTGGCCGGGCGCTCATGGCACTGATGGGACGAATCGTGTAGACAGAGCACAGCGTCCACACCCCGCGCAACGCAATCCTCGATATGCCGCAACATGTCCTCGACCAGGCGCTGCACCGGTGGCTCAGGCCGACGCCAATCGTCGATGATGGCTGTCCAGCCGACGTGCTTGCGCCCAAGCTTTTGCAGTAACGGCAAGCGCGGATCGTCTTCCTGGATACCGTATGGAAGCCTCACAGGGATCCGTGTCGGCGCCGCACAACCCGCAAGTCGATAGGCTTCGCGGATCAATGCATCCGTCGCTTCGAGTTCTTCCTCGAGCATCGCATCGGCAAGATCGCCAGGTTTCGCGTGCGAATAAGCATGGTTGCCCACCGCATGGCCTTCACGAATCATCCGCACGACCACCGACATGTTCCGCTCTTGGTTGCGCCCAAGCAGAAAGAAGGTCGCCTTGTAACCGGCCATGTGCAGTACATCGAGCAAGGCAGCCGTCGACGGGCCTGGGCCATCATCAAAAGTCAGACGTATCGATGACAATCGCTTCACCCAACCACTTGCGGCAAGAATAGAGAATATTACTTGCGCATTCTGGTCCATGCCGGCAGGGGCAAGTGAAGCGGGTTGACCCCGCAACCGTGCGTTCTTTTTCGATTCCGAAGGAAAGTGACGGTGGCGCAAGCGAGGTTTCCTGTGCGCAAGATTCGAGAAGTACTCCGGCTCAGAGTCGAGGAACGAAGTAACCGCCAACCCGCGCCGGTGATTGATGGCCTGACGGGCGACCAGCGCTTCTTCCTTGCCTTCGGCCAAGCCTGGCGCGGCAAGATCCGCGACGCCGCGCTGCGCCAGCGCCTCGCCACCGACGTCCACGCACCCGGCAACTTCC
>DASSXP010000368.1:0-4237 GCA_035703755.1 Rhodanobacteraceae bacterium | reverse complement strand
AGATGAAGCCGCCGCGCCAGTTCAACACTCAACGACTGCACGAAGCTCGCGGTCAGGTGTTGCGAGTCGCGATAGACCACCATGTCGCCGCGTTCGGCAGCGCATTCGCCGTTGGGGCAGACGAACTGGTTCATGTCCAGCCCAGTGACGTTGTCAAAGCGCGCGGCGGCCTGCTGCTGCCATCGGAATACGTCATCGTTCTGCTGGCTGAAGGCTGGTGCGCGACAGGGAGCCTGACGGGCATAGAGCTGGGGGAGCCAACTCTGCGCGGAAAGGCAGTTGGGCCCATCGAACGGCAGGTGCGGCGTACCGCGCAGGATATAGGTGTGACCGACGCTGTCATCGACGCTGCGCAACAGTCGTGTGGTGCCCTCAAGCCATTGGGTTTGACTGAGGTCGTAGGTCTGGACCGAGCCCAGGATGAGAATGTCCGGCCGCCACGCAGCTACCTGTTGCAAGGCGTGGGTTCGCCACGTGGTGCATTCGGTGTAGTCGCGTCCTATGCGGGGATAGAAAATGGTTTCGTCCACCATCGGGCATGAGGACTTTGTAAGCACGATCAACCGCCAGTCCGGCCGGTCAAATACTGCGGCAACCGCTGGAAACCACTGTGCGCCGATGCTGTCGCCCATCAGTACAGCTGTGTGTTTGGCATCGCTTGGGCCAAACGAACACGGACGCACCCGGTCGCTTTGATACCAGTCGTCGCAACCCATTTTGTAGATGGTTGGCAGATCGGCGTGCGCCTTGGCATAGCGCTGCTGGGTAGGAGTATGCAGCCAGTTCCATGCGGCGTTGTACCAGCTGATGCACAACACGTTCGCTGCGGCCATGAGCCCGAGGGCAGCCAGTATCGTTACGCCCGGCCGTTGTACCCATCGTGCCTGGTGGCGGATGGGCGACTCCACCCAGCGGTAGGCGGCCATGGCAAGCAGGAGCGACAGCGCGACCAGCGCAGTTCCGTAAAGCGCACTGTCCGAGGTGAGCAGGGCGCCGCCCAGCAGAAGTACCGGCCAATGCCACAGATACCAGGAGTACGAGACGCGGCCCACAGCTTGCAACGGTTTGCAGCTGAGTACCCGCGACATGCCGCGGCTGGCACCGTGCGCACCCGCCGCAATGATCGCGGCGGTACCAAGGGTAGGCAGCAGCGAGCGCCAGCCGGGGTAGGGCATGTTGGCGTTGAACCACAGTGCGGCCACGGCGATCAATGCCAGGCCAGCCCAGCCGCCCCATGCATTGATCGTGCGTGTTTCGATACCTTCTGCGCGATCAGTGGACGAGCCGAAATACAGCCAGACGAGTGCTCCGGCAGCGAATTGCCATGCGCGCAACGGCATCATGTAGAAGGCCATTTGCGAAGCGGTTTCGGTGAGCAGGAAACACCAGGCCAGACTGATTCCGGCGATGGCGAACATGGTGATCTTCAGGCGCTTGGTGCGGTTGCTGCCATCTCGCGATGCGCCGAAAGTCCAGATCATCAGCGCTGGCCAGACGAGGTAGAACTGCTCTTCCACACCCAGCGACCAGGTGTGCAGGAACAGGTTGCTCGCCGCGCCGGGGCTGAAGTAGTCGAGCTTGGCAAATGCGAAATGGATATTGCTGAGCCACGCCGATGCGGTGGCCGCTGCGACGGCCTGGTCGCCTTGGGCTGCCGGTGGCAATACGACAACGGCGAACAGGCTGGTGCACACCAGCATCACCAGCAAGGCGGGCAGCAACCGGCGGAATCGTCGCGCGTAGAAATTGGCGAACCGCAGATGTCCCGTCTGCTCCATCTCGCGCAGAAGGACGCCGGTGATGAGGTAGCCGGAAAGGACAAAGAAGACGTCCACCCCGATAAAGCCGCCAGCCAGCCAGGGAACCTTCGCGTGAGCGGCCACCACCAGCAATATGGCAATGGCCCGCAAGCCCTCGATATCGCCCCGATAACCGAGCCGGTGCTGGTCAACGCCCATCGTTCCCTTCCCCTTGGACGTGCTCGGCGGCACGCGAAAGCGCCGATGATACACACAGCACCGGAGTCGTCTGCTTGATGGGTGATCGCGGGTAGGGCGGACACTGTCCGCCGGCTTTTGATGTTGCGGTGCGGGGCGCGGGTGGCGGACGGTGTCCGCCCTACGGATTAGGTTGTCGTAGGAGCGCACCCTGTGCGCGATAGTTCTTCGTCACGTGACGGAAAACGCATCGCGCACAACCGAAGGAAGTCCCTCGTGGACAGGGTGCGCTCCCACGGATGGTCCGACGAGGCTTTTCGAGACTGTTTTCAAGGATGACTATGGCGGCCTGATTGCGCGGTAAGCGTGGCGACGATGCCGGCGCCGAGTTCCGGAGCCATCGCCATGGCTTTCAGGCATTCGTTGCGGTAACGGTCGTCACGCAGCAGCTTCAGTCCGCGATCGAAATGGTTCTGGATGGGCCGGCCATAGGCGCCTTCCGCCTTTTCCAGCGCGGTCGTGGGGATGGGCCCCATGCCTGGATCATCATGGCCAGGTCGATCAGGTCACGGCTCATCTGCGAGCGGTCCAGTGCGCGATCGGCGTTGGCGAGCAGTTTTTCGGCGTACATGTCTTCACGACAGAGCACGGGTACGGACAGCTTCGGATCGAGTGCGCCGGTGATGGCGATGCGTCCTTCCAGGACGAATTTGACCCTGACCGCCGTTCCGTCGACCTCCAGAAACGTCGAGATCTTGTCCCGCTGTGTGCGCACCTCACGGAGGTGCTTGATCGGCGCGCGAAGAACCGCACCGAGCGTGGGTGGCGTGATCGCCTCGCGCAGAAGCCGATAGCCGACCAGATCGGAGCACAGGAAGTTGATGTCGACCGATTCACGATACTCGCCCAGCTTCAGCGCGATCGCAGTGCCGCCGCCGAAGTAGCACTTTGCGTGCGTGAGCAGGTCGGCGTCCATGGTGTGAAGGATCTGGGCAATCTTCTGGTGATGCGGGCGCTCAAACATGCAGGATTCCTTGTCCGTACTTGTCCATCAGCCGCTGCAGCAAGCTGCGTTCGTGCGTGGTCATGTGATCCACGTCGACCAGGTCCCAGTGACGTTCGTACAGTGCCAGTGCGTCGCGTTCGGCTACGGTGTCTGCGCCAGTCCGGTTCCAGGTCAGCCGCTTGAGTTGGGGATATTCGGCCACTCGAATTTTTGCCGGCGTGACCTCGGGAACCAGACCCAGCGCGTCCATGGTCGCCGCATAAGCAGCCAGGGCGACGCCAGGCTTGCCTTGCTCGACCTGGATCAGCTTCTGGCGACCAATGTTGGCGTGCCGCGCCACTTCGGCCTGGGTCAGACCCAGCCGTTTGCGTTCGGCGCGCAGGGCGGTGCCGAGCTGACGCGCAAGCAGCAGCAGCGGTGTGTCCACGCTTTTCATGTCGTGGAATGGTAGGGCATGCCTGCCAAAAAAGTCATGAATTCATGACATTGCGGTTCGTCGGGGAATCACGCCAACTTGCAGGAGTCAGTCTGCACGGCTTTATCGTGGGAGCTGCTCCAGGCGCAAAAGCTCGGGCTGGAAAAGCGTCGCGACGGGAAGTCGCCCCCACGCGGGGCGCTTTGGGGCGGGGGCCTTCCCGCCGTGCCGATCTGGACAAGGCTTGTCTGAGACCGGTTTGACGCTTACCGTCATGGCTTTCGACCAGCCAAGGAACCTTCCCATGAAACCCCTGATTGCCGCATTGCTGCTGGCGCTGGCGGTGACCCCCGCGATGGCGCAGAGCGTCGTGGATACCAGCTTCACCAAAACCCAGGGCCCGCACGCCTTCAACGTGCGCGACCTGGTGATGATGGATCGGGTCGGTGATCCGCAGTTGTCGCCGGACGGGCGCTATGCGGCGTTCGGGCTGCGCAGCACGGATTACGCGGCGAACAAGGGCGTGGGGGCGATCTATGTGCTGGATCTGCGCAATGGCGGCCAGCCGGTGAAGGTGGTCGACAAGGGCGGTTCGGCGCGCTGGGCGGTGGATGGGCGCAGCCTGTATTTCATGGCGCCGGCCAAGGGTGTCGACCAATTGTGGCGGGTGGATCTGGGGGATGGCGCCGGCTTGAACCTGGTCGGGCATGCGGCGGCGGTGCAGGTCAGCCATGGCGCGCTGGATCTGGGTGGCTACAAGCTGTCGCCGGATGGCAGGCAGGTGTTGCTGTCGTATGAAGTGTTCACCGATTGCGCCACGCTGGCGTGCACGCAGCAGCGGGTCGACGCGCGCGAGAAGGACAAGGCCAGCGGCACGAT
>DASSXP010000312.1:0-8949 GCA_035703755.1 Rhodanobacteraceae bacterium | reverse complement strand
GGCCCTCATGCTGCCCTGCAGTTTGGCAAACGAGCGCCGCAGCGAGGACTTGACCGAGCCCAGCGGCATGTCCAGCTCGCGGGCGATCTCGCTGTGACTTTTGCTTTCGAGGTAACACATGCGAACAAGCTTGGCCTGCACGGGTGGAAGATGATCGATGGCCCGCTTCAGCAGATCCTGGTCGAAGGAGGATTCGGGTTGCGAGTCGAGCCGGCCGGATTCGAGATGGTCGAGCCGGTCCAGGCCTTCCTGGATCGGCAGCCAGTGCGGTTCCCTGCGCACGTGGTCGATGTAGAGGTTGCGCGCCACGCGATACAGCCAGGTGGCGAGGCTGGCACGCGCCGGGTCGAACATCGTCGCCTTGCGCCACAGAGTCAGCAGTGCCTCCTGCACCAGTTCGTCGGCAATCGACTCGGCCACGCCCAGATTGCGCAGATAGCGCTGCAGGCGCGGCGCAAAATGGTCGTAGATGCGCATGAAGCTGGCGCGGTCGCGCTGCGTCGACACGGCAAACATCTGCGCCGACCAGTAACCTGCGTCGGTTGCATTGCCAAAGGATGGGGTCACGGATTGTTTGGCCCGAAAGGGCGTTACCTCGGCGACGGTCTGATCAGAACCCATCATACGCAACTTTCCGCTGGCGACCGGGGCCACATGCCCGACGATCGGACATGTTCCCAGTCCCAGGCATACGGCGGGGGCGGCCATTCGGATGCAACCGCACAGGGAGTCGCCCGCGAACGGGCGCGCGCGGCTGTCCCGTAAAAGAAAGCCCCGCGCGTGGCGGGGCTGTTCCGGTGCGTGTTGGCGGGTGCTTACTCGACGTCGAGGAACGAGCGCAGCTGTTCCGAACGGGTCGGGTGACGCAGTTTGCGCAGGGCCTTGGCTTCGATCTGGCGGATGCGCTCGCGGGTGACGTCGAACTGCTTGCCGACTTCTTCGAGGGTGTGGTCGGTGTTCATGTCGATGCCGAAGCGCATGCGCAGCACCTTGGCTTCGCGCGGGGTCAGGCCGGCGAGCACGTCGCGCACGGTTTCGGAGAGCCCGGTGGTGGTAGCAGTTTCGACCGGCGAGTCGACGTTGCCATCTTCGATGAAGTCACCCAGATGGGAATCCTCGTCGTCGCCGATCGGGGTTTCCATCGAGATCGGCTCCTTGGCGATTTTCATCACCTTGCGGATCTTGTCCTCGGGCATGTCCATTTCTTTCGCCAGTTCTTCCGGCGTCGGCTCGCGGCCGTACTGCTGGAGCATGTGGCGGGAAATGCGGTTGAGCTTGTTGATCGTCTCGATCATGTGCACCGGGATGCGGATGGTGCGGGCCTGATCGGCGATGGAACGGGTGATGGCCTGGCGAATCCACCACGTCGCGTAGGTCGAGAACTTGTAGCCGCGGCGGTATTCGAACTTGTCCACCGCTTTCATCAGGCCGATGTTGCCTTCCTGGATCAGGTCAAGAAACTGCAGGCCGCGGTTGGTGTATTTCTTGGCGATGGAGATGACCAGGCGCAGGTTGGCCTCGACCATTTCCTTTTTGGCGCGGCGGGCTTTGGCCTCGCCGATCGACATCGCGCGGTTGATTTCCTTGATGTCGGTCAGCGGCAGGTACAGGCCTTTCTCGATTTCGGCCATGCGCTGCTGTTCGAGCAGGATTTCATCGGCGTGCTGCTTGATCGCCGGCGACCACTTCTGCCGCTTGCGGCCGAGTTCGGCGCTCCACTCGGTGTTGGTTTCGTTGCCGGGGAAGAGCTTGATGAAGTCCTTGCGCGGCATGTGCGCCTGTCGCGTGCACACGTCCATGATCACGCGCTCGTGGCGACGCACGGCGGCGACCACGTCGCGCAGTTTGCGCACGAAGCCGTCGATCAGGATCGAGGGCAGCTTGAGGTTGAGGAAGGCTTCGGCCATCTGCTCGCGGACCTTCTGCACCTTCTTGTCCTGCATGCCGTGCTTGGCGGCGGCTTTCTGGAACTTGTCGTAGTAGTCGCGCAGCTCGTCCATGCGCGCCTTGACCAGCTCGGGGTCGAGGCCGGAGGGTTTCTCATCCTCCTCGGCGTTGTCGGAATCGTCGTCCTCGTCGGCTTCGGCGTCCGGGTCTTCGCCGTTGGCCTCGGCTTCGGCGCGACGTTCGGCGGCCTCGGCTTCGAGGCGCTCTTTTTCGGCTTCGGCGGCGGCTTCGAGATCGGCGAAGCCGGCCAGCACTTCGGACAGGCGCTTCTTGCCATCGAGGTGCTGGTCGAACTCTTCCAGCAGCAGTTCGATCGCCCACGGGAAGCTGGCGAGCGCGGTTTGCACCTGGTGCAGGCCTTCCTCGATGCGCTTGGCGATGGCGATTTCGCCTTCGCGGGTCAACAGGTCGACGGTGCCCATTTCACGCATGTACATGCGTACCGGGTCGGTAGTGCGGCCGACTTCGGCGTCAACCACCGACAGCATCGCCACGGCTTCCTCGGTGGCGGTTTCGTCGTCGTCGCTGTTGGAGTCGGTCTCGTTGCGCAGCATGTCGGTATCGGGGGCAATTTCGTGCACCTCGATGCCCATGCCGTTGATCATGGAGATGATGTCTTCGATCTGCTCCGGATCGACGATGTCATCGGGCAGGTGGTCGTTGACCTCGGCGTAGGTCAGGTATCCCTGTTCGCGGCCCTTGGTGATCAGCTGCTTGATTTCGGACTGCTGCTGCGGAGTGTTTTCCATGGGTGGACTCGATGAAGGGTGCGCGCAAAACGGGGAATCAGAACCGTCCAGTATAGCAGCCCGTGGTGATTTTTTGAGCATTGGCGGGCAATGACGCCCGTTTCCGGGTCAGCTGCCATTGGGGCAGCGACCGGCGTGAGCCCTCGAAAAGTGAGAACCCGTTAGCTGTTTTGACGCACCACAAGCTGAAACGTGACAGGGCCATCGTTGATCAGATGGACTTGCATATGGGCACCGAAGCGGCCGTTTGCAACCCGTGGGTGGCGTTGCCGGGCCTGTGCCAGCACCCGGTCAAAGCCGGCGCGGGCGAAGGCGGGCTCGGCAGCGGCGGCAAAACTGGGCCGCATGCCTTTCTTGGTGTCGGCCGCGAGGGTGAATTGCGGCACCAGCAGCAGGCCGCCCTCGGTGTCGGTCAGCGAGCGGTTCATGCGGCCGTCGGCATCGGCGAAAATGCGGTAGCCGAGCAGGCGATCGAGCATGCGCGTCTCTTCGGCGGCGCCGTCGTCGGGCTCGATGGCCAGCAGCACCAACAAGCCGGGGCCGATGGCGCCGACGCGTTCGCCGTCCACCTCCACGCGCGCTTCGCTGACGCGTTGCAGCAAGGCGATCATCGTGTAATGGCAGCCGGCGCGGGTGCGGTTTGGACCAGATACAGGCGGACCGCGGGCTGGCCGCTGGGCAGCTCGACGGCGGCGCCGTGGGCGATCTGGATCGGGGCGTCGGCGGTCGGCTGGGTCAGGGCCTGTTGCAAGGCGGCGCGCAGCGCGCGGGCCTGCTGGTGTGCCGTGAAGGCGTGCGGCGCCCACAGCGCCACCAGCACGGCGGGGGCCGCCAGTGCGGCCGCCCAGCGCCAGGCGCGCGCCGGGGCGGGATGCGCGGTCTCTTCGATGGCCTGCCGCAGGCGTTGCAAGCCGCCCGACGGTGGTTCCAACCGCGGCAGCAGGGTTTCCAGTTCACGCATGGCGGGTGGCTCCCAGCAAGGCTTTCAGTTTGCTCATGGCGAGGTGTTTGCGCGAGGCCACGGTGCCGGGCGGTATGCGCAGCAGCGCGGCGATTTCGCTGCCGCTGAGGCCGGCGAACTCCGAGAGTAGCAGCACATCGCGCGCCGTGGCGGGCAGTTTTTGCAGTGCCCGCCGCAGCTCGTCCGCGGCGTGTGCGTCCGGCGGCGACAGCGCATGGTCCGGCTGCGCGTCATCGAGTGGCTGGCGCGGCCACAGCCGGCGCCAGCGCAAGCGGTTGCGGGCGAGGTTCAAGGCCGTGGTCCAGATCAGCGCGTCGAGGCTCGCCTCCAACACGCTGGCACGCCGCGCCCACACGCGCAGGTAGGCGTCGTGGATCACGTCCTCGCACTCCTCGCGTTGCCACAGTTGCCGATACAGCACGTTGTACAGCGCGGCGTGCAGCCGACGATAGCTGGCGTACAGCGCCGCTTCGCGCAGACTCATCAGGGCGTGGTCGGCAGGTGCTCGGCGTGGACGATCAGCAAGGTCAACAGGGCCTCGGCAGCGCCCTTCGCGGCCGCCGGCGCGGGCGCCTGTGCCAACACCACGTAGTGATTGGCGGGCACCTTGACGGTGGCGCGCAGGTTGCGGATGGTGGCGCCGCTGGGGTCACGGTAGTCGAGCCGGAGCTCGTCCGCACCGGCGGCGGCCGGGCTGAGTTCAAAGCGATAGCTGTGGTCCTGGCTGGTGGTGATGGCGCCACCGTCCTCGGCGTCGACCACCAGCGCCACCTGCTCGTTCAACACGAAGTGGCTGGCGCCGAGCGACTGGCGCAAGGTTTTCAGGGTCGGCGCCAGCTCGCCCAGCACGGCGTCGTCGGCACCGGCACCTTGGATCGCTTGCACGACCCAGGCGCGAATGCGGACGCCCGATGCCGCTGGCGCCGGCGGCGGCGCCAGCGGCGTGGCGGCGGCCGCGTTCAGGGCCTGGATGGCGCTGCCGATGGAAGGTTGCAGGCGCGCCGGCGCCAGCACCAGCACGGCGCCGGGGAAGGGCTGGCTCACGTTCATCGTGGTCTTGGATTGGGTGCCGACCAGATAACCGCTGTCCACCAGCACCTTGGTCAATTGCGTGGCAATGGCCTGGGATTGGGCCACGGGCACATGGTAGAGCTTGAGTTCGAAGGCGGGTGGCGCGTCGCGGTCGGCGAACGGCTTGCCACAGGCGGCCAGCAGCAGGGTCAACAGAGCGAGGCCGAGCAGCGTGCGGATGTGAATCATGGCGGGTCTCCATGGGCACCACGGCGGCGCCCTTCCCTCCGGTATACACGCGACACGGGATTTTGTTCACTCCATCGTGCACATGACCGCTTGACAGCACCGTTTACAGATGTAAACTCCATTTCATTTACGGGTGTAAACGATGCAGATCAGCGATGCCGAGTCGAAAGTGATGGCGGTGCTCTGGCAGCGCCATCCGCTGGCCGCCGACGAGATCATCGCCGCGCTGGCCGCCGCCCAGGACTGGCAGGAAGGCACCATCAAGACCTTGCTCAACCGCCTGCTCAACAAGGGTGCGGTGGCGGCCACGCGCGATGGCCGCCGCTATTTGTATTCGCCGCTGCTGGCGCGCGAGGCGTGGGTGTCGGCGGAGAGCCGTGGCTTGCTGGATCGGCTGTTCGACGGCCGGGTGGCGCCGCTGGTGGCGCACTTCTCCCAGCACCGCGCCTTGAGCCGCGACGACGTGGCCGCCTTGCGCAAGTTGATCGAGGAGATGGACCCATGAGCGCCCCCACCGTGCTGGATTGGCTGTGGCGGATGACGTGGTCCGGCAGCCTGGCCATCGGGCTGGTGCTGGGTTTGCGTCCGCTGTTGCGTCGGCATTGCGGCGCGGGCCTGGCTTATGCCGCCTGGGCGCTGCTGCCGGTGGCGTGGCTGGCACTGGCCCTGCCCGCGCGCGTGGTGACATTGACGGCGAGCCATTGGGTCAGCGTGCCGGTGCCGGCAACCGTCAGCACGGTCGCGGTGAGCGCGCCGACGGACTACCGCGGCTGGTGGCTTGTCCTGTGGCTGCTGGGCGTGACGCTGGCGCTGGGGCTGCAAGCCCGGCGGCAATGGCGCTTCAGCCGTGGCCTTGGCCGCTTGCAGGCGGTGCCCGGGCAGCCGGGCGTGGCCCAGGCGCAATCCTGCGCCGGGCTGCCGGCGCTGGTCGGGCTGCTGCGCCCGCGCATCGTGCTGCCCGCCGATTACCGCGAGCGCTTCGATACGGCGCAGCGCCGCCTGCTGCTGGCGCACGAGCGCGTGCATCTGGCGCGGGGCGACGCCTGGATCAATGCGCTGGTCGCCGTGGTCGGCGCGGTGTTCTGGTTCAATCCGTTGTTCTTTGTTGCCAGCGCACGCCTGCGCCACGATCAGGAGCTCGCCTGTGACGCGCGCGTACTCGCCACCCATCCGGGCCAGCGGCGCTGCTATGCCGAGGCCTTGCTGAATGCCCTGGTCGGACCCGTGGCCGCGCCGATGGCCTGCCATTGGGGCCAAACCCACCCACTTGAGGAGAGAGTCATGCTGCTGAATCGCCTTCATCCCGGCCGCCACTGGCGCACGCTGGGCCTGTCGACGTTGTTGCTTTCGGCCGCGGCTGTCAGCGCCGTGGTCTGGGCCGCGCAACCTGCGCACATGCGGTCCGCACCGAATGTCGCCACCGCGGCTGACTTCCATGCCGCCATCGAGTTGGCGGTGGACGGCGGCGCGCCGTCCCACCTCGATGCCCGGCAAGCGTTTGGCCAACGCTTCACCCTCGATGCCGCCAACGCGACCGTCATCGCCGCAACGGTGCTGCCGGTCCGTTTGGATGGGCGGCTGGCGTACGACATCCAGCTGGCGCTCAGCCGCGATGGCAAAGCGATCAGCCGGCCGCGCGTGGTGGTGGTGGATGGCGAGACCGCCGAGGTGATGGTCGGCGCCAAGGTCGGTGTCGATGCCGACGGCGCTAAGGTCACACCACTGGCGCAGGGCGTCGACCTCACGCTGCGCATCACCGCCAGCGACCCGGCCACCGCACTGGCACGCGCCGAGCCGTTGCTGCTGCCGACACCAGCGGCACCGCCACCGCCGCCGCCTGCACCATCGGCACCATCGGCGCCACCCGCACCATTGGCGCCATTGGCGCCACCCGCGCCACCGGCGCCACCGCCACCGCTCGAACTCGGCAACTTGCCGCCCGGTGTCGACGGTGACGTCCAGCTCGTCGTCACCACCGACGCGGCCGGCAGCGCGCAACAAATCCGCGTGCTGACGTCGTCCGGCAAGCCCGCGTTCGACCGCGCCGCCATCGAGGCCGCCCGCGTCGGCCATTACGCCCCCAGCCAGAACGGCGATACTCGCTACCTCCGCATCAACCGCCACGGAGACTCCATCCACACCAGCGTCAGCAACACACCCGGTTGACACCCACCCGGTCGCCACGGCGGCCGGGGCTTGACCTGCCCGTTACACTGGCCGGATGCGTTGGGACATCGCCATCCTGTTCGGCCTGCTGAAGCTGCTGGGCCTGCTGCCATTGCGGGCCTTGCACGCGGGCGGCGCCTGGCTGGGCGCGTGGCTGGCCCGCGGCGATGGCCGCATGGCGCGGCACACGGCGGTCAATCTGGCGCTGGTGCGGCCAACGCTGGATGACGCCGCGCGCGACCGGCTGAAGCGCGACGTGCTGCAACAGGCAGGGCGCTCGTTTGCGGAAATGGCCGCGATCTGGGGCCGCTCGCCGCAACGGGCCTTGCGCCTGCTGCGCGAGGTACGCGGTCTGGAGCATTTCGAAGCCGCGCAGGCAGCCGGCCACGGCGTGATCATCGCCGCGCCGCATCTCGGTTGCTGGGAGTTGCTCAACTACTGGTTGTGCGCGCACGCCGACATGGCGATCCTCTACGCGCCACCGCGCAAACCGGCCTTCGAAGCCTTGCTGCGGCGCGCGCGCGGCGCACTCGGGCCCAAGCAGATCCGCGCCGAGGGCAGCGGCGTGCGGGCGCTGTACCGTCACCTCGCCGACGGCGGCACGGTCGGCATCCTGCCCGACCAGGAGCCGCGTCGAGGCGAGGGCCGCTTGGTGCCGTTTTATGGCGTCGATGCGCTGACCATGGTGCTGTTGCCACGGCTCGCCGCGCGCACCGGCGCCACGGTGTTGTTCGCCTTCGTCGAGCGCCTGCCGCGCGGCGCGGGGTTTCGCCTGCACCTGTTGCCGGCGCCGGCGAACATCACCAACAGCGACCTCGACCGCGCCTGCACCGCGCTGAATCAGGGCGTGGAATCCTGCGTGGATTTGGCTTTCACGCAATACCAGTGGCACTACAAGCGCTATCGCAACCGGCCTGAGGGCGAGGCCAACCCGTACCGCACCGCCTGAGCGGTCACGCTGGCAACGCAACACCGACCACTCCGCGCGGCATCCCGGAATCGTGCAGCCGTATCCGGGGTCCACGGTGTACGCAAAAGCCGGAGCGTGCGGGGGCAGTACGGACAGCATACGGACCGACCAGGAGCCATGTTCCACCGAGGGACGGCTCACGCCGTTCTTGCACTGCATCAACGTGTTGACCATGGTGTTGGTGGCGCGCCTCGCGGCGCACACCGGCGCAATGCCGGTGTGCGCTCGCTGTCGTCAACTGCAACCCGTGGACAGCATTTCCACTGCGTACTTCCGCAGTTCCCAGTGACCAGGAACCACGACCGGCACACCGGTCACCGGGTCCGGTTCCTCATGCGATGGCACCCAAACCCAATCCCAACTTGCTTTGAAATCAGGAAACCCTTGCAATGGGCACGACGATCCAGTGTCGTGTCTTGGTGCATCTGGGTTCGATGGATCCGAAGGCTTTGGAATATCTCCAGGTCCCGGATAATCGCCAGGTCCAAGTACGGGGAACCTGTTTACCAAACCATCATCCATGGAGCCAAGCACATCGGCAGCTTTCTCGCCCTTGATCGCTTTTTCCGCGCTGTATCCTGTTATACGCCAACGTCGGTCAGATGTGACTGCATAACTAACTTCGTAGTTCCAACTTCCGATGGTCAGTCCACGCGATTCGGTACGACCGATGTCCGCTGCACTTGATGGTCTCAGGTCAGCAATCTGAACCAATTGCTCGATTGAGAGTGGCAAATTGACTCTCGAAGCATTTTGTTCGAAAGACTGGGTTCGATCCGCCCGCACAACGATACTTGCAAGCAAGAACATCAGGCCAATCGCTAACGACACCCACATACCATTTCGTGTATTCATATCACATCTCCGTACGTGACCTTGGCCAAACCTACCCCCCC
>DASSXP010000213.1:0-7219 GCA_035703755.1 Rhodanobacteraceae bacterium | reverse complement strand
CGGGGTGACGCGGCGCGATCAGCAGCAAAGCGTCCGGGTAGCGTTTCAGCACGGCAAGATGCGCTTCCAGCACCGCCAGCTCCTCGCCTTCGTGGGTGCTGGCGGCGATCCACACCGGCCGCTTCGCACCCCAGTCGTCGCGCAGCTTGCGGCCGGCATCGCGGGCGCCGGCCGGCACCGACATGTCGAACTTGAGGTTGCCGACCACCAGCACCCGCTCGGGCTCGGCACCCAGCACCATGAAGCGGCGCGCATCCGCATGCGACTGCGCCGCCACATAACGGGCCCGCCGCAGCGCCTCGCGCGCCAGTGACCACACCGGCCGGTAGCCGCGCAGGGAGCGTTCACTCAGGCGGCCATTGGCCAGCACCAACGGCACCTTGCGGGCAGCGCACTCGTAGTACAGGTTGGGCCAGATCTCCGTTTCCATGATGACCCCGAGCCGCGGCTTGACGCGGGCGAGAAAGCGCCGCACCGAGGCCGGCAGGTCGTAGGGCAGATAGACATGAAACACGCGTTCGCCGAACAGCTGGCGCACCCGCTCGGAGCCGGTTGGCGTGATGGTGGTCACCACGCACGGCCGCTCGGCGTGCCGTTGCAGCAAGGCTTCGATCAGGGGAGCTGCCGCGTTGACTTCACCAACTGACACGGCATGCACCCAGATGCTGCTGTCGATGCCCGGATCAGGAAAAAAGCCGAAGCGTTCGCGCCAACGGTCAAAATAGTCGCGGTAACGCAATCCACGCGAGGCCAGACGATAGACGATAATCGGTGTCCCGAGGTACATCACCACGGTGTAGAGCCAGCGTTTCAGGGCGCTCGGCATCAGGCCAGCCACGCTATCGCCAGCGCCAACGTCAGCGCCGCCATCAGACCGGCCAAGGCATCGTCCAGCATCACGCCGAAGCCGCCATGGCAGGCACGATCCGCCCAGCCAACCGGCCCGGGCTTCAATATGTCGAACAGGCGGAACAGACCGAACGACAGCGCCACCCACCACCACCCCGGCAGCCACAGGCAGGGCAACAAGGCCAGCCACTGGCCGACGAACTCATCCCAGACGTAAGCGCCATGATCGGCCACTCCAATCGCCTTGCCGGCCTTGCCGCACGCCCAGACACCCAGCACGAAAGCCAACACCAGCACGGCGAGATAGCCGGGCCATGGCAACTGGCGCAGCGCCAGCCACGGCAGCAAGGCCGCGAGTGAGCCAACCGTGCCGGGGGCCCACGGACTGAGCCCGGCGCCCAAACCCAGCGCCAGCCAGCCCGCCGGGCTGGACAGCAAGGCGCGCCGTTGCGCCGCGTCGAGGCTCATGCAAAATGCTCCCATGCGCGCCGCGCGGGAATCACCGTGCGCCCATCCGCCAGCGCCCGCACGCCGCTGCCGGCCACGACCCGGCCGATCCGGGTGACGGGGCAGTCGAGTGCCGGCAGCACCGCATCCGCCGGCGCGGTGAACGCCAGCTCATAATCGTCGCCACCCGCGAGGGCAAAGTCACGGGCGGCGGGCACCGTGGCGATGGCCCGCAAGGCCACTGACAGCGGCAAGGCCTCGGCGTCGATGTCGATCGCCACCCCGCTGGCGCGGGCCACATGACCCAGGTCAGCCAGCAACCCATCGGAAACATCGATCGCGGCATGGGCGATACCGCGCAAGCGTTGACCGGCGGCCAATCGTGGCGTCGGCCGGGCGAGTCGTGCCAACAAGGCCGGCGCCACGACAGCCGCGTCGGCGGTGGATTGCAACGCATCGAGCGCCGCCGCCGCATCGCCCAGGCTGCCGGTCACGTAAACGCCATCGCCGACCCGCGCGCCGGCGCGCGTCAACGCCTGTCCCGTCGGCACGAACCCCAGGGCGGTTACCGACACCGCCAGCGGCCCGCGACAGGTATCGCCGCCCACCAGTGCCAGTTGATGCACCTGGGCCAGCGCATGAAAACCTGCCATCAGTGCGTCGATGAAGTCGGTATCCGCGGCGGGCGCGGTCAGGTTGAGCAGGGTCCAGGCCGGCGTTGCCCCCATCGCGGCCAGATCGGAGAGATTGACCGCGAGGGCTTTCCAGCCGATATCGGCCGGGTCGGTGTCCACGGGGAAATGCACGCCTTCAACCAGGGTGTCAGTCACCGCCACCAGTTGCATGCCGGCGGGACAATCCAGCAGTGCGCCGTCATCACCGATGCCGAGGACCACGTCAGGCCGCGGGGCACCGGCGCGCTGGCGAATGCGCTCGATCAGGTCGAACTCGGCCATGCTCGCGGTTCGCTGGCGGCGCCGGGCGCCGTCAGTCCCGTGGGTGGCTGTATTCGGCCCCGCGCCACGCCGCCGCGGCGCGATCCAGCACGCCGTTGACGTAGGTATGGCCGAAATCGGTGCCAAAGCGTTTGGTCACTTCCACCGCTTCGTTCAGCACCACGCGATACGGCACGTCGGGGCGGAACTTGAGTTCGTAGGTGGCCTGGCGCAATGCCGCCCGCTCAACCGGATCCACCTCTTCGATGCCGCGATCGAGGAACGGTGCCAGCGCCTCATCCAGCCCCTTGCATTCGCGCGCGACACCGCGCAGGACGTCCTCGAAATATTCGAGGTCGGCGATTTCCATGTCCTGCTCGTGGCGAAACTGCTCGATGATGGCATCGATGCCGCTGCCACTCAGCTGCCACGCGTACAGGGCCTGCAAGGCGCGGCGCCGGGCGCGTGAACGGGCAACCGGGTCAATACCGCGAGGGGAGGATGATTCAGTCATGTCATTGCCCACAGTGCCGCCAATTCGATGGCCGCCAGCGCGGCCTCTTCGCCCTTGTTGCCGACCCGTCCACCCGCGCGGGCTTCGGCATCGGCCAGTTTTTCCACCGCCAGCACGCCATTCAGCACCGGCAGCGCGTGCTGCGTCGCCACCTGCATCAAGCCCTCGGCGCAACCATCGGCGATGTGCTCGTAATGCCGCGTTTCGCCCCGCACCACGCAACCCAGTGCAATGATGGCACTGAACGTCTGCCGCGCGGCCAGCCGCGCCGCCAGAGCCGGAATCTCCCATGCGCCCGGAACCCGCCACACGGCGATGTTCGCCACTGGTACGGCGTGTGCACTGAGTGCAGCGAGTGCGCCTTTCACCAGGGCGTCGACCACCGGCGCATTCCAGCGACTGGCGATCACGGCGTAGCGGGCGCCAGCGGGGGATTCAAGCGTGCCGGTGGCAGCGCGGGCATGAAGATCGGACATGCGGCGATTTTACCCGACTGCCTCGTAGCCGACGACGTCGAGCCCGAACGCGCCAAGGCCGACCAGTTTGTTCTGCGTCCCCAGCACCGTCAGCCGGCGCACGCCGAGATCAGCCAGAATCTGCGCACCCAGCCCCAGCTGGCGCCACTCGTGCTGGCTGGAACGTCGCGTTTGCGGCAGGCTGTGGCCTTCCAGCCGCGCCAGCAGCGCGTCGGCGGTGTCTTCGCCGGTCAACATCACCAGGACACCACGGCCTTCCTGATCGATGCGCCGGAGCGCGGCGGTGACGTTCAGGCCGAGATCCGCACGTTTCAAATGCAACACGTCAGACAACGTGTTGCGCACATGGACGCGCGCCAGCACGGGTTCGCCATCGGCCACCTCGCCGCGCAGCAGGGCGAAATGCAGGCCGTGACGCAGGCAATCGCGGTAGACCACCAGCCGGAACGGGCCGACCTCGGTTTCGACGTCGGCTTCGTGTACGCGCTCGACGGTGCGCTCGGTTTCCAGCCGATAGCGGATCAGATCAGCCACCGTGCCGATCTTGAGCGCGTGTTTGCGCGCGAAGGCTTCCAGCTCCGGCCGCCGCGCCATGCTGCCATCTTCGTGCAGGATTTCCACCAGCACACCGGCCGGCTCGAGGCCGGCCAAGCCGGCCAGATCCACCGACGCCTCGGTGTGCCCGGCGCGGCTCAACACGCCGCCGGCCTGCGCCGTCAACGGGAAGATGTGGCCGGGCTGGGTCAGGTCTTCACTCCGTGCATCGGCGCGCACTGCCACCTGCACCGTGCGGGCACGATCATAGGCCGAAATGCCGGTGGTGACGCCCTCGGCGGCCTCGATCGAGACAGTGAAGTTGGTGTGATACGGCGAGGTGTTGTCACTGACCATGGGCTTCAGACCCAGCCGGCGGCAGCGCTGCTCGGTCAGCGCCAGGCAGACCAGGCCGCGCGCCTCGCGCACCATGAAGTTGATGTCCTCGGGACGTACCTTCTCCGCCGCCATGATGAGGTCGCCTTCGTTTTCGCGGTCCTCGTCGTCAAGGATCACCACCATGCGGCCGGCGCGGATGTCATCGAGGATTTCGGGAATGCTGTTGAAAGACATGGGGTAAAGCCAGGATTCGGGATTCGGGATAGGTGCGCCGTGACGCACGCGAACGTCAGTGGGTCAGACCCGGTGCGGCGATTTCGTGCGGTCGGCATCGAGTGCGGGCGCGCCACCGTTGCCGCTCAGACGCTCCACGTAGCGGGCAACCACATCCACCTCGATGTTCACCGCATCATTCACGTGGCGCGCCTGAAAAGCGGTGCGCTCGACCGTGTGCGGGATCAGATTGACGCCAAAGCGCGATCCGGCGACTTCGTTGACCGTGAGGCTCACGCCGTCGATGCACACCGAGCCTTTGGCAGCGATGTAGCGCGCCAGCTGGGTCGGCACCTCGAACACCCAGCGCAGCGAGCGGCCGTCCGGTGTGATGGAGACCACCGTGCCCAGACCGTCGACGTGGCCGGAGACGAGGTGCCCGCCCAGACGGTCGGCGAGACGCAGTGCCTTTTCCAAATTTACCGCATCGCCGGCCTTGAGTGCGCCCAAGGTGGTGAGCGACAAGGTTTCGTTGGAGACGTCGGCGGCAAAACCTTGCGCTGTGCGCAGCACCACGGTGAGGCAGACACCGGAGACGGCGATGGAGTCGCCCAGCATGACGTCAGCAAGATCGAGATCGGCGCTATCCACATGCAGGCGCAGATCGCCGCCACGCGCTTCAAGCCGATCAATGCGGCCCACGGACTGGATAATTCCGGTAAACATCAGCCCCCCGCCTGCGGGCGCAGCAGCAAGCGCCAATCGGCACCGACCATGCGCTGATCGACGAGCCGCAGCTTCCAGCGCGCCGCCATCTCGGTCAGCGGCGGCAGTGACAACAGCGGTCGCGCCTCGTCGCCCAGCAACACCGGCGCCACGTACAACAGCAGTTCGTCCGCCAGCCCGCTGGCCAGGCACTCGCCGGCCAACGTGGCGCCGGCTTCCACCTGCACTTCATTGCAATCGCGCGCGGCCAGCAAGGCCAACGCGGCGGCCAGATCGAGGCGCCCGCGCGTGACCGCGATCGGCGCGCACTCCACCTTGGCAAAGTGCGCGGCACGGCGCGCATCGGGCGCATGCAGCAGCAAGGTCGGCGCGCTGCCATCCAGCACATGCGCGCTGGCCGGCGTGGCCAGGCCGGTATCCAGCACCACGCGCCAGGGCGCAAATGGCACCGCCGTGGCTGGATCGGCCGGCACGTCGGGCGAAACGGGGACCGACGGCCGCACGGTCAAGTGTGGATTATCCGCCAGCACCGTGCCACTGCCGGTCAGGATGGCCGAGCTGCGGGCCCGCCAATGCTGCACGTCGGCGCGCGCAGCGTTGCCGGAAATCCATTTCGACTGGCCGTTGGCTAGCGCGGTACGTCCATCCAGGCTCATCGCCAGCTTGATCCGCAGCCACGGCCTGGCGCGTTCGATACGGCTGAAAAACCCCCGATTGAGTTCGCGCGCCTCATTGCGCAACAAGCCGGTTTCGACTTCGATACCGGCGGCGCGCAAGCGGGCGATACCCTGCCCGTTGGTGCGCGGATCGGGATCTTCCACGGCCACCACCACGCGCTTCACGGCCGCCGCGATCAGCGCCTCGGTGCACGGCCCGGTGCGACCCTGGTGCGCGCACGGCTCCAGCGTCACATACGCGGTCGCACCGCGCGCCTGCGCACCGGCCTGCGCCAGCGCGTTGACTTCGGCGTGGGCCTCGCCTGCGCGCTGGTGCCAACCCTCACCGACGATTGCATCGTCCTGCACCAGCACCGCACCCACGCGCGGGTTGGGTTGGCAGCTGGCAAGCCCGCGTTCGGCCAGACGCAAGGCGCGTGTCATCATCGCGTGGTCGCGTGCCGTGGTCGTCATGATGGGGGTTTGCCCTGATCCAGCAGCGGCAATTGCAACTCGGCCAGTGCCGGCAGGTCGCGCTCCAGTTTCTCGATTTCCTCGCGGAAGGCTTGCACGTCCTCAAACTTGCGATACACCGAAGCAAAACGCACGTAAGCCACCTGATCGAGTTTCTTCAATTCACGCATCACCAGCTCGCCGACCTGCCGCGATGGCACTTCGCGCTCGCCGCTCTTGCGCAAGTCGTCCATCACCGCGCGCACGGCCGCATCCACCGCGTGACTGGCCACCGGCCGCTTCTGCAAGGCACGCTCGAAGCTGGTGCGCAGTTTGCGCTCATCGAAGGCTTCACGGCGCTCCCCACTCTTGACCAGCGCCGGCAGTTTCAACTCCGCCGTTTCAAAGGTATTGAAGCGCTCGCCACACTGCTCGCACTCACGCCGCCGACGCACGGTCGAACCATCCTCGGTGAGGCGCGAATCGATCACGCGGGTGTCTTCGTGCTGGCAGAAGGGGCAATGCATGGACTCGGCAATTCAGACGACGAGATGCGGAATCGTCATGACGGCGATCGCGCAGGACGCAATCACTTGCACATCCCGCATTGTCAATCCCGACGGCTCAGCCATACACCGGGTACTGCTTGCACTGGGCCGTCACCTTGGCACGCACGGCAGCCAGCACGGCGGCGTCGCTCGGCGCATCCAGCACGTCGCAGATCCAGCCCGCCAGCGCCACGCAATCAGCTTCCTGATAGCCGCGGGTGGTGACCGCCGGCGTGCCAATGCGCAGACCGGAGGTGACGAAGGGCTTTTGCGGGTCGTTCGGCACCGCGTTCTTGTTGACCGTGATGTGCGCCTTGCCGAGCGCGGCTTCGGCGTCCTTGCCGGTGATGCCCTTTCCGATCATGTCGACGAGCATCAGGTGGTTTTCGGTGCCGCCGGACACGATCTTGTAGCCGCGGGAAATAATCGTCTTGGCCATCGCCTGCGCGTTCTTCACCACCTGTGCCTGGTAAGCCTTGAATTCCGGCTCGAGCGCTTCCTTGAAGGCCACGGCTTTCGCGGCGATCAC
>DASSXP010000367.1:0-12008 GCA_035703755.1 Rhodanobacteraceae bacterium | reverse complement strand
TTCGGCCCCGGCAACGCGCGCCTGCCAGCGCCCCCGATGCTGATGTTTGACCGCATCACCGAGATCGCGGCGGAAGGCGGGGCCCACGGCAAGGGTCTGATCCGGGCCGAGCTCGATATCAAGCCGGACCTGTGGTTCTTCGATTGTCACTTCATCGGCGATCCGGTGATGCCGGGTTGTCTCGGTCTCGATGCCATGTGGCAGTTGACGGGCTTTTTCCTGCCGTGGCTCGGCGAACCCGGCCGTGGCCGTGCGCTGGGCGTCGGCAAGGTCAAGTTCACCGGCCAGGTGTTGCCGAATGCCAGCAAGGTCCGCTACGAAATCGACGTCAGCCGGGTGATTCGCGGCAAGCTGCGCATGGTGGTGGCCGATGGTCGCACCTACGTCGACGATCGGCTGATTTACGCGGCGGACGATCTCCGCGTCGGCCTGTTCCAGTCTACCGAGGGGTTTTGAGATGCGGCGCGTGGTGGTAACTGGCATGGGCCTGGTGTCCTGTCTCGGCAATCTGCCGGAGGCGGTTTCGCATGCCTTGCGCGAGCTCAAAAGCGGCATCCGCGCCGTGCCCGAATACGCCAGCCGCGGCATGCGCAGCCATGTGGCGGGCCTGCCCGAGATTGATCTGGAAGCCTCGATCGACCGCAAATTGCGCCGTTTCATGGGTGATGCGGCCGCCTACGCCTACGTGGCGATGCGCTCGGCCATCGCCGATGCCGGCCTTGCCCTGGAGCAAATCCGCCATCCGCGCATCGGCGTGATCGCCGGCTCCGGAGGCGGTTCGCCGCGCTGGCAGATCGAAACCGCCGACCTGCTGCGTGAGCGCGGCATCCGCAAGGTCGGCCCGTACATGGTGCCGCGAACCATGTGCTCGACCGTCTCGGCCACCCTGGCCACCGCCTTCGGCATCCTCGGCCTGAGCTATTCGATCGCCGCTGCCTGCGCTACTTCGGGCCATTGCATCGGCGCCGCCGCCGACTTGATCCGGCATGGCGCGCAGGACGTGATGTTCGCCGGTGGCGGCGAGGAAGAGCACTGGGGCATGAGTTCCCAGTTCGATGCCATGGGCGCCCTGTCCACCGGCTTCAACGACCACCCCGAGCGCGCCTCGCGGCCCTACGATGCCAACCGCGACGGCTTCGTGATCGCCGGTGGCGGCGGCATGCTGGTGCTGGAGGAATACGAGCATGCCAAGGCGCGCGGCGCCACCATCTACGCCGAACTGGTCGGCTACGGCGTGACCTCCGACGGCGCCGACATGGTCAGCCCCAGCGGGGAAGGTGCGGTGCGCTGCATGCGCATGGCCCTGGCCAACGTCAGTTCACCGATCGATTACCTCAATACCCACGGCACCTCGACACCGCGCGGCGACGTGGTCGAGCTGCACGCCCTGCGTGAAATGTTCGGCGATGGCATCCCGCCGTTGTCCTCGACCAAGGCATTGAGCGGGCACTCGCTCGGTGCCGCCAGCGTGCATGAGGCGATCTACAGCCTGTTGATGATGCGCGACGGTTTCATCGCCGGTTCGGCCAACATCGACCAGCTCGATCCCGATGCCGCCGGTTTCCCGATCGTGCGCGAATCGCGGCCGGCCGCACTGCGCACGGTGATGTCCAACAGCTTCGGCTTCGGCGGCACCAATGCCAGCCTGGTGTTCGCTGCCGTTTGATTGGCGTGTGTCGCGCGGGCCATAAAGTGCTCGCGCGTACGAGCGTGCCGGCGCCGCAGGCGTGACGCTAACGAGTGGTGCAGATGATTGATTACAACCAGGCGGTGCAGCGGATTCTTGCGTTGAGCACGCGTGGTCCAGTGCGGCATCGCACGCTTTCCGAGGCGGCGGGGCTGGCCCTGGCTGAAGACATCCGCAGTGACGTCGATCTGCCGCCGTTCGACAATGCGGCGATGGATGGCTTTGCCCTGAGCGCGAAAGGCACCGTACTGCGCGCGGGCAGCGAGTTCGAAGTCAGCGGGCGCCAGGTGGCCGGGGATGATCAAACCCGGGCCGGGCCGGGTGCCTGGGAAATCACCACCGGCGCCGCCGTGCCGGCAGGTTTCGATACGGTGGTGCCGGTGGAGCAGGTTAGTGTCCTCGCGCGCACGGCGGCGGGGGACCCGGCACGCATCCGACTGGACCGCGATATCGATGCCGGCCGCCATGTGCGCCGTCACGGCGAAGACGTTGCTACGGGCGATGTAGTGCTCAAGGCCGGCGCGCGCGTGGCTGCTGCTGAACTGGCGATGCTGGCTTCGCTTGGCGCGGCGCGGCTTGCGCTGGTGCAGCCGCCGCGGGTGGCTCTGATCGCCACTGGCCGTGAGTTGGTGGATGACCCCGCGCAGCCGCTGGCCAGTGGCCAGATTCGCAACAGCAACGGACCGTTTCTCGCCGCGCGTGTGCAGGTGGCCGGGGCTGAAGTGGTGCTGCAACGGACCGTCGGCGATACCGTGGACGAATATCTGGCCGCGGTCGAGGCCGCGCGCGCGCGCGGCGCCGAGCTGATCCTCAGCACCGGCGCGGTATCGATGGGTCGGCATGATTTCGTGCCGCAAGCGCTGCAAGAATTGGCCGCGACGGTGCACTTCCACAAAGTGGCGATTCGCCCCGGCAAGCCGCTGCTGTTTGCCAGCCTGCCGGACGGTGTCCTGTGCTTCGGTTTGCCCGGCAATCCGGTTTCGAGTGCGGTTGGATTGCGGTTTTTCGTCGAGCCGGCGATCCGCGCGAGGCTGGGCCTGGCAACCGAACGGCCGCTGCGTCTGCCGCTGGCGGCAGATTACGACAAGCGCACGGATTTTCGCTGTTTCCTCAAGGGGCGCGTGACGCTGGATGCGGATGGGCGCGCGCGCGCCGAGGTGCTGGACGGGCAGGAGTCATTTCGTATCCGGCCGTTGCTGGCAACCACCGCCTGGGTGGTGCTGGATGAAACCGCCGGCCCTGTGCGTGCGGGCAGTCTGGTGGATGTGCACGGCCTCGGCCATTGGCAGCCGCCGGCAATCGGGAGTGGCGAATGAAAGTGCAGGTGCAGTTGTTCGGTGCGTTTCGGGATTACGCGCCAGCGGCGTTGGTTGAGCTGGAGCTGACGGAGGGCGCGTGCGTGGCTGACCTGCGTGCCGCCATGAACGCCTACGGCACGGCCCACTGGCCGGCTTTTCGGCCCGGTCTGCTGCAGCGTTCGGCGTTCGCCAGCGAGACGGCGGTGCTGCGCGAGGACGACCCATTGCCCACCGGTGGCACGCTGGTAATCCTGCCGCCGGTGGCGGGAGGTTGAAATGAGTGACTCGATCTGGAAACTGGTCGATCGCAGCGAAGCCGCCATCGATCCAGCACTTGCGCTGACATTTGTGAGCGACCCCGCATTCGGCGGGTTGTGCCTGTTCGTCGGCAAGGTGCGTGAATCCAATCTCGGCAAGCCGGTGCTCGGCATCAGCTACGACGTGTTCGCGCCGCTGGCGCTGAACGGTTTCGGGCAACTGGTGCAGCAGGCCAGCGCCGAGTTCGGGCCCCGCATCCGCGTTTATCTTGCCCACGCCCACGGCCGTCTGGCAGTGGGCGACGTGGCGGTCGTGGTGGCGGTGGGCACGCCGCACCGCGATGCGGCCTTCAAGGCATGCCGGCAGATCATCGAGGCGGTGAAACATCAGAGCCCGATCTGGAAACAGGAACACTACCTCGACGGCGACAGCGAGTGGAGCGAAGGCTGCTCCCTGTGTGATACCCACACCCACGACGACGCGCCGCACTGATCGATCAAGCGGCAAGCCCGGTCAGGGCGGCCACCCTTGCAATCCGGGCCGCGCTGTCGCACGTGTTGCTGGGCGCGTGCAGCAGAAAGTCAGCGCAGTCAGCGACGCTTTGCGCATTCGATCAAACAGTACCAAATCGGTAGTAATTTCAAGGATTTGACTGTGGTCAAGCGGAGGGTCACCATCATTGGATAGGCTCTCGTTCGGTGACGGCGCAGATCCTGTTTGATCGGGAACCAAGCCGTCACTCGCGCGCGACGCGTGTCCGGTGGATTGTTGCCACGCTGCAAGGCGGCGGCCATGCAGGGTCACGCGGAATGCCTCGCAATCTGACTGCCAAGAGGACTTTCCGTGAGTTACTTCCTTGATCGCCTGCGTTTCTTTACCCGCCACACGGAACCGTTCTCGGATGGTCACGGCTTCACCAAGTCGGAGGATCGCAGCTGGGAAAACGCCTACCGCGCGCGCTGGCAGTACGACAAGATCGTGCGCTCCACACATGGCGTGAACTGCACTGGTTCATGCAGCTGGAAAATCTACGTCAAGAACGGCCTGGTGACCTGGGAAACCCAGCAAACCGATTACCCGCGCACGCGCCCGGACTTGCCCAATCACGAGCCGCGGGGCTGTCCGCGTGGCGCCAGTTACTCCTGGTACCTCTACAGCGCCAACCGGATGAAGTATCCGCTGGTGCGCGGTGCGCTGTTGCGCCTGTGGCGTGAAGCGCGCAAGAACCTGTCGCCGGTGGAGGCTTTCGCCAGCATCACCAGTGACCCGGTCAAGGCCAAAAGTTACAAGAGCGAGCGCGGCATGGGTGGCTTCGTGCGCGTGTCCTGGGATGAGGCCAACGAAATTGTCGCCGCGTCCAATCTGCACACCGCGAAGCAGCACGGGCCGGACCGCGTGGTCGGGTTCTCGCCGATTCCGGCGATGTCGATGATCTCCTACGCCTCGGGCGCGCGCTACCTGTCGTTGATGGGCGGCACCTGCCTGAGCTTCTACGACTGGTACTGCGACCTGCCACCGTCCAGCCCGCAGGTATGGGGCGAGCAGACCGATGTGCCGGAATCGGCCGACTGGTACAACAGCCGCTATCTGATCGCGTGGGGTTCCAACGTGCCGCAGACGCGCACACCGGACGCCCACTTCTTCACCGAGTCGCGCTACAACGGCACCAAGACGGTGGCGATTACCCCGGACTATTCCGAAGTCGCCAAGTTGTGCGATCAGTGGCTGCATCCCAAACAGGGCACCGACGCGGCGTTGGCGTTCGCCATGGGCCATGTGATCCTGAAGGAGTTCCACGTCGACCGGCCGGCCGAGTATTTCATCGACTACTGCCGCCGCTACACCGACATGCCGATGCTGGTGCGGCTGGAAAAGCGCGCCGATGGGCGGCTGGTGCCGGAGCGTTTTCTGCGTGCGTCGGACCTCGGTGGCCTCGACGAGGCCAACAACCCGGAGTGGAAGACGCTCGCCTGGGATGAGGCCAGCGGGCAGGTCGTCGTGCCCAACGGCTCGGTCGGATTCCGCTGGGGCGAAAAGGGCAAGTGGAACATCGAAGCCAGGGACAGCAGCGGTCGTGACACCACGCTGCGCTTGTCGCTGAAAGACTTCAACGACGGCATCGAGGTGGTCAGTTTTCCGTACTTCGGCGGCGTCAAGCACGAGCGCTTCACCGCTGCCACGTTTGACGACATCCTGGAGCGCAATATCCCGGTGCGCCGCCTGACGCTGGTCGATGGGCAGGAGTGGGCGGTCACCACCGTCTACGACCTGTTGCTGGCGCAGTACGGCATCGATCGCGGCTTTGGTGGCGGGAACGTTGCCAGCAACTACCACGAGGACGTGCCCGGTACGCCGGCATGGCAGGAAAAAATCACTGGAGTGGCGCGTGCCGAGGTGATCGAAATCGCGCGTGAGTTCGCCGACACCGCCGCCAAGACCCACGGCCGCAGCATGATCATCGTTGGCGCCGGCATGAACCACTGGTTCCACTGCGACATGAACTATCGCGGCCTCATCAACATGTTGATGATGTGCGGCTGCATCGGCCAGACCGGCGGCGGCTGGGCGCACTACGTTGGCCAGGAAAAACTGCGTCCGCAGACCGGCTGGCTTCCGGTGGCGTTCGGGCTGGATTGGTCGAAGCCGCCGCGGCACATGAATGGTACCTCGTTCTTCTATTTCATGTCCGACCAGTGGCGCTACGAGAAGATCGACAACGCCGAACTGCTGTCGCCGTTGGCGGACCCGGCCAAATACAGCGCCAGCCCGGCCGACATGAACATGCAGGCAATCCGCATGGGCTGGTTGCCGAGCGCGCCGCAGCTCAACACCAACCCGCTCGGTATCGCCAAGGCCGCAGCGGCAGCCGGCAAGAGTGCCGCCGACTACGTCGTTGACGGGCTCAAGTCGGGCACGCTCGACTTTGCCTATGCCGACCCGGATGCGCCGGAGAACTTCCCGCGCGTGCTGTTTGTGTGGCGATCCAACTTGCTGGGTTCATCCGGCAAGGGCCACGAATACATGCTGAAGCACATGCTCGGCACCCGTCATGGTCTGCAGGGCAAGGATCTCGGCGAGCGCGGTGCCAAGCTGCCGCAAGAGGTGAAGTGGCGCGACGAGGCCCCGGAGGGCAAGCTCGACTTGCTGGTCACGCTGGACTTTCGCATGTGCACCACCGCGCTCTATTCCGACGTGGTATTGCCGACCGCCACCTGGTACGAGAAGAACGATCTCAACACCTCCGACATGCACCCCTTCATCCACCCGTTGTCGAAAGCGGTGGACCCGGCGTGGGAAGCCCGCAGCGACTGGGACATCTTCCGTGGCATTGCACAATCGGTCAGCGACATGGCCCCCGGCGTGCTGGAGGTCGAGCAGGACGTGGTGCTGGTGCCGACCCTGCACGATACCCCGAACGAGTTGTCGATGCCGTTTGGCGTCACCGACTGGAAAAACGGCGACTGCGAACCGATCCCCGGCCAGACCATGCCGGCGGTGGCGGTGGTCGAGCGCGATTACCGCGACATCTACAAGAAGTTCACTTCGCTGGGGCCGTTGCTCGATCGGCAGGGCAATGGCGGCAAGGGCATCAACTGGGATACCCGGGACGAGGTCACGTTCCTCGGCGATCTCAATCACCGCGTGCGCGAGGATGGCGTCAGCCAGGGCCGGCCGAGCCTGTACGACGCCGTCGATGCGGCCGAATCGGTGATGCACCTGGCACCGGAGACCAACGGCCATGTTGCGGTCAAGGCATGGGAGGCACTCGGCGTGTTTACCGGCCGCGACCACACCCACCTGGCCCGTGGCAAGGAGCACGAAGCAATTCGCTTCCGCGACATCCAGGCACAGCCGCGCAAGATCATTTCCTCGCCCACCTGGTCCGGTCTCGAAGACGAACACGTCAGCTACAACGCCGGATACACCAACGTCCACGAGTTCATTCCCTGGCGCACCGTCACCGGCCGCCAGCAGTTCTACATGGATCACGAATGGATGCGCGCCTTCGGCGAAGGCTTCATGCAGTACCGCCCGCCGGTCGACACCAAGACCGTGGAGCCGCTGCTCGACAAACGCAGCAACGGCAACAAGGAAATCATCCTCAACTGGATCACGCCACACCAGAAGTGGGGCATCCACAGCACCTACTCCGACAACCTGCTGATGCAGACCTTGTCGCGGGGTGGCCCGATCGTGTGGATCAGCGAGGACGATGCGCGCGAGGCCGGCATCGTGGACAACGACTGGATCGAGCTGTTCAACGTCAATGGCGCCATCGCCGCACGCGCGGTGGTCAGCCAGCGCGTGATGAACGGCATGGCGATGATGTACCACGCGCAGGAGCGCATCCTCAACATCCCCGGCGCGGAAACCACCGGCACCCGCGGCGGCATCCACAACTCGGTCACCCGCGTGGTGCTGAAGCCGACCCACATGATCGGCGGCTACGCCCAGCTGGCCTACGGCTTCAACTACTACGGCACCGTGGGCTCCAACCGCGACGAGTTTGTGATCGTGCGCAAGATGAAAAAGATCGACTGGCTGGATGGCGAAGGGCCGGTGCAGGAAATCCCTGCCGGCGATGCGGAGAAGGCCCATGTCTGAACCACGCTGCCACCGCAACGCATCCCGCCCTGCCTGCAACCCGCTTTCCGGAGTCACGCCATGAAAGTTCGCGCACAAATCGCCATGGTGCTGAACCTCGACAAATGCATTGGTTGCCATACCTGCTCGATCACCTGCAAGAACGTCTGGACCAGCCGTGAAGGCGTCGAATACGCCTGGTTCAACAACGTCGAAACCAAACCCGGCATCGGCTATCCCAAGGAATGGGAAAACCAGGACAAGTGGAACGGCGGCTGGGTCCGCACCGCACGCGGCAAGCTGATCCCGAAAGCCGGTGGCCGCTGGCGCTTGCTGTCGAAGATTTTCGCCAACCCCGACCTGCCGCAGATCGACGACTACTACGAGCCGTTCGATTTCGACTACCAGAACCTGCACGAATCGCCCTCGGTCAAACACCAGCCCACCGCCCGGCCGCGCTCCCTGATCAGCGGCGAACGCATGCAGAAAATCGAATGGGGCCCCAACTGGGAGGAAATCCTCGGTACCGAGTTCGCCAAGCGGGCCAGGGACAAGAACTTTGACGGCGTGCAGAAGGAAATCTACAGCGCCTTCGAAAAGACTTTCATGATGTACCTGCCGCGTCTGTGCGAACACTGCCTGAACCCGGCCTGTGTCTCCGCCTGTCCTTCCGGCGCCATCTACAAGCGCGAAGAAGACGGCATCGTGCTGATCGACCAGGACAAGTGCCGCGGCTGGCGCATGTGCGTGTCAGCTTGCCCGTACAAGAAGATCTACTACAACTGGAAGAGCGGCAAATCCGAAAAGTGCACCTTCTGCTACCCGCGTATCGAGATGGGTGAGCCGACCGTGTGTTCGGAAACCTGCGTCGGTCGCATCCGTTACCTTGGCGTGCTGCTGTACGACGCCGACCGCATTTCCGAAGCGGCCGCGACGCCGGCAGAGAAAGATCTCTACGAAGCCCACCTCGGCATTTTTCTCGATCCATTCGACCCCGAGGTCATCGCCGCCGCACGCAAGGAAGGCATCCCCGACAACTGGCTGGAAGCGGCCAAGAAGTCACCAACCTACAAGCTCGCGGTCGAATGGAAACTGGCGTTGCCGCTGCATCCGGAATACCGCACGCTGCCGATGGTGTGGTATGTGCCGCCGCTGTCGCCAATCCAGTCCGCCGCCGAGCGCGGCCGGGTTGGCATGAACGGGCAGCTGCCGGATGTGGCGTCCTTGCGCATTCCGGTGCGCTATCTCGCCAATCTTCTGTCCGCCGGCGATGAGGCGCCGGTGGTGCGGGCGCTCGAACGCATGATGGCGATGCGCGCCTGGCGGCGTGCCCGCAACGTGGATGGCATCGAGGATCGCGCGGTGCTGGAGCAAGCCGGCCTCACCGTCGAGCAGGCCGAGGACATGTATCGCTACCTTGCCATCGCCAACTACGAAGACCGCTTCGTCATTCCCACCGGCCACCGAGAGTACGCCGACGACGCCTTCGGCGAGCGCGGCGGCTGTGGCTTCAGCTGGGGCAACGGATGCAGCGGCGACAGCCCGGCCGACCTGTTCACGCAGCGCAAGACCACCCGTTACTCCGTGCATCCGAATCGGCTGGAGAAGTTCGACGAGGTCGTCAAATGAGTCTGCTGAAGCTGGTTGGTCTGCTGCTTGACTATCCGACGGAGGAGCTTTGGCAGCACGGCGAGGAATTGCTGGCGGCGACGCAAGCAACCGGTTTGCCGTCCGCGCGCGAGGCCGATCTGGCGACGTTCGTGCGCGAGCTGCTGGCCAGCGATCCGATGGATGCACAGCAACGCTGGCTGGAGACCTTTGATCGTGGCCGCTCGATGAGCCTGTTGCTGTTCGAGCATATCCACGGCGAATCGCGTGACCGCGGTCAGGCCATGGTCGATCTGATCGAGGCCTACCGCAAGCACGGGCTGGAAATCAGCGTCAAGGAGCTGCCGGACTATCTGCCTTTGCTGCTGGAATTCCTCTCCGGCCTGCCACAGGTCGAAGCGCGTGACTGGCTGGGCCATGTCGCGCACATCGTCGGCATGCTGGCCGCGCGCGCGGCCGAACGCGAGAGCCCTTATCGCGTGTTGTTCGAGACACTGGTCGAATGCGCCAACGGCAAGATCGATGCGGCGGCGCTGCGTGCCCACGCGCGCAAGGAAGTGCGCGATGACACCCCCGAGGCGATGGATCGTCTGTGGGAAGAGGAAGCCGTACGTTTTGGCAACGAGGCTCCCGACGAGAGTTGCGATCCACCCACCCGGCGGCCTAGCCACGGCCTCGCCAACCGACAGGTGCAGCCATGAGTTATTTCGACGAGTTCGCGTTTCAAATCTATCCGTACATCGCCTTGGCGGTGTTCTTCATCGGCAGCTGGGTGCGTTTCGATCACTCGATGTACACCTGGCGCTCCGGCTCCAGCCAGATCCTCTCCGACAAGGGCATGCGCCTCGGCAGCAACCTGTTTCACGTCGGCATCCTGGTGGTGCTGGGTGGTCATGTGGTCGGTCTGCTGACGCCGCATTCGGTGTACTCGATCTTCATCAGCTCCGAGCAAAAACAATTGCTGGCGATGATCGTTGGTGGCGTGTTTGGCGTGCTGTGCCTGATCGGCATGGTGATATTGATGTGGCGGCACCTGTTCAATCCACGCATCCGCGCCACCGACAACTGGCGCAATGTGTTGATCCTGGCCTTGCTGATGGCGCAGTTGTTGCTCGGCCTCTACACCATCGTGCAGTCGAGCCACCATCTCGATGGCAGCGTGATGATCGTGTTGGCTGAATGGGCGCAGCGCATCGCCACTTTCCGTGGCGGCGCGGCGGAGATGGTGGCCGGCGTGCACTGGGTCTACAAGGCGCACATCATTCTCGGCCTGACCTTGTTCCTGCTGACGCCGTTCACGCGTCTGGTGCACATCTGGAGCATCCCCGTCAGCTACCTGTGGCGGCCCTACCAGGTAGTGCGGCGGCGCCAGCGCACGCTGCGCTACGGCCCGAGGAGTGGGGCATGAGCGAACAGCCGCGGCGTATCCCCATCACCATCATCGACACCGCCAAGCCGGTGTCGCAGGAAGCGCGCGAACACCAGCACGACCACGCCGACGAAGGCCCGCGTTCGCTTGGACGGCCGGCGCCGGTGTTCCTGTATGTCGGTGAGCAGGCCATCAGCGAAGCCGAGATCGCACAGGAGATGCAGCATCATCGGTCGATTTCGCCAAGGCAATCCCGCGCCGATGCCGCGCGGGCGCTGGTGGTACGTGAGCTGCTGCGGCGCGAGGTGGCCCGGCTTGGCCTCGATCAGGCGCCGGACGATGGCCGTGAAACCCCGGAGGAACGCGGTATCCGCCTGCTGCTGGAGCAGGCTGTCGAGGATCGGGTGCCGAGCGAAGACGATTGTCGGCGCTATTTCGAGCAAAACGCCGAGCGCTTCAAGGCGCCTGACCGGATCCGTGTGCGGCACATTCTGCTGGCGGCGGCGGCCAACGACGCGCACGGGCGGATTGCCGCGCGCACCGAAGCCGAACGGCTGATCGAAGAGCTCAAAGCCAACCCGATGCTGTTCGCCGATTTCGCTGCGCGGCATTCCGACTGCCCATCGAAAACCGAGGGTGGCGATCTTGGCTGGTTGCAGCGCGGCCAAACCACGCCGGAGTTTGATCGTCAGGTGTTCCGGCTGCGCGCAGGGCTGGCACCGTTTCCGGTGGAATCGCGCTGGGGTTACCACGTCGTCAGCGTGGATGCCATCGCGCCGGGCGAAATGCAGGATTTCGAGAACGCCAGGGCGCAAATCGCCGACTACCTTGAGCTGCAAGTGCGCCAGCGTGAATTGCAGTACTACCTGCTGGGGCTGGAACAGCGTTATGGCGTGCGCGGTCTCGCCGAAATCGAGAAGGATGCCGCGTAAATCGCTGGCGCGAGTGCGCGCCGCCAGCGTGTCTCCACGATCACCAGCTTCGGAGCCGATCCATGCCGGACCCTACCCGTGTCACGCCTGCGCGCCAGCAGCGCGCCTTGTGGCTCAGCACTGTTGCGATGGCGGTGTGCTTTGCCATCTGGGTGATCTTCTCGATCCTTGGCGTCAAGTTGAAGCAACAACTCGGCTTGAGCGATTCACAATTTGGTTTGCTGGTAGCGACGCCGGTACTGACCGGTTCGATCAGCCGGCCCTTGCTTGGC
>DASSXP010000351.1:0-8880 GCA_035703755.1 Rhodanobacteraceae bacterium | reverse complement strand
GCCGCGCTCGGCGGCAAAGGCGGCCGCAAAGCGATAGATCGCCAGCGTCGCCGCACGCACCTGCTCGGCCAGCGCGCCGCCGACCGTGGCCACCATCTGGTCGAAGCCGATGTTCTCGTCGTGATCGCCGCTGGCGGCCTTGGTGGAGGGGGTGAAGATCGGTTCGGCCAGTTGTTCGGCCTGGCGCAGGCCAGCCGGTAGCTTGATGCCGCAGAGTTCGCCGCTGCGCTGGTAATCCTTCCAGCCGGAACCGATCAGAAAGCCGCGTGCAATCGCCTCCACCGGCACCGGCGTGAGGCGTTTGGTGACCACCGCGCGGCGTTGGTACAGGGCCACGTCGGCGCCGGCCGGCAGCACCGTGCTGACCGCCGTGCCGGTGAGGTGATTGGCTTGCAGGTGCGCGGTCTGGGCAAACCAGAAGTTGGAAATCTGCGTCAGCATTTCGCCCTTGCCGGGGATCGGGTCGGGCAGAATCACGTCGAACGCGGACAGCCGATCCGAGGCGACGATCAGCAGCCGTTCGGCGTCCAGCGCGTAGACATCGCGCACCTTGCCGCGATAAACCGGCGCCATGCCGGGCAAGTCGGAGGTAAGCAGGCAAGTAGGCACGGGCGGTTCCGGCGGCAAGGAAAGCGCCCATTGTAGCGAGCCGCAGCAGTGCCCCGCTTGACTGCTAAAATGCGCAGTTCGTTTGCCTTGATCCGTCCCATGCTTGCAGCACTGCTGGTTTCCGCCTTGTTGACCTCCACTCCGAGCGCGCTGCCGCCGCGTCCGGCACGGCTGGGCCTGTGCGCCGCCTGCCACGGCGCTGACGGCCATGCCAGTGTGCCCGGTGCACCCAATCTGGCTGGGCAGCCGGTCGATTACCTCGCCGCGGCGATCCGCCAGTATCAGCAGGGCGAGCGTGCCAATCCGGTGATGCGCGGCGCGGTGGGTTCGCTGCGCGATGCGGACATCGACGCGCTGGCGCGCTGGTACGCGGCACAATCACCGTGCCGGCCGGTGGCGCCATGAACCGGCATTGGGGTGCGATCATCGGTGCGCTGCTGGGCGCGGTGCTGTTTCGCAGCTTTTGGGCCGGTTTGATCGGTGCGCTGGCGGGCAACTTCGTCGACAACGCGCGTGGTCGTGCGCGGCGCCAGCAGCAGGTCTCCGATCGCGGTTTCGTGGATCCGCTGTTCGCGCTCATTGGTGCGGTGGCAAAAAGCGACGGGCGGGTGTCCGAGCGCGAAATCGCCGTGGCCGAGTCCATCATGCAGCGCCTGCAACTCGACAACGGTGATCGCAAGCGCGCGGTCGATGCCTTCAATCGTGGCAAGCAGGCCAGCTTCCAGGCCGCTACCGCGATCCGCGAGCTGAAGGACTGGACCCGCGGCTACCGCGATCTCGCCTTCCCGATAGTGGACGTGGTGGCCGACGCCGTGCTCGCCGATGGCACGCCCACGCCGGGCAAGCTCGCCGTGCTCAAGCAGTTGGCCTGGGCTCTGCGGATCAGCGAGCTGGAGCTGATGGCGATGCTGGCGATGAAAGGCGCGGCCGCGCAGCAGCGCAGTGGCGGTTACCGCCAGCAGGCGCCGGGTGGACAGGGGCGCGCCGCGCCACCGCCGCCGCCGCGCGGTGGTGATGATCCCTATGCCGTGCTCGGCCTGCCCGGCAATGCCGACAATGCCACCATCAAGCGTACCTACCGCAAGCTGATCAGCGAGCATCACCCGGATCGGCTGGGCAATCTGCCGGAGGATCTGCGGCGACGCGCCGAGCAGCGCGCCAGCTCGATCAATGCCGCCTACGACCGCATCAAGGAGCTGCGCGGCTTGTAACGCGGGCCTGCTGGAGGGTCCAGTCGACGAGCTGCTGGCTCAAGCGGTCGGCGGCGCGGCCAAAGGCGGCAACCACGCTGGCGACATCGGTCGCCCCGACCGGCTCTTCGACGGCAAAGCCGTGGTTGGCGACCGGCTTGGGCTGGCCTTGCGCCAGCAACCAGGCGTCGAGCCGGATCACCACCACCGGATGGCCATCCCGGTATTCGGACTGAAACGCGCCGAGGTTGCCGCCGAGCACGTAGTCGGCGGCGAGGTTGTCATCGTCGCCGCTAACCATCGGCACGCGGCCATCCTCACGGAACGCATCGATCAGACGGTTGCGCAACAGCTTTGGCGCGGCCTCGGCCCAGCGCGCACCGGCATAGGCGCTCTGGCGGCTGGCGTCGGGCAGCACGATGATGTGCGAGCCAGCCAGCATGCGTGAGGTTTCCGGGTCCTCGACCCGCAATTGCCAGTTCACCTTGGCGGCCGTGGAAGCCGCGGCGGGTGCGTGCGCCAGCCGATAGATGTCGAAGGGTTCGGCCTTGGGCAACAGGCCGCTGCACGCGGCGAGGCCCAGTGTGGCGATCAGGCCCGGCAGCAGGGTACGGATTTTCATTCTGGCGTGAACTCCCTCGGATGCTCGCCGCCCAGCAGGTAGCCGGCGGGATTGTCGTTGAGGCGGCGGGTGATCGATTCCAGTGACTTCAGGGTGGTGCGCAAATCTTTCAGCGCGGGTCCGAGCTCGCCGATCCCGCGCGCGCCACTGGCCAGCGAACCGCGGTTTGCCGCCAGCAATTGATCGATGTTGGTGCTGGCGCGTTCGAGCGCCTGCATGGCAGCGGCTGCGCTGCTCAGCGTGGCCTTGCCCTGGCTTGCCAGGAGCTGGTTGGCGTTCTGGCTCAGCTGGCTGGTTTGGGCCAGCGTGGTGTTGAGTTGTTTGCTGGCGCTGGCCAGTTGGCGGATCAGCGCGCCGAGATCCTGGCGCTCGTCGGCGACCGATGCGGTGACTTGATCCAGGTGCTTGAGGGTGCCGCTGATGTGGGCGATGTTGTCGTCGGACAGCAACTGGCTGGCGCGTTCGACAATGGTGTTGATGCGGGTCACCAGATCTTCGCCGCCGGCCAGCAGCTTGGCGAGGGCGGAATCGTCGGCCTGGATGCGCGGAATGTCCTTGTCGCCAGCGTGCTTCAACAGCGGGCTCGCCGGCGTGCCGCCGGTCAACTGGATGAAGGCGACGCCGGTCAGGCCGGTGAGGCCGAGTTTGGCGCGGGTGTCGGTCTTGATCGGGGTGCCGCCGGCCACGCGGATGCGCGCCAGCACGCGGCGCGGATCCTTGGGGTCGAGCTTCAGCTCGGCCACGTCACCCACCTTGATGCCGTTGTACTGCACCATGCCGCCCTGTGACAGGCCGGTCACCGCTTCGGTGAAGACGATGTCGTAGTAGTCGTACTGTTTGGAAATGCTGCTCTTGGCCAGCCACATCGCAAACAGCAGCGCGGCGCCGACGATGAGTACGGTGAAGGTGCCAATCAGGATGTGATGGGCGCGGGTTTCCATGTCATGCCTCCGTGGCCAGAATATCGCTGGCCGCCTGGGCCGCGCGTCCGCGCGGGCCGTGAAAATATGCTTGTACCCACGCATCGTCGGTGGCTGCGACTTCGCTCAGCGGGCCGATTGCCAGCACTTTTTTCTGCGACAACACCGCCACACGGTCGCAGATCGCGTACAGCGTGTCGAGGTCATGGGTGACCAGAAACACGCTCAGATTCATGGCGTCGCGCAGGGTGCGGATCAAGGTATCGAACGCCGCCGCACTGATCGGATCGAGGCCGGCGGTGGGTTCATCAAGAAACAGGATTTCCGGGTCCAGTGCCAAGGCGCGCGCCAGCGCCACGCGCTTGCGCATGCCGCCGGACAAGGCGGCCGGGGATTTGTCCGCCACGTCCTGACCCAACCCGGCCAGGGCCAGTTTCATGCGCGCCACTTGCTGCGCCTCGTGGCGCGGCAGGCCGGCGTGTTCGACCAGCGGCAGTGCCACGTTCTCGCCCACGCTCAGGGATGAAAACAGCGCGCCTTCCTGGAACAGCACGCCGATGCGTTGCTCGACCCGCGAGCGCTGGTTGGCGTCGAGTGACAACAGATTTTCCCCGAACACGCGCACGCTGCCGGCGGCGGGGCGTTGCAGACCGATGATCGAACGCAGCAATACCGACTTGCCGGTGCCGGAGCCACCGACCACGCCGAGGATTTCGCCGCGGTGCAGGTCGAGGTCGAGACCCTGGTGCACCACCTGGGCGCCGAAGCGGTTGCAGAGGTCGCGCACTTCAATCACGTTGCCAGCGGCACTCACCAGCCCATCTCCATGAAAAACAGCGCCGCCAAGGCGTCGAACAGGATCACCACGAAGATCGATTGCACCACGCTGGAGGTGGTTTGTTTGCCCACTGACTCGGCCGAGCCGGAGGCCTGAAAACCTTCGAGGCAGCCGATCATGGCGATCATGAAAGCGAAGATCGGGGCTTTCGACAAGCCGATGAGGAAATGGCGGATGCCGGCGCTGGCCTGGAACTCGGTCAGGAACATCGCCGGGGTGATGTCGAGCGAGAAGATGCACACCACCGCACCGCCGACCACGCCGGCGATGGTGGCGAGGAAGGTCAACATTGGCAGCGTCAGCACCAGCGCCAGCGTGCGCGGCAGCACCAGCAGTTCGATCGGGTCGAGGCCCAGGGTGCGGATGGCGTCGATTTCCTCGCGCGCCTGCATCGAGCCGATTTGCGCGGTAAAGGCGCTCGCGGTGCGCCCGGCGAGCAGGATCGAGGCCAGCAGCACGCCAAACTCGCGCAGGAAGGCGAAAGCCACCAGATCCACGGTGTACAGCGTGGCACCGTAGGAAGCCAGCACGGTGGCGCCGAGGAAGGCGATCACCGCGCCGACCATGAAACTCAGCAACACCACGATGGGGATCGCGTCGAGGCCCGACTCCTCCATGTGGTGGAACAGCGAAGTGATCCGCCAGCGGCGTGGTCGCGGCAGCACCCGCGCCAAGGTTTCAAGGCTGAGACCGATGAAACCGATCAAGGCGAAGGACTCGTAGCGCACCCGTTCGACCGCGCGGCCGACACGTTCCAGCATCGCCACCAATCCGCTCGGTGGCGGTTGCCGTGGTTGGCGACAACTGGCTTCCATCGCGCCGCCGACCAGGCTGAGCAAGGCGCGCCGCTCCGGGCTCAGGGAGGTAGCGGTCTCAGCCGCGCTGCACAGACGCTGGTTGCCCAGGAGTTCGGCCAGCAGGCCGGCGCCGGCGGTGTCGAGTGTGCCCAAGGCGCTGAAGTCGACCGTGCACGTTCCGTCCAGTGCCGGCGCCAGCGCATCGACCTGCGCATCCAGCGCCAGATAATGCGCCAGCGTCCAGTCGCCGCGGATATGGATCACCGGCGCCGCGTCGGGCCCGTCGATCAATTGGATGTCGCCTGCACTCATTGGCGAAACAGTATCAGCAAGTATTGCGCCGGGTCGACCAAACTTTGCGAAAATGGCGCTTTGCGCGGATGTCCGATGGCCGAGCCCACCTCCAGCCTGAAGAACCGGGTCGCCTTCGTGGTCGAGCTGGCGCGACGCCTGCACCAGTACGGCACCGCGGCGCCGCGGCTGGAAGACGCGGTGGCGATGGTGGCGCTGCGGCTTGGGCTGCGCTGCGAGGTGTGGTCCAGCCCGACCGCCATCATCCTGTCGTTTTACGACCCGGCCGCCGGCGACGATGCGCTGGCGCTGGTAACCCAGGTGATGCGGCTGGCACCCGGTGACGTCAATCTGCGCCAGTTGGCTGCGGCTGATCGCATTGCCGACGAGGTGATCGCCGGACGCATGGATGTATCGAGTGGCTGGCAGGCGTTGCGCGAACTGGTCAAGCCGCTGACCTTGAAATGGCGCTGGGCGCTGGCGGTGAACTTCGGCGTGGCGGCGGCGTGCTTTGCGGTGCTGTTGCGGCTGAGTTGGGTCGACCTCGCCGCTGCCGGCCTGCTGGGCTTGCTGATCGGTGCGCTGGTCGTGCTGGGCGCCAGTCACGCGCGTCTGGCGCTTGCGATCGAAGCGCTGGGCGCGTTTCTGGTGACCTTGCTGGCCACCTTTGCCAGCGCCTGGCTGGAGCCACTGGCGGTCAAGCCGGTGGTGCTTTCGGCCCTGATCGTGCTGGTGCCGGGCATGTCGCTCACCACCGCTGTGCGAGAGATCTCAAGCCATCACCTGGTGTCCGGCATGGCGCGTCTGGCGGGTGCCACCTCGACCTTGCTGAAGCTCATCTTCGGCGTGCTGGTGGCCACGGAGCTGTGCCGCATGCTGGGCGTGCATGGCGCCAGCCCGGCGCTTGCCGCGGTACCGACATGGATGGAGGCGCCGGCCGTGCTCATCGGCGCGGTGTCGTTCGCGATCCTGTTTCAGGCCTCGCCGCGCGATTGGGGCGTGGTATTGCCAGCAGTAATCGGGGGTTATCTGGTGTCGCGTGTGGGCGGCGCGATGGCGGGCGCAGTGGTTGGCGCCTTTCTGGGCGGTTTCGTGCTGGGCGCCGCCAGCAATGCCTACGCGCGCTGGGTCGGGCGCCCCGGCGCACTGGTACGCGAGCCGGGCATCATTCTGCTGGTTCCCGGCAGCACCAGTTTCCGCAGTTTGACATCGCTGCTTGAAAATGCGCTCGATGCCGGCGCAGTGACCGGCTTGTTGCTGGTCAAGTTGCTGGTGGCGCTGGTCGCCGGTTTGCTGTTCGGCGATCTCTTGATACGGCCACGACGGATACTGTAGGCAACGCCGACAACAAAACGGGCCGCCAGGCGACCCGTTCGGTTATCCGATAATCCGCCGGCGGATTACTTGATCAGCAAATCCTTTTCCTTCTTGCCGGCCTTGAGCGCAGCGAGGAACCAACGCGGGCGCTTGCCGCGGCCGGACCAGGTGGTGTTGGCGTCAGCCGGGTCGCGGTACTTGGGTGCCACCTTGGTGCGTTTGGCAGCGCCGCGCTTGCCGCGGCCACCGAGGATTTCCTCGACGGTGAAACCTTCGGACTTGATGAGCTCGTGCACCTTCGCGCGTACCGTAGCAATGGAGGTGCTGCGAATCTCGTCCTGACGCGCGTCGATTTTGCGCTTCAGGTCGTCGAGCTGGTTTTTATTGAGTTTCTTGAGGTCAATGGCCATGAGTTGGATTCCTGCATTGCAAATGAGATGGCGGCCAAATGCCGCGCATGGAGCGCTCCTGCGCCGCTTTCCAACTCCATGGATGTGTGGATTATAAGTGAATTTGCTTAATTTTTACACAATACCGACTTGACAGGGTCGCACAGCGTTGATTATGTGGCCGCCTGAAAGTCATCCACGGGCTCGACGCCAGCGCCGGTTATCGCGTATGTCGTGGCCCCCGGACAGCGTTAGGCGATTCCGGGGTGACAAAGCCGCCGTCATTCCGGTTGCTACCGTCGGCAGCCGCGGCTTGATGGGGGCCGCGTGGCTGCGAATCGGCGCCAACCGGTTCAAGGCGCCAGCAGTGCCAGCAAGCCGGCGTGGTCGAGCGAGCGGTTCTCGCTTTCATGGCGCGCACGGTATTCGAAGCTGCCGGCGGCGAGGCCGCGTTCGCTGACCACTACGCGATGCGGGATGCCGATCAACTCGATGTCGGCGAACATGGCGCCGGGGCGCAGGCCACGGTCGTCGAGCAGGGTGTTGATGCCGAGTGTGGACAGCTCCCGATACAACGCGTCGGCGGCGTCCTGCACGGCCGTGCCCTGTTTGGCCGGAATTACGCAAATGGCGACTTTCCACGGCGCCATTGCCTCGGGCCAGCGAATGCCGGCGGCATCGTGGTTCTGCTCGATGGCGGCAGCGACGATGCGGCTGACGCCAATCCCGTAGCAGCCCATCAGCATGGTGCGGGCCTTGCCGTTTTCGTCCAGCACGTTGGCGCCGAGCGCCGCCGCGTACTTGTCGCCGAGCTGGAACACATGACCGACTTCGATGCCGCGCGCCAAGTGCAGCGTGCCCTTGCCGTCGGGTGCTTGGTCGCCTTCGACGACATTGCGCAGGTCGGCCACCCGGGTGCAGCGCGCGTCGCGCTCCCAGTTGGCGCCGCGATAGTGGCTGCCATCCTGGTTGCCGCCGCAAACGAAATCGGCCACCAGCGCCGCATCGCGGTCGACGATGACGGGTACCGAGGCGGGCAGGCCGACCGGGCCGATGAAGCCCGGCTCCGCGCCGCAGGTCGCCCGGATGGTGGTCTCCGTGGCGAGCACGAAGTCGCCGTCGATTTCCGCCAGCCGGGCCGCTTTCACTTCATTCAAGGTGTGATCGCCGCGCAGGCACAGCGCCAGCGGGCCATCCTTGCCGTCGACCAGCAGCGTTTTGATGCACTGGCTCGGCTCGATGCCGAGGAGCGCGCTGACTTCCCCGATGGTTTTCTGGCTCGGCGTATCGACCCGTTGCAATGCGGCGCTGGCGGCTGGCCGGGTGCCGGCGGGCGCCAGTGCAGTGGCTTTTTCGAGGTTGGCGGCGTAATCGGATCCGTCGGAGAAGGCAATCGCGTCTTCGCCGGAATCGGCCAGCACCTGGAATTCATGGCTGGCGTTGCCACCGATCGCGCCGGTATCGGCCTGCACTGCACGGAAAGCCAAGCCCAGTCGCGTGAAAATGCGGCTGTAGGCGTCGTACATCACCTGATAGGTTTCGGCCAGCGATTCGGCGGTCAGATGAAAGGAGTAAGCATCCTTCATCAGGAACTCGCGCGCCCGCATCACGCCGAAGCGCGGGCGGATTTCATCGCGGAACTTGGTCTGGATCTGGAAGAAGTTGATCGGCAGCTGCTTGTAGCTTTTGAGCTCCGTGCGGGCGAAATCGGTGATCACTTCCTCGTGGGTCGGTCCGTAGCAGAACTCCTGCTCCTTGCGATCACGGATTTTCAGCAACTGGCCGCCGAATTTCTGCCAGCGGCCAGTTTCCTCCCACAGCTCACGCGGTTGGATCGATGGCATCAGAAGTTCGATCGCGCCAGCGGCGAGCATTTCCTCGCGCACCACCGTCTCGACCTTTTTCAG
>DASSXP010000297.1:0-11191 GCA_035703755.1 Rhodanobacteraceae bacterium | reverse complement strand
AATCCACGCCGCGCCACTGTCTTCGCGCCAGCGCCGCAGCGGCGTGGCAATATCGAGTGGCGTGACGCTGAGCTGGAAACCGTGCGCACTGGTCTCGTACCAGCGCACATCGCCCGGCTCGCCCTCGGCATCCAGTACCCGCTTGAGACGGCTGCGCAGCAACTGCGCGCGGGCATGCACCGCGGCCATGCCGCGCGAGCGCTCGGCCTGGCCCAGCAATGCGGCCTCCAGTGTCGCCACCCCGGCGGCCAGCGCCTCGATGGCGTCCCGCGCGGCCGGCTGGCGCTCGATCAGCACGAAGGCACCGCGCTCGGGCAAGTCGACCAGTGCCAGACGCGCCTCCCGCAGCAGCGGCTCGATGGCCTCCAGCGGCGCCCGCAAGGCATCCAGCGCACCACTCAACTCGCCGCACTCGGTGAGTGCATCACGCACCAGTTCACTGGCCTGACGGGCGCTCGCCGTTTGCGAAAAGAACTGCCCGGCCAGCTCCGGGATCTGGTGCGCCTCATCGAGAATGAACGCATGTGCACCCGGCAGAATTTCGCCGTAGCCATCCGCCTTCAACGCCATGTCCGCCAGCAACAGGTGGTGATTGACCACCACCAGATCCGATTCCTGCGCCGCGCGGCGCGCCTTGAACACGTAGCAGTCGTCGAAGAACGGGCATTCACTGCCGAGACAATTCTCGACCGTCGAGGTGACCCGCGGCCAGATCGGCGAGTTCTCCGGCACCTCGGCCAACTCCATGCGATCGCCGCTGCTGGTGCGCGCCGCCCAGGCCCGCACCGCCGGCATCGCGCGTCCCGCGACCGACGCCATGAACTGGCCATCGCGCAAGGTCTGGTCGTAGCGATAACGGCACAGGTAGTTGGCGCGGCCTTTCAGCAAGCTGGCCTTGAGTGGCACACCCAGCACCTGCCTCACCCGTGGCAGGTCACGGTGAAACAGCTGATCCTGCAGGGTCTTGGTACCGGTGGAAACAATTACCCGTTTGCCCGACACCAGCGCCGGCACCAGATAGGCGAACGTCTTGCCGGTACCGGTCCCCGCTTCGGCCACCAGCGTACCGGCGCGGTCAATCGCCTGCGCCACCGCACGCGCCATCGTCTGCTGCACTTCGCGCGGCGCAAAACCGGGCACTTCGCGCGCGAACGACCCTTTGGCACCCAGTATCCCGGTGATCGTTTCCTCATCCATCATCGGCCCAGTATCGCCGATGCGGCGGCCGCGATACACGCATGTCAGAATATTGATTGCTACCACGGAATCTTGTGCATGCCCCGAATTGCCCTGGTAACCGCGCGTGTCGCCCGCGGCACTGACCACGACATGCCGGCGTTGCTGCAGGCGTTCAGCGTCGCCGGCGCCCACGCCGAGGAAGCCGACTGGGACGATCCTGCCGTGGACTGGTCGCGCTACGACGCGGCGCTGCTGCGCTCGCCGTGGGACTACGTCGATCGCCACGCCGAGTTCATGGTCTGGGCCGAGCGAACAGCCGGCTTGACCCGCCTGCTGAATCCGCTGCATGTGCTGCGCTGGAACATCGACAAGCATTACCTCGCCGATCTCGCCGCCGCCGGCGTGGCCACCGTGCCCAGCCGCTTCATCGAACCGGCAGAGGACGCCGATGCCGCGTTGAGTGCATTCCTCGCCGAACATCCCGCGAGCACCGAGTTCGTGATCAAACCCGCTATCGGCGCCGGTTCACGCGACGCCCGCCGCCACGGCCGTGACCAACTCGACGCCATGCGCGAACATTTGCACCAGCTGCTTGCGGTCGGTCGCAGTGCCCTGCTGCAACCCTACCTCGCCCGCGTCGACCTGGCCGGCGAAACCGCCTTGATCTATCTCGATGGCGAATTCAATCACGCCATCCGCAAAGGCCCGCTGCTGCGCCCAGGCGCCGCCGCAACCCGCGAACTCTACGCCAGTGAAGACATTGCGCCACGCACGGCCGAGCCCGATGAATTGGCACTGGCCGCCCGCGCCGTGGCGAGCATTCCGGTCGAAGCATCGCTGTGCTACGCCCGCGTCGATCTCATCCGTGACGATGCCGGCGCGCCCTGCCTGCTGGAACTGGAACTGGTTGAGCCGTCGCTGTTCTTCGCGCATGCCACCGGCTCGGCATCGCGTCTTGCCGCGGCCGTATTGCAGCACACGCCCCGCAGCGCCCTGTAGGAGCGGCCCTTGGCCGCGACCCCATGCCGCTCGGGTCTGGTCGACGGTGTGTGGAATCTTTGCGGCATGTCTGTCGATCGCGCCTGAGCAGCGCCCCTGCGCAAAAGCCCGGCGATCACGCGCCGCGCAGCGATGCCGCAGTGGCGTTGCTGCTAAAATGGCGGACTTTGCCAACGGGATTCCCGGCTGGCGCCGCTCCCGGATCGAGGAAGGTCTTAAATGAAAATTCTGGTCGGTTACAAGCGCGTGGTGGATTTCAACGTGCGCATCCAGGTCAAGCCCGACGGCTCGGGCGTGGTCACCGAGGGCGTCAAGCTGTCGGCCAACCCGTTTGACGACATCGCGCTGGAAGAAGCTCTGCGCCTGCGCGAAAAAGGCCTGGCCGAGGAAGTCATCCTCGCCGCCATCGGCCCCGCCGATCTCACCGCACACCTGCGCAACGGATTGGCCATGGGTGCCAACCGCGCCATCCATGTGGTCACCGCTGATGCCGTGCAACCGCTGACCGCCGCCCGTGCGCTGTTGAAGCTGGTCGAGAAAGAGCAACCCGGCCTCGTCATCGTCGGCAAGCAGGCCATCGACGACGACAGCAACCAGACGGGCCAGATGCTGGCCGCGCTGTGGGATCGCCCGCAGGCGACCTTCGCCAGCAAGCTCGATATCGCCGACGGCAAAGCCACGGTGACGCGCGAGGTCGATGCCGGCCTCGAAGTGATCGAGGTCGAGCTGCCGGCCGTGGTCACCACTGATCTGCGTCTCAACGAGCCGCGCTTCATCAAGCTGCCGGACATCATGAAAGCGAAATCGAAGCCGATTGAGAGCATCGAGCTCGCCGCGCTGGCGGTGGACTCTGGCGACCACCTCAAGACCACCCACTACGCGCCGCCGCCCAAGCGCAGCCGCGGCGTGATGGTCAAGGATGCTGCCGAGCTGGTGGCCACACTGAAACAGAAGGGCTTGCTGTAAGTCCCCCACCCTTGCGTCCGCCGCCTGCACCCGGCGCGGGGCACATTCCGGAGTCCATCATGAGCAAGATCCTGGTCATCGCCGAACATCTCGGCGGCCAACTCAACCCCGCCACTGCGCGCGCGGTCAGCGCCGCCAGCGCGACCAAGCCCGACGCCATCGACGTGCTGGTGCTGTCCGATGCGCCGGATGCCGTCGCCGCCGCGGCGGCGAAAATCACCGGCATCAGCCGCGTGCTGACCGCCGCCCGCGCCGAGAACGCGCATCCGCTGGCCGCCGTGCTGGCGCCGCAGATCGCCGCTGTGGCCGCCGGCTACAGCCATCTGTTCCTGCCCTCCACCACCTTCGGCAAGGATCTTGCCCCGCGCGTGGCCGCACTGCTCGGCGTGGCCCAGCTCAGCGACGTGATGACGGTCGAATCCAGCCATGTGTTCACCCGGCCGATCTACGCCGGCAATGCCATCGTCACCGTCGAGGCACCCGCCGACCAGATCGTGGTCGCCACCATCCGCACCGCCTCCTGGAGCGCGGCCGCCAGTAGCGAACAGGCGGCGCCGATCGAGGCCGTGACGCTCGATGTCGCCCTGCCCACCCACAGCCGTTTCGTCGAACTCAAGCAGGGCCAGAACGACCGCCCCGACCTGCAAAGCGCCAGCAAAGTGGTGTCGGGCGGCCGCGGCGTCGGTTCGAAGGAAAACTTCGACATCATCTACAAATTGGCCGACCGCATCGGCGCCGCCTGCGGCGCCTCGCGCGCCGCCGTCGATGCCGGCTACTGCCCCAACGACATGCAGGTCGGGCAGACCGGCAAGATCATCGCCCCCGAACTCTACATCGCCATCGGCATCTCTGGCGCCATCCAGCATCTCACCGGCATCAAGGACGCCGGCACCATCGTCGCCATCAACAAAGATGCCGAGGCACCGATCTTCGAGATTGCCGACATCGGCCTGGTCGGCGACCTGTTCCAGATCGTGCCGGCACTGGAAGCCGCGCTCGGCTGAGTGTGCGAACCTGGCCGTCGCGGCGGGCTTGGCCCGTCCGTGACGGCCAGACCACCACGCTGCCAACTCGGTTACCATCGGCTTTTGCCGTGCAAGCAATCCAAGGCAACGCTGATAAAGTGGCGATTGCGCCACTCCATCAGCGTTGCCTTAAGGGACTCCCATGAGCCGACCCGCGCCCGAGCTCACCATCACGGTGCCGATCTACAACGAAGCCGACAACATCGCGCCGCTGTGGCAACGCGTGCGCGAGGCGCTGGATGGCACCGGCAAGCGCTGGGAGCTGATTCTGATCGACGACGGCAGCCGCGACGGCTCGGCCGAACGGCTGGATGCCGTCGCCGCCAGCGACCCGCGCGTCACGGCCTTGCATCTGGCGCGCAACTTCGGCCAGACCGCCGCCATGATGGCCGGCTTCGACCATGCCCGTGGCGACATCATCATCCCGATGGACGGCGATCTGCAGAACGATCCGGCCGACATCCCGCGCCTGCTGGCCAAGCTCGACGAGGGCTTCGATGTCGTCTCCGGCTGGCGCAAGCATCGTCAGGATGCCGCCCTCAAGCGCAACCTGCCGAGCCGCATCGCCAACAACCTGATTTCAAAATTGTCTGGTGTCTTCCTGCACGACTACGGCTGCTCGCTCAAGGCCTATCGCCGCAGCGTGCTGGAGGGCGTCAAGTTGTACGGCGAAATGCACCGCTTCGTGCCGATCTACGCCGCCTGGAACGGTGCCCGCGTCACCGAGATCGAAGTCACCCATCACCCGCGCGTCGCCGGGCAATCCAAGTACGGGCTGGAGCGCATCTTCAAGGTCGTGCTGGATCTGATGGTAGTGAAGTTCCTGTATCGCTACGCCGGCAAGCCGATGTACCTGTTCGGTGGTTTCGGCATGCTGTCGATCGTGGGCGGCGGTCTTGCCGGGCTGTGGGCGCTCGCCCTCAAACTGTTCGCCCATACGCCATTCGTGGAAACCCCGCTGCCACTTTTGACCGTGTTCCTTAGCGTCACCGGCGTCCTCAGCATCCTGATGGGCCTGCTGGCGGAAATGCTCAACCGTACCTATCACGAGTCACAGGCCAAGCCGGTGTACCGAATCGGTCGCATCGTCCACGCGGACGCCAGCGGGACCGGCTGACGATGTGCGGCATCGCCGGCTTCACCGGCCCCGCCAACCCGGCACTGCTGCGGCGCATGACCGACCGCATCGGCCACCGCGGGCCGGATGCCGACGGCTTCTACAGCGACCCGGACAATGGCGTCAATCTCGGCCACCGCCGGCTGTCGATCCTTGACCACGCCGGCGGCGCCCAACCCATGCACTCCGCGGCTGGCGACGCCGTCATCGTCTTCAACGGCGAGATTTACAACTTCCGCGAACTGCGCACGGAACTCGTCGCGCTCGGCGCGCATTTCCACAGCGACCATTCCGACACCGAAGTATTGCTGCAAGCCTGGCGCCACTGGGGGCCGCACATGACTGCGCGGCTGAACGGCATGTGGGCCTTCGTGATCCACGACCGCCGCCAGCGCCTGCTGTTCGCCAGCCGCGACCGTTTCGGCAAGAAGCCGCTGTTCTGGGCGCACGCGCAAGGCCAATTCGTGTTCGCCTCCGAGTTGACGGCCATGCGCGAGCACCCGTTGATCAACGGCGGCGTAGACCCGCTGGCGCTGCGCAAATACTTTGCCTACGGCTACGTCCCCGCCCCGCGCAGCCTGCTGGCCGGCGTCAACAAACTCCCGGCCGGCCACTCGCTGCAACTCGACCTGAGCTGCGAAAAGCTGACCACTTCACGCTATTGGCACTACCAACCGGAACCGGACCCGTCCATCACGGAAGCCATGGCACGCGAGCAATTGCACACCCTGCTCGACGCCGCCGTGGCGCGCCGCATGGTCGCCGATGTAGCGGTCGGCTGCTTTCTTTCCGGCGGGCTGGATTCCTCCCTGATTGCGGCGTTGGCCACCCGCCACGCCGGCAGCGATCGCCTGCGCGCCTATTCCATCGGCTTCAACGAAGCGGACTTCGACGAATCGCCTTACGCTGCCGAAGTCGCCCGTCACCTCGGCATCGACCACCACATCGAAACCGTGCCGGTTGCGCGCGCACTCGCGGCACTCGGCGAAATCAATGGCCGCTGGGACGAGCCCATCGCCGATTCCTCGCTATTGCCGACCTGGCTCTTGTGCCAGTACGCCCGTCACGACGTGACGGTGGCGCTGGGCGGCGACGGCGCCGATGAACTGTTTGCCGGCTACGACCCGTTCAAGGCACTCGGTTACGCCCGCCTTGCCGACCGCTGGCTGCCAAAACCCCTGCACCGCGCACTCAGCCTGCTGGCCGCGAAGCTGCCGGTGTCGCATGGCTACATGAGTTTCGAGTTTCGGCTAAAGCGCCTGTTGCGTGGCCTCTCCCACCGTCCGGCGCTGCGCCTGCCGGTGTGGATGGCGCCCCTGACCGCCGCCGAGCTCGGCGAGCTGTTCGACGAACCCGTCGACCTTGAAACGCTGTACAGCGAAGCCATCGAAGCCTGGGACGAAAACCCGCAAGCCGATGAGATCGAACGCGCAATCCAGTTCTACATTCGCCTGTACCTGCAAGACGACATCCTGGTCAAAGTGGACCGCGCCAGCATGCTCCACTCGCTGGAAGTACGCGCCCCCTTCCTCGATGCCGACGTTGCCGACTTCGCCCGTCGCCTGCCGGCGCGGATGAAGTTCGCCCACGGCCAGGGCAAATGGGTTGTGCGTCAAGTCGCCGCCGGCCTGCTGCCCGAACGCGTGCTGACCCGCCGCAAGCAAGGTTTCGCCCTGCCGGTCGGACAATGGTTCGCGGAAGGCACACTGGGCCAACCCGGCGACGTCAGCGGTGCACGCGCGGATTTTTGGCAACACGCGCTCGCGCAGCATCGCCGTGGCGACGTCGACAACCGCCTGTACCTGTGGGCCGAAACCGCCCTCGCCGCCAGCCCGCTTGACGCTTCCCCCCTCATTCACGACACCGCACCGCCATGAATCTTGCAACCGACAGCCGCTGGCTCGGCTACGCCGCATTGGGCCTGGTCATCATCGGCAACGCCGCCGGCAACGTTCTGTTGAAACTCGGTGCCGACATCGCTCGACAACAGGGTGGCCTGCTGGCACTGCTGAATTGGCAGACCATCACGGGAGTCGCCTGCTTTGCACTCGGCATCCTGGCCTATTCATGGTCCTTGCAGCAGTTCCAACTGCACAGCGCGCAAATCGTGGTGTCACTGCAATACGCCTTGGTCATCCTGCTGGCATGGTTGGTGCTGGGTGAACGCCTGACGCCAACGCAATGGTTCGGTATTGCCTTCATCGCCTTCGGCATTTTCCTCTGCACGCGGAGCCACGCATGAGCGACCACGTTTACGACGCCGATTTCATGGCCTACACCGCCGCCAGCGCGACGCGTTCGGCCGATGCGGTCATATCGCAACTGGCAGGCGTGCTGCCCATCCGTTCCGTCCTCGATGTCGGCTGTGCACGTGGCGCTTGGCTGGCGCGCTGGCAAGTCGCCGGCGTGGCCGACATCACGGGTGTCGACGGCGACTACGTCGACCGCAAGCACTTGCTGATTCCCGCAGAGCGCTTCAACGCCCGCGACCTCGCCTCCGCCTTCGACCTCGGCCGGCGCTTCGATCTGGTGCAGACCCTGGAAGTCGCCGAGCACATCGCCGCCGACCATGCAGACACCTTCGTCACCAACCTGGTCCACCACGCCAGCGGTTTATTGCTGTTTTCCGCCGCGCCACCAGGTCAGGGCGGCGAGTTCCACGTCAACGAACAGCCCTACGACTACTGGCGCAACAAGCTGGCCGCGCACGGCTACCTGCCATTCGACTGCCTGCGCCCCACGCTGACCGGGCGCACCGACGTCAGCGCGTGGTACCGCTACAACACGCTGCTCTATGTGCACAAGGACCGCATCGCCGAATTGCCGGAAGCCATTCGACGCACCGCCATCGCCGCCGACCAGCGCATCGCCGACATCTCGCCACGCTGGTATCGCCTGCGCAAGCTCGTCATCCGCTGCCTGCCACGCGCATTGCAGGATCAGCTGGCACGGCTGGCGGCGAAACACGGCTGATCAGGACCCGACATGATCACTCAAGAAAGGCTGTCGCAATCAATAACCCGTTTCGTGTCCATGCGTTCGAGCACCCTGTGGTACCTCGCCGCCGCGGCGATTCCCTTCGCGCTGGTGATCGCCAACTACGTCGCCAACGGCAAGGCGCTCGCCTTCGCGGATATCGGCGCGGACACGATTTTCAGCTTCTATCCACTGCAGCTGGGCATCAGCCGGGCCTTCCATGCACTGGATTTCAGCGCCTGGTCCTTCCACCTCGGGCTGGGTGGCTTCATCGGCAACCTGTTCGACCCGTTGTGGCTGGTCACCAGTTGGCTGCCTCTGGACTGGCAACTGGGCGCGCGTCTGCCTACCTTCATTATCCGCGACCTGCTGGCCGGCGGGTTCATGCTGGCTTATCTCAAGGAAGTCGGCTTCGAACGGCGTTATGCGCTGCTTGGCGGATTGTGCTACGCATTTTGCGACTACGGCATGATCAATGCGCAGTGGGAGGTTCTGCACGGCACGGAATTCTTGCAGTTCTCCCTGTACCTGTTTCTGCTGGAACGCGCACTGCGCAAAAACAGCGCGGGTGCCGCCATTGCGGCCGGTGCTGTCATCGGCCTTGGCAATGCATTCGGCTTGTATGAGTTCGCATTCTTCACGGCGCTCTACCTCGCCGTCCGCTACAGCATCGTCACACGGTTCCCGCTGCGCGAGATGATCCGGCAAGCAGCCACCTTCCTCGGCTACTTTCTGATCGGATTGATGCTGGTTGCGCCACTGTTGCTGCCCGCGCTGTTCCACTTTCTGGACAGCCCGCGTGTTGGCGGCACCCACTCATTGTTCGTCAACACCTTTCTGGGCTCATTGCGCTTCAATGACCGGATGGAGTTGAGTTCGGAGATCAGCGGTTTCCTGGGCAAGAACCTGATCGGCGTCGGCGACGCCTATCACGGCTGGGCCAACTACCTCGAAGGCCCGTCTTTCTACATCGGCTTGCTGCCATTGCTGTGCGTTACCCAACTTGCCGTGCGCGAAGCAAGCAAGATTGCACAGCGTCTGTTCTGGGTTGCCTTGATCGGCATCGGCGCTTACCTGCTGTTTCCGTTTTTCCGTTACGCAACCTTCGGCTTCGGGCACATCACGTTTCGCCACTCGACGCTGTGGATCTCGGCCATCATCCTGGTGCTGGGGCTGCTGGGCCTGCGGCGTGCACTGCGGGACGGTGTCGATCCGTTCGCGTTGTTCGTCGCCTGGATAGGCATCGTCGGCATCGCCGGGATCGGTCTGTACATGGCCCCGAGCGCATTCAATGCGGCCTACGCACATCACGCCATCGTTCTGGCATCCGTCTACGCCGCAATCCTGATCACCCAATCGCGGCTATCACGCGTCCGACCGTTCGTGGTGCCGGTACTCGTGTTGCTGTGTGTCGCGGAGTTCTGCCTCCAAAGCACGCCTTCGCTGACGGCACGCAACAATGTGGCGCTGGATGGCAGCAGCAGCCGTGGCAGCTACGCGGACGGGCTGGATGCGCTGGCGTTCATTCGCGCCCAGGATACGGATGGCGGCTTCTACCGGGTCATGAAGACTTCGCCATCCATCTATCTCAACGATCCCATGGCGCAGGATTATCACGGCACTACGTCCTACTACTTTCACGACTTGAGCATCACCCGATTCGTGGATCGAATGGGAATCCCACGCTCGTACCCGTTCCCGAATTACGTTGATCCGGCAATCTGTTGCCAGCCGGTTGCGAATCTCGAAGCGGTTCGCTATGTCATGGTCGCTGCGGGAAATGGCGCCCCGTGGCCGGGTCTGACTCCGATCACCAACATGGGCAAATGGGCCGTGTACCGCAACCCGGACGCGCTGCCTTTTGGTTTCCTTGCCGATTCGATCCTTGACGAAGCGGAAGCCGACGCCATGCCGGTTGCACAGCGTCAGGCCGCCACACGGCATCAGGCCATCATCGCGGACCGAAGCGCAATCGAGGCGCAATTCGACCGCCTCAATCAACGGCACACACCCGCCAGCGGCCCGGCACAGGCCACGATTCGGGTTTCCGGCAGCCACTCGATAGAGGGCACGATCAATGCCGACCAGGCACGCATCCTGGTACTGTCAATGCCGCTTGACCGCGGCTGGCGCGCACAGCTTGATGGCGACACGGTGGACCTGTTGCGAGTCGACTACGGACTGACCGGCATCGTCGTGCCGCCCGGCAAGCACCGATTGACCATGAACTACAGCCCACAGGGACGCCGTATCGGCTACATGCTGTCGGGCCTGGGACTGCTTTTGGCCATCGTTTTGCCACGCCGACGGCGCAAGGCCAGGCGCGTCGTGGCCGCAAACTGAACTGCCTGCCATCGGCCGAAAGTCCTGTCGCCGAGCACCCTGCCAGCTGCTATCTTTGGCGGCTGGCGGCGGACGGCTGACAGCACCGCGATACAGGAGCAGGCATGAGCAACAAACCGATCTGGGAACCGGGGCCGGAGCGCGCGGAACGCGCCAACATGACGCGCTTCACGCGCTTTGTGCGCGAGCAGACCGGCAATGAGGACATCGGCAGCTACGCGCCGCTGTACGAATACTCGATCCGCTACCCGGAGCGCTTCTGGCCGCTGGTGTGGGAGTTTTGCGGCATCCGCGCCACGGGTGATTTCGACACCGTGCTGGCCGATGCCGACAAGCTGCCGGGCGCGCGCTTCTACCCCAATGTCAAGCTCAATTTCGCCCAGAACCTGTTGCGCTACAAGGATGACAAGGCCGCCATCGTATTCCGCAACGAATGGGGCCAGCAGCGGCAGTTGAGCTATGCCGAGTTGCACGGCGAGGTGGCGCGGCTGGCGCATGCCTTGAAAGATGCCGGCGTCGGCGTCGGCGACCGCGTGGCGGGCTTCATGCCCAACATCCCCGAAACCGTGATCGCCATGCTGGCGAC
>DASSXP010000205.1:0-5146 GCA_035703755.1 Rhodanobacteraceae bacterium | reverse complement strand
TCACCGTGACCACCATCGACCTCGGAAACGCCGTCGGCGCCGACAACCGCGTGACCACGCCGGCGACGTCGTTCACCGGCACCGACACCATCCACGCCTCGGTCGCCACCGACGGCGCGGGCGGCGACCTCACGGCACGCTGGACCTTCCAGGACGGCCAGGTCGTCGACACCCAGGACAAGGTGGTCCCGGCCGGCGCCCAGACCACCGACTTCAGCATCAGCAAGCCCGACGGCTGGCCGGCCGGCCAGTACAAGCTGGAGATCTCCAGCGGCGGCATGGTGGTGCAGACGCGGGAGTTCGAGATCCAATAGCAAGCCCCGCGGCAATACAATGGTGGGCCCGCAATCCGGCGAGCCCACCATGTCCGACACCCCGACGATCCTCTACACCCTCACCGACGAGGCGCCGTTCCTGGCCACGGCCTCGCTGCTGCCCATCGTCAAGGCGTTTGCCGGCACCGCAGGGGTCACGGTGGCAACGCGGGACATTTCGCTGGCCGGTCGCATCCTGTGTCAATTCCCGGATGTGCTGAAACCCGCGCAGCGGGTGGCCGATGATCTGGCCGAGCTCGGCCAACTGGCGACCACGCCGGATGCCAACATCATCAAACTGCCGAACATTTCCGCTTCGGTGCCGCAACTGAAGGCCGCGATCAAGGAGTTGCAGCAGCAGGGTTTTGCTCTGCCGGAATACCCGGACGAGCCGCAGTCGGCGGCGGAGAAAGACGCCAAGGCGCGCTATGACCGCGTCAAGGGCAGCGCCGTCAATCCGGTGCTGCGCGAGGGTAACTCGGACCGCCGCGCGCCGGCCTCGGTAAAGAACTACGCGCGCAAGCATCCGCACAAGATGGGGGCGTGGAGCGCGGACTCGCAGACCCACGTCGCGCACATGGCTGACGGCGATTTTTACGGCAGCGAAACCTCGGTCACGGTCGCTGCGCCAGCCACGGTGTCGATCGAGTGGCACGGCGCGGACGGCGCCCGCACGGTGCTGAAGGATGGCATCAAACTGAAGGCCGGCGAGGTGCTCGACGCGGCGGTGCTGCGGCACAAGGCGCTGGCGGCGTTCATCGGTGCCGAGATTGCCGACGCCAAGGCCCGCGGCGTGCTGTTCTCGCTGCACCTGAAAGCCACCATGATGAAGGTCTCCGACCCGATCCTGTTCGGCATCGCGGTACGCGAGTTCTATCGGGACGTGCTGGCCAAACACGCCGCCACGCTGGAGCGTATCGGCTTCGACGCCAACAACGGCATTGGCGACCTGTACCCGCGGCTGGGCCAGCTGAGCGACGCCGAGCAGGCCGCGATCCGCGCCGACATCGACGCCGAGTACGCCAAGCGGCCGGCGCTGGCGATGGTCAACTCCGACAAGGGCATCACCAACCTGCATGTGCCGAGCGACGTCATCATCGACGCCTCGATGCCGGCGATGATCCGCGACTCCGGCAAGATGTGGAACGCCACGGGCGAGCGGCAAGACTGCAAGGCGGTGATCCCCGACCGCAGCTACGCCGGCATTTATCAGGCGGTGATCGAGGACTGCAAAGCCCACGGCGCGTTCGACCCGGCCAGCATGGGCAGCGTGCCCAATGTCGGCCTGATGGCGCAGAAAGCCGAGGAATACGGCAGCCACGACAAGACCTTCCAGATCGCCGCCGACGGCGTGGTCAAGGTGATCGATGCGGACGGCAAGGTACTGTTGCAACACCCGGTCGAGGCCGGCGACATCTGGCGCATGTGCCAGACGAAGGACGCGCCGATCCAGGACTGGGTGAAGCTGGCGGTCAACCGCGCTCGCCTGAGCAGTACGCCTGCCGTGTTCTGGCTCGACCCGCAGCGCGCGCATGATCGCCAGGTCATCGCCAAGGTCGAGCAGTACCTCAAGGACCACGACACCAGCGGTCTTGATATCCGCATCCTGGCGCCGGTCGAGGCGATGCGCTTCTCGCTGGCACGCATCCGTCAGGGTCTGGATACCATCTCGGTCACTGGCAACGTGTTGCGCGATTACCTCACCGACCTGTTCCCGATCATGGAGCTCGGCACCAGCGCCAAGATGCTCTCCATCGTGCCGTTGATGGCCGGGGGCGGCCTGTTCGAGACCGGCGCCGGTGGCAGTGCGCCCAAGCACGTGCAGCAGTTCGTCGAAGAGGACTACCTGCGTTGGGATTCGCTGGGCGAGTTCCTGGCGCTGGCCGCCTCGTTGGAGCATCTGGCCGAACACAGCGGCAATGCCCGCGCCCGGGTGCTGGCCGACACGCTGGACACCGCCAACGCCGGCATCCTCGACCACGACCGTTCGCCGCAACGCAAGCTGGGTGAGCTCGACAACCGCGGCAGCCACTACTACCTCGCCCTGTACTGGGCAAAGGCGCTGGCCGCGCAGAACGACGACGCCGAGCTCAAGGCCCGCTTCGCGCCGTTGGCGAAGGCGCTGGCCGAGAACGAAGCGACCATCGTCGCGGAGTTGAACGGTGCCCAGGGCCAGCCGGTCGACATCGGTGGCTACTACCGCCCCGACCCGGCCAAGGTCACCGCCGCCATGCGCCCCAGCGCCACCTTCAACGCCGCGCTGGCAACGCTGGCATGATGTACCCACGTTCCTTTGATTTGAGCCGGTTCGGAGATTCGCCATGACCAGACAACTCACCCTGATGATCGCCGCGCTGCTGCTGTCCGCCTGTGGCGCGGCGCCCGATACCAACGCCCCGGCCAGCAGCGCGGCAGCGCCCGTGGCAACCACGGCCGCGGCCGCCGACGACCAGCCGAGCGAGGCCACGCCGCCGGCCAGCGCGGCGGACATGTATGCGGCCACGCTGCAACAGGTGCTGGCGGGTGCCTGGCGCAGCGACGCCGACAAGGCCCGCGATGCGTACCGGCACCCGGTCGAGACGCTGGCTTTCTTTGAGGTCAAGCCGAACCAGACGGTGATCGAAATCACCCCCGGCGGCGGCTGGTACGCCAAGGTACTGGCGCCGTGGATCGATGGCAGCGGCCACTACATCGCTGCGGTCGCCAAGAGCAGCAAGCCGGACAGCGAGGCGGCGCAAGACGAGTCGGCGCTGGAGAAGCTCTTCAAGGCCAACCCGACCGAGTTTGGTCAGGCGCAGGTGGTCGAGTTTGATCCCAAGGCGCCGGTGTTCGGCCCGGCCGACTCGGCCGATCGCGTGCTGACCTTCCGCAACGTGCACAACTGGGCCATGGGCGGCAACGCGGAGGCCATGTTCAAGGGCTTCTTCAAGGTGCTGAAGCCGGGCGGCATTCTTGGTGTGGCCGATCATCGCGCCAGCGCTGGCGAGCCGCTCGACAAGGTCATCAACTCCGGTTACCTGCCGGTGGAATACGTGACCAAGCTCGCCACCGACGCCGGCTTCGTGCTCGACGCGCAAAGCGAGGTCAACGCCAACCCGAAGGACGACCACCACCACGAAAAAGGCGTGTGGACGCTGCCGCCGACCCTGGCCCTGGGTGACAAGGACAAAGCCAAGTATCAGGCCATCGGTGAAAGCGACCGCATGACGCTGCGCTTCGTCAAGCCCAAGCCGGACGAAATCCACGCTGCCGGCATGGACGGCGCCAAACCCGCAAAAGGTTGACGCCGACGCGGCCCGTGCATTGACGCGCGGGCCCGATGCGACCACAATCCCGCCGCCCCGCGCGCCGCCATTCCGGCCCCGCGCGGGGCGATGACCCGCAAGAGCCTTCCCCTATGTCCAGCGACAGTCACAGTAGACGCACGCCGTTGCGGCAACACGCCGTGGCCTGATCGCGGATCGGCTCACGGCGGTGGCGCCGCAACGGCGTGCCCGGTGAGCCATGAATACGCCAATCGAAGCCTCCCGCGACCGGGCGCTGGCCGCGCCGTTCGCCGATCTCAACATTGCCGACAGCATCGAGCGCCTCAACACGCTGGATGAAGAAGCGGCCGCGGTCGTTGTCGCCGCGCTGCCGCTGCAACGCGCGGTGGACATGTTCGACCGCCCCGAACTCCATCACGCCGGTGCCATCGTTTCCCGCTTGCCGTCGGCCACGGCCGCCAGCGTGCTGGCCGGCATGGCCGACGACCGCGCGGCCGACATCTTCGCCGAGATCGATTCGGATGCCCGCGCCTCGCTGATCGCCAGCCTCGACGCCAGCACCCGCGCCGCCATCGAGCGCCTGCTGCGCTACCCGCCCAACACCGCCGGCAGCCTGATGTCGACCGAGTTTGTCAGCGTCAAGGCCAGCTGGACGGTCGCTGAGACGCTGGAACACGTGCGCCGGGTCGAGCGCTCGCGCGAAACGGTGTACGCGATCTACGTGCTGGACGACCAAGATGCCTCGCTGCAACGCATGGTCAGCCTGCGTCGCCTGATCACCGGCGACCCCATGGCGCCGATCTTGAGCGTGGCGCAGGAAACGCCGCCGGTGGTCGCCACCCCGCTGCAGGATCAGGAGGAGGTGGCGCGGCTGATCCGCCGCCACGACTTGCTGGCGATTCCCGTAGTGGACGAGCGCCGTCACGTACTCGGCATCGTCACCGTCGACGACATCCTCGATACCCTGATCGCCGAGTCCAACGAGGACGTGCAGAAGTTCGGCGGCATGGAGGCGCTCGACAAGCCCTACCTCAAGATCGGTTTCGTGGAAATGCTGCGCAAACGCGCTGGTTGGCTGAGCGCGCTGTTCCTCGGCGAAATGCTGACCGCGAGCGCGATGCAGCACTTTTCCGATGAACTGGCGCGGGCGGTGGTGCTGACCTTGTTCATTCCACTCATCATGAGCTCGGGTGGCAACTCCGGCTCGCAGGCTACCTCGTTGCTGATTCGCAGCCTGGCCTTGCGTGAGCTCAAACTCGGCGACTGGTGGAAGGTAGCCCTGCGCGAACTGCGCACCGGCGTGCCGCTGGGAGCGATCCTCGGCCTGTTGGCGATACTGCGCATCACCCTCTGGCAATACGGCGGCTTCTACGACTACGGCCCGCACTGGCCGATCCTCGCGCTGACCGTGGCGGCGGCGCTGATCGGCATCGTCACCTTCGGTTCGCTGGCCGGTTCGATGCTGCCGTTCGCGCTGCAACGCCTGGGCTTCGATCCGGCCAGCGCCTCGGCGCCGTTCGTCGCCACCCTGGTCGATGTCACCGGCTTGACCATCTACTTCAGCAT
>DASSXP010000246.1:0-3795 GCA_035703755.1 Rhodanobacteraceae bacterium | reverse complement strand
CGTTCCCGGGATGTCGCCGCAGCGCGCCAGTGCGCCGCTCGATGCGGCCGGCGAGGCTCTGGTCGCCCTGCAACAGCTCGGCTACAAACCCGCCGAGGCAACGCGACTGGTGCAAAAAGTCGCGGCCGACGGGGATGCCGCCGAAACCATCATTCGCAAGGCGCTCAAGGCCGCACTCGGCGGCTGAGCGCGGAGATTTCGATGAGCGAGAGCAACGCAAGTGCAACCGGTAACGCCGCTGCGCAAGGTGCCGTGGATACATCGCACGGCAACATGAAGCTGCTGATTCTTGGCGCGCTGGGTGTGGTGTTCGGTGACATCGGCACCAGTCCGCTCTACACCATGCACGAAACCTTTTTGCCCGATCACGGCTTGCGGCCACAACCCAGCACCGTGCTGGGCGTGCTGTCGCTGGTCACCTGGACCCTGATCATGGTGGTCGCGGTGAAGTACGTCAGCGTGGTGATGCGCGCCGACAACAAGGGCGAGGGCGGCATCATGGCCTTGATGGCCCTCGCTCAGCGTGCCGTGCGTGGCTCGGTGCCGATGCGCAAGCTGGTGGTGATCATGGCCTTGCTGGGCGCGGCGCTGTTCTTCGGCGACAGCGTGATCACGCCATCGGTGTCGGTGTTGTCGGCGGTCGAAGGCTTGAAGATCGCCGCGCCCGGCATGGCCAATTGGGTGGTGCCGATCACGGTGTTGGTGCTGTTGGGCCTGTTCGCGCTGCAAAAGCATGGCACCGCGCGCGTCGGCACCTTGTTCGGCCCGGTGATGGGGGTGTGGTTTCTGGCCCTGGCCGCTATCGGCATCTGGAACATCGTGCAGGCACCCGCCGTGCTGGCGGCGCTCAATCCCTGGCATGCCGTGCAGTTTTTCCAGTCGCATGGCAAAGCCTCGGTGCTGGCGCTGGGTTCGGTGGTGTTGTGCGTGACCGGCGCCGAGGCGTTGTACACCGACATGGGCCATTTCGGGCGTTTCCCCATCCGTGCCGCCTGGTTCTGCTTCGTGCTGCCGGCGCTGCTGCTCAACTACTACGGCCAAGGCGCGTTGCTGCTGCACGACCCCGAAGCGATCAGCAACCCGTTCTACCACGCGGTACCGGACTGGGGTCTGTACCCGATGATCGGTCTCGCCACGCTGGCCACCATCATCGCGTCACAGGCGGTGATTTCCGGCGCCTTCACCGTCTTCCGTCAAGCCATCCAGCTCGGCTTCATGCCACGCATGCAGGTGGTGCACACCTCGCGCGAAGCGATCGGGCAAATCTTCCTGCCGTGGATCAACCGGGTGCTGATGGTGTCGGTGATCGCCACCGTGATCGCCTTCGGTTCCTCCAATGCACTGGCGGGCGCCTACGGCATCGCCGTGACCGGCACCATGGCCATCGACAGCATCCTGGTGATGGTGGTGGCGCGGCGCGTGTGGGGCTGGAACCGGCTGCTGGTACTGGCCGTGTTGCTGGTGTTCCTCACCATCGATCTCAGTTATTTCGGCGCCAATACCTTGAAAATCCCCGATGGTGGCTGGCTGCCGCTGGCACTCGGGCTGTGCACCTTCACCATCATGACCACCTGGCGGCGCGGCCGCGATCTGGTGGTGCGCGGCATCAAGACCGGCGGCCTCGCGCTGGCGCCCTTCATCGAGAACATCGTCGAGCACCCGCCGACCCGCGTGCCGGGCACGGCGATCTTCCTCACCGCCAATCAGGAAGCGGTGCCGCATTCGCTGCTGCACAACCTGAAACACAACAAAGTGCTGCACGAGCGCAACGTGCTGTTGACGGTGGAGACGCTGGAGACGCCGGTGGCCGACGCCGACGAGCGCATCGAAATTGCCCCGCTCGGGGGCGAGTTCTACAACCTCACCTTGCGCTTCGGCTTCGCCGAAGACCCCAATATCCCCAACGCGCTCAACCTGTGCGCGCAGCGCGGCCTCGCCTTCGACATGATGGACACCACCTTCTTCCTGTCGCGTGAAACCATCGTCGCCGACACCCGCCGCCCCGGCATGGCGCTATGGCGCGACAAACTGTTCGCCTTCATGTCCCGCAATGCCTTGCCCGCCACCGCCTTCTTCCAGATTCCCGGCAACCGCCTGATCGAACTCGGCGCACAGGTGGAGATTTAAGGAACGCCACCCGTTTTGAAACAAGATCAACGATTTGGGCGGCACCTGTCTGCGTCGAGATCGCGGGTGCGCTGACGCCGACTGACTGACCGTCTGTCAAGGCAGCGCGCCCGTGAGCTCGGCGCAGACAGGTGCCGTGGCGTTTGTGCCACTTTATCAGCGTTGCCTTTACTGTCGTCAGTGGTGTGCTGGCAATGCGGCGCGGGCCATGCCGATGGCGTTGATCGCATGCGGTTCAGGCATCGCGGTTGTAGTGGCGCGGGTGAGCCAGCAGCCACAGGCCTGCCATCAGCTTGGGATCGATCGAATTGCCTTGGGCAGCGCGCGCGGCGAGCCAGGCGTCGATGCCATCGAGCGGCACTTCGTGGACGGTGATCTCCTCGCTGTCGTCGCCGCCGCCGGGACCGATGCGCGCGAGGCCGGTGGCGTGGACGAAATGGATGAATTCGGTGCTCATGCCGGCGGAGGTCGGGCCGCTATGCAGCAGCTCGACGGCGCGGCAGGTGTAGCCGGTTTCCTCTTCCAGTTCGCGGCGGGCTGCCTCGGCCAGCGGCTCGTCGTCCTCATGGCCAGAATCGCCGATCAGGCCGGCGGGAAGCTCGATGGTGGTGCGTCCGATCGGCACCCGTGGTTGCTCGACCAGGAGCAGTGAGCCGGCGTCGGTGACCGCAAGGATCGCCACTGCACCGCCGGGGTTGACCCGTTCCACGAACTCCCAGCGGCCACGCCGCTTCAGGTTGAGCCAGCGACCCTGATAAAGTGTTTCGTCCTGCATGGCGTGGAACCTCGTTGCCTGAAAGTGGTCAATGGGATTCACGCATTCTACGAACCGGAACTCGAACTATGCACATTTCCCGTCGCCTGGCGCTGGCCGCCAGCCTGTTGTTGTTGGCCGGTGGCCTCCATGCCCAGCAAGTGATGCCTGCCGCGCAGCAAGCTGCCGTGCAGCGCGCCGAGGCACTGACGCAGGCGCAAATTGAGGGGTCCAGTGACTCGCTCACGCTGGGCCGACTGGCCGCCCTGTACAAGAACGTGGGTGACACCGAGCGCTACCGCTGGACCATGACGCGGCTGACCACGCTGTTGCCCGGCAATCTCAAGTTGAAGCTGGACTTGGCGGCGAGCTACGCCGCCGATGACATGAAGACGCCCGCCTACGACGTGTTGCTGAAGATGAAAGGGCAAGGCTTTGGCGTGGATTTGAGCAAGGACGCGCGTTTCGAAAAAATTCACGGCACTGAGGTGTGGGGCTACATCGTTGACAGCCTGAAGGCCAACATGCAGCCGTTCGGCAAGGGCCGTGTGGCGTATCGGCTGCCGCCGGCCGATTTGCTGGTGGATGCGTTGGCGTGGGATGCGGGGCGCAAACAGCTTTTGGCCGGCAGCGCCAGGACGGGCGGTGTGTATCGCGTCGACAGTGCCGGCAAGCTGCACGATTTCATCAAGGCGGATGCGAGCAACCAGCTGTGGTCGGTGTTCGCGCTGGCCGCCGATGCCAAGCACAATCGCCTGTGGGTGGCGACGACCTCGGTGGTGTATTTCCAGGGTTTCGCGCCGGACAACGCCGGCAAGGCGGCGCTGGTCGAGTTTGAACTGTCGAGCGGCAAGCTCATCAAGCGCTATCCGCTCGATGTGCTGGGCACGGCGTTCCTGTCGTCGCTGGCATTG
>DASSXP010000105.1:0-6963 GCA_035703755.1 Rhodanobacteraceae bacterium | reverse complement strand
ATACCCCGCTCGCCCGCCACTCCGTCACTCGCTCACGCCACGCGCCCGCCCTGTCCACCATCGCCATCACCTCCGCAGAAACAGCGGCTATTGCAGCGGCTCGGCGAAACCGATGGAAGATGGGTTGACCGGACGCTTACGCTCCTACCGCGGCAATGGCAATCGCTGCGCGCGCTTGCGTGGGATGACGGGAGCTGGAGGCCGGGAACGGGATCCGTTCAGATCGGGGCGGAAAGCAATGCAACCAAGACCACACGGCACTTGCGCGGCGTCAAGCGCGGGGTTGACGTCGCGGGCGGGTCAATGCCGCGGCGCGTTGCAACAGATGGCGCGGCAACAGAACGAGGAAGTGGACCCAGATACCGCACCACACGACGGCCGCGAGCAAGGGATTGCGCAACGCCGGATCAAACGTACGCAGCCAGCGCCACAGGCCGCGGTGCTTGTGCCAGGCGACAAAGACGGGGCGGTGGCGACTGGAGCTGCCCTTGACGTGGACCACACGGATCTGGCTTGCCAGCACGACCCGATGCCCCGCATCACGCGTTCGTCGGCACAGATCAAGGTCTTCGAAGTGCAGAAAATAGCCTTCATCGAAGCCACCCAATTGCTCGAACACGTCGCGTCGCACCAGCATCAGCGCGCCGGAAACCGCCTCCACCGTTTCACCGCATGCCGCATCGGCGCTTTCTGGCGCATCCATGTTGATGGCGTCACCGCGCCGCAGGCCCAGCGTGACCAACAGCCGCGACAGCAACGGGTCGCGGCGGCGCGACGCGGGTTCGATTCGCCCCGCCTCATCGACGATCAACGCCCCGATCAGGCCCACATCGGGCTGCCCGGTGCCAATGGCGAGCAAGGCATCGAGCGCCGCCGGCTGCAATCGACAATCGGGGTTGACGATGGCCAGCCACGGCGTCGTTGCCCCCGCAGCCAGACGATTGACGGCCGCACCGAAACCCAGGTTGCGTTGGTTGTTGACGAGAGCAAAGCGTGATTCAGCGGCGCAGTCGGCCTGCACGCGTTGCGGCACACCATCGCGCGAGGCGTTGTCTGCCAGCCGCACCGCGGCGATTTGCGGACAGGCCAGCAAGTCGCGCACGCAGTCTTGCAGCAACGGGCCGCTGTCGGCCGCCACCACCAGCGCCGTGACAACGCCGGTGGTCACGGCGTCGGTCACAGTACCTTGCGCAGTTCGTCGGCATGATCGCGCGCGTACTGCCACAGCGCCGGCCATGCTTCGAGCGCCGTTGCCACGGCTTGCAGCTGTCCGCGCAGCAGGCCAGCGCAGGCCGCATCGTCGATGCCTTCCGGCCAGCCATCCAGCCGCGGCGCCGTTTTGGCGATCATCGCCCGGGCATTGCGTTCGATCAGTGCGCGCAGATCGGCCTGCCAGTACACCGGCGCCCCGGGGTTGCCAACCAGTTGTTGCTGCAGGCGTTCGATCAGGTTGGCGTGGGTGTAGTTGCGGTATTCGCGCAGATGCGTGGCCAGCGCCTGATCGCTGGAGGCCGCGAGGTTTTCCAGAATCGCGCCGGCGAAGCGCATGCGCACCGCGGGATCGGCGGCGCGCACGGCCGGATCGGCGTTTTGCAGTTGCTCGTACAAAAAGCGGTTGAAACCGGGTGCGCGGGCCGTGCCGTTCGTCGCCGTGCGTTGCCGCGCGCCTTCCTGCATATGGCCGATCGCCTGCGGCATGTGCAACGTCACGCCATCGGGATGACAGAAGCGCAGCAAGGTGCCGAACACGGCGTCTTCATTGCGCCCAGCGGTAGTGGTGCACGGCGTCAGCACGCTGTTGTCGAGCCCGAATGGCGAGAAAAAGCCCTGCGGTGCAATGCGCGCGCGGCGGTGTCCGAACCAGATACTGTGGGCATCCAGATTGTGGAGATAGCTGTCGCGGTCGCGCCAGAACGCATCGCGCGCGTCCGGGTCGAGTTCAAACAGGAAACTGTTGTCGCTGCTGCCGGAGGCGCCGCGTGTGCCGATGTGGGTGGTGAGTACGCGCACGGCCGGCGTGAGATGGGCGAGATCGGCCAGCGGCAGGCCGCGCAGGTCCTGTCGATTCAGGGTCAAGCCGGTGGCCGCCACACCCGCCATCGAGGCACCCAGCCAGGCGAGGTGCTGCTCGATCGGGTCGGCATCGAGCGCCGTGCCCGCCGCCAGCGCGGCGTCGAGACTGTCGTAGAAGCGCACGGTGGATTGATCGACGCCCGCAGGATCGATGCCGTCTTGCGCATCCGGATGGCGCCGCAAGGGGAACACGAAATCCTCATCCAGCATGATCAGCCGCCGGCCCGCAGTCAGCAGCAGCAACAGGTTCCAGTTGCGGCCACCGCCGCTGCCGGGCTGCTGCGTCAACAGGGCGTCGGCGGCGGCAGCGAATTGCGGCAGCGCTTTGCGCAGCCACTTGGCGACGGCAGCGCCGGCAGCCGGGGACAGGTAGGTCGTGGGTGCGCCGGTGCTGCGCGCGTAGTCGCCCAGCAAACGCCGGTTGCCGGCCGCGGCCGCCGCGTCACGGGAATCGTCGAGCAGCCACAGCGGACGCCGGGCAGCAAAGCGCGCTTCGTAGTCCGCCAGCGAGGCCAGCAGCCGCTCGACCTGTTGCGGCCGATCACAGGCACGGATAGCGAGGCCGGCGAACGGCACCTCCGGCGCGGTCGCGGCGGCCGGCGCCGTCAACGCGGCAAGCCAGTCGGCGTCGCTTTGCAACAGGCCAACCCGCGCCAGTGTCGCCAGCGCCTGCCGCGCGGCATCGGCCGAGCGCAGGCCCGGCACCTTGCGCAGCGCCTGGGCGACATGCACGTCCACGCTTTGAAACGGCCGACTCTGGTCCATGAGCTCCAGCACCTGCATCGTCATCACTTGCGAGTCGGTACTGCCGCGCGGCTGGAAGATCACTTCCTCGTCGGACAGCCGCGCGGCCACGCCTTCGATCGACGCCAGCATCGGCGCCTCGGGATCGTTTTTCGGAATGAATGGTGCCGGCTGGATCGCCGAGCCGAGGTTGAATTGGTGTTCCAAGATTCCGCTCCGTCTGCGGCAGTGGCTCAGCCGAACAGCCGGCGCCACCAAGGTCCGGGCGCGGACGATCGACTCTCAAGTTCGTGGATGCGCTGTTCGAGCTCCGCAATGCGGGCGCCGGCCGCCATGTTTTTGCGCACTTCGCCATTATAGTGGCTGTAGACCGCTTCGCCGGCATCGCCGAAGAGATGGACCCCCGGCAGCGCGGGCAAAGCGTCCTGGCCGCACACGGCGATGAAGTAGAGCGGCGGATAAGCCAGACCATCACACAACCGACCGTCGGCTTCCGTGGTCGCGGCGACGCCATGACCGGCACTTTCCAGCTCCCACAGCACGGACTGGAACAGCAGTTTCTGGCCGTACAGCCGATGCTGGCGGAAGTGCCGCGACAGCAGCGCATCGAACTCATCACGATACAACTCGCGGACATGAAACGCGTTGTCGAAACCACGCTTGTCGCTGTACTCGGCTTTGTCGGGCGAGGACACCAGCAGCACGCCACCCGGCGCCAGCAGACGGGCGAAGCCGGCCAGCATGGCATCCTGTGCAGAAAGATGCTCCAGCGTTTCAAAACTGGTGATGAGGTCGAAGGATGCGCTTGGCAGCTCATCCAGGGCGGTGGCATCGCCTTGCCGGAAGCTCAGCCCGCGCGCGCTGCCGTAACGGGCCGTGGCGTGGGTTATGGCGTCGGCGGAGATATCGACCCCGGTGACCTCCGCGGCCACCTCGGCCAAAAGGGCGCTGCCGTAGCCCTCGCCGCAGGCCGCATCCAGCACCCGCTTGCCTGCCGCCAGCGCGCGCGCGAACGCATAGCGATGCCAATGCTCGTACCAGATTTCGCGCACGCACTCGGGTGTGAAACGTTCGCCAGTGAAGTCCATTGCGACGGATGGTTTGCTCAGCTCAGCCATGTGTGCTCCAGGCGTACCGAACCGGCTTCGCGCGTGTTGCCGCGCACGGTCAGGAGGTTTTCGCAGGTATCAAACACCCGCAGGCCTTCCGGATCCAGCGCGTGCACGCGCACAACGTACTGCGCCGGCAGCAAGGGCAAGCGAGTGAACTTGACCGCCACCCGGTAGCGACCCGCCGCCAACTGGGTCAGCTGCACCGTCTCCATGTCGGAAGCCACGCCGTAGATGCCGCTGCCATCGCCGCGGGCAATACCAACCATGGCGTGCGGCACACGGCCGTCACGCGAATGGACTTCCGCTTCGACCACGAGGTCGCTGTCAACATCCACCGCCAACGGCACGGATTCGCCATCGACGCCGTTGAGACGCAGATTCTCGACCAGAAACTCGCCATGCCGTTGCCGCCCTGCCGCCAGCGCGCGTCCCTGCTTGTGCTCACTGTAGGCGAGGTAGGCCTGGGTGACATCGAAAACGTCGCCCTGCGCCTCGATGCGGCCATCGCGCAGCCAGCAGGCGTGTCGACACAGCTTCTGGATGTGGTACATGCTGTGCGACACCAGCAACAAGGTGCCACCGGTATCGAGGTACTCCTCGATCCACTGGATGCATTTCTTCTGGAATGCCTCATCACCGACCGCCAGCACCTCATCGGTGATCAGCAGATCGGGGCGGATGGCGGCGACGATGGCAAAGCCGAGCCGGACCACCATGCCGGAGGAATAATGCTTGACCGGCTCGTCGATGTAACGACCGATATCGGCGAATGCGAGAATGTCGTCCTGACGGGCGCGAATCTCGCCGGCGCTCAAGCCGTACAGCGCCGCCGCCATGGCGACGTTTTCACGCCCCGTGTATTCCAGATGAAAGCCGGCACCGAGTTCGAGCAGGGCGCCGATGCGACCGTGCACCGCGAGCGTGCCGTGACTGGGCGTCAACACGCCGGAGATCAGTTTCAGCAACGTCGATTTGCCGGCCCCGTTCTCGCCGATCAAGCCCACCGATTCGCCACGACGCACCTCGAGATCAACACCGGACAGCACCGGCACGCTCTCCACCCGCTGACGTCCGAGCAGCAGCGAACCCAGTGCGCGCAGGCGATCCGAACGACGGGACACGCGCGGATAGGACTTGCCCAGCCCGCGCGCTTGCACCAGCACGTCGGGCACTGTCACAGGAAATCCTCAAAGTGCGCATCCAGCCGTTTGAACACCCACCAGCCCACGGCGAACACCAGCACCGCGCACAGCAGCGCAATGCCGGCCGGCAGCCACGCGGGAGGCTGGCCGTGCAACAGCATCTGTCGCAGGGATTCGGCATACCAGGTGTACGGGTGCAGGTCGATCAGGCCCTGATAGCGCGCGGGCATCATCGCGCGGGCATAAAAGATGGGCGCCGCGAACATGGCCAGGGTTAGAAGTTGTGTCATCACCTGCACAAGATCACGCACAAACACCTGCACAGCGGCGCAAAGCAGTGCGCAGCCCACCGCCAATACCCACAGGACTGCCATCACTGCCACTGCCAACGGCAGCCAGCCAAGGTGCAGGGTGTAGCCAAATATTGGCATCACCAGCACGATGGCAACAAAGCCCGCGCCATGCAGAACGAAGCTGGCCGTGACCGCCGCCAGCACCGGGATCTCGCGTGGCAAGGCCACCTTGCCGATCAGTCCCGCATTCTCCACGATCGCCGTGGTGGCCCGCAGCACCCCTTCAGAGAACGCCGTCCACGGCCACAAGGCCACCATCAGAAACGGCACGTAACCAGGCGCATCCGCCCCCGGCAAACGCGCCTTGAAAATGTGCACGAACACGAAGGCGTAGATCGCCAGTTGCACCAGCGGCTGGATCAGCGCCCACAACCCGCCGCTGAAACTGCCCAGAAAACGGTTCTTGAGCTCGCGCGCAAGAAAGTGGCGAAACAGGCGCCAGTGGGCAATTCGCCCGTCCTTGCGGCCTGCCACCTTGGCGGTGATCGACTCCGACCGGGTGGCGGCACTGTCTGACATCGAAGATTTCCCCTGCCTCGACTTGCCGTTCTGCTCAGTGCGCGGAGTGCACGCCGTGCGGCTTGACGTCGCTGGCAGGACTCCCTGCAGCCGGCTTTGTCTTGGGCTCGTAGCGGCTGGTCAGCGACTTGACCAGATCCATGTTGGCTTCCAACTTGCGGCTCTTGATGCCATCCAGATGGTCTTGCACATGGCTGGCCACATAGTCTTGTTCGAGTTTCGCCAGCAGCGCCGGCTTCACTTCTTCGAACGTGCGCTGATGCGCCGGCACGATTTTCACCGCCTTGAGCAAGTGATAGCCAAACTGGGTTTTGGTTGGTGGCGAGATGTCGCCCACCTTCTTCAGATCTTTCGCCGCCGCACCGAACTCCGGCACGTACTTGGCCGAGGTGGCATCGGGAATCAGCCCGTGGTTGCGCTCCTTGCTGTCATCGTCGCTGTACTTCGCCACGTCCTGATCGAACGCTGCGGGATCGGCTTTGAGCTCGGCGTACAGCTTGTCCGCCAAGGCTTTGGCTTCCGCGTCCGTGTGCTTCTTGGTATCGATCAGGATGTGCTTGACATCGACGACACGGCCAACGGCGTAACTCGCGGGGTCGGCGATGTAGCGCTCGCGTGCCAGCTCGGTCAGATCCGGCACGCTGGCCTTGTATTTCGCGGTTAGGGCCTCGATGCGCGCTTCGACCAACACCTTTTCCGCCGCGGCAGCCATGCGTGCGGCCACCGCCGGATCATCCTGCATGTGAAGTTTGCGAGCTTCGTCGGCCAACTGGCGGTTGGCCACCAGCCCGCGCAGGATTCGTTCAACATTGCGCGCGGAGCCGAAGGTCCCGGGCCGGGCCGAGTCGGGCACGGTCATGGCAAACGCATCGACATCCTTGAGGCTGATCTGTGCGCCACCTTGCTCAACGACGACGCCGGGAGGGAGCTGCGTCGGCGTGGCAACGGAATCGGCCTGACCTGCGACCGCGGAGAAGGACAGCAACGACAACAGCAGTGCCGTGAGCAACTTGGATTGCA
>DASSXP010000008.1:0-6407 GCA_035703755.1 Rhodanobacteraceae bacterium | reverse complement strand
GGCGATCCGCGCCAGCACCGGATGCAGGCTGCTGGCGAGTGCGGCGTGTGCGTCTGCATCGACCGCGCGACGCTCGATGCGCAGACGGCTCACCGGCGACGGCGCCAGATGCGCCACCGATGCCAGCGTTTCAGTAGCGTGCCGGTACCATCGGCGAAGTGCAATTGCAGCGAGTCGAAATGCCGGCGGGCGGTTTCGATACGCGACCACCACGGGCCAAGAGCGGGCGTGTCCGCAAGATCCAGCAGTACTTCGTCATTCCCGTGCTTGCCCGCAAGCTCGCATGCCGTCAGCGTAGTGCACGGAACGGCGGCGGCAGCAGCCAATGCCTGCAACAACGGATCGTCGCTGGCAAGCCGTGTCAACGCGCTTTTGACCCAGGAAGGCAGCACGCCGGCGCCCCAGAACCACAGCGCGTTGACCGGCGATTGCCCGCGCTGGCGGCGCGCCTGGTTGACCGGGTGTTGATGCAGGATCATCTGCGCTTCGTTGAACAGGCTGCGCCAGCGCAGGCTGTGCTCTCCATGCGGCAGGTGATCCAGCAGGTCATCACCCAGGGTTGCGCCGGGTGTGTCGAAGTCGGGCAGCGTGGCGCCGGGTGCCAGACGCAGTTGCCAGCGCGATGGATGGGTCGCTTCCAGCAGCGCACCGTGATCGCCGAACAAGGGCCGCAAAGCCTGGGTCAGCGCGTCCGTTTCGGCAGCGGAAAGTTCCAGCCCGCCGCAATTCATCAAGCGGGCACCGTTGATTTCAACCAACACCCACGACGGCGTCGCATTCAGCCACAGGTCGGCGCCGGCATCGCCGCAAGCCTGTTGGCGCAGCAAGGCGGCAACCGGCAGTGTGGTTGTGGGCAGCTGGAAACAGGCGTGCAGTTGCGCTTCGCGGCCACGGGCAACGGACGGCAACGCGTCGCCACGCGGTAGCCAGGTGTCGATCCAGCCCGCCGCCTCGATGCTGGCGCGTGGTGGCAACAACACGCGCAAACGGCTCATGCCTCGGCTCCGTCCAGTTCCTCGTAGCGCTGCAACCATTCGGCTTCGAGCGTGGCCTTGCGCTCGCGCAGTTCGTTCTGCTCGCGACCGATGTCGGCCAGCACTGCGGTCGGCCCGCTGTAGATTTCCGGGTCGGCCAAACGCTGATCAAGCGCCTGCAATGCGTGATCGACGGCGGCGATGCGTGCTTCCAGTTTGTCCAGTTGCTGGCGCTGCGCCCGCTGGCGTTGACGTTCGTTGGCGGCGTCACGGCGCCGTTCACGGGCGTTGCCGGCGGGTTTGCCGGCCTCGGGCTTGTCCGCGTCCTCGCTGCCACGGCTGCGCAGCCAACGGGCGTAGTCATCGAGGTCGCCGTCGAACGGTTCGACCCGGCCATCGGCCACGCGCAGGAACGAATCGCAGACCAGGCCGAGCAGATGGCGGTCGTGCGCCACCAGCAACAAGGCACCGGGATAATCGTTCAAGGCATCGGCCAGCGCGCCGCGCATGTCGAGATCAAGGTGGTTGGTGGGTTCGTCCAGCACCAGCAGGTTGGGTTTCCCCCAGGCGATCAGAGCCAAGGCCAGGCGCGCCCGCTCGCCACCGGAAAACACCTCGACTGGTTCAAACGCACGGTCGCCGATGAAGTGCCAGCGACCGAGCCAGTCGCGCAAGACTTGTGCTGGCGTGTCCGGCGCCAGATCCTGCAGGTGCTCGAACGGGCTGTCGCCGGCGCGCAGGTTCTCGACCGTGTGCTGGGCGAAGTAGCCGATTGCCAGATCCTTGTGCGCGTTGCGTGCACCATTCAACAACGGCAACTCGCCGACCAGTGTTTTCACCAGCGTCGATTTGCCGGCGCCGTTGGGGCCCAGCAGGCCGATGCGGTCGCCGGCTTCGAGCCGGAAGCGCACATCGCGCAGGATTGTTTGCTGCGGGCCGTAGCCGGCTTCGACGTGTTCCAGTTGCAGCATCGACTGCGGCAACCTTGCGGGCTCCGGGAACTGGAAGACAAACGCGCGTTCGGCACGCACGGCTTCCGTTCCGGCCATTTTCTCCAGCCGCTTGACCCGCGATTGCGCCTGCCGCGCCTTGGTGGCCTTGGCCTTGAAGCGGTCGATGAAGGATTTGAGGTGGGCGCGCTCAGCCTGCTCGCGGTCGTGCGCAATCTGCTGTTGCCGCAGGCGCTCGGCGCGCTGGCGCTCGAAGTCGCTGTAGTTGCCGTTGTAGAGGCGTGCCCCGCCCTGCTCCAGGTGCAAGATGTGATCGACGCTGCCATCGAGAAACTCGCGGTCGTGCGAGATCAACAGCAGCATGCCGGGATAGCGCCGCAGCCATTGCTCCAGCCACACCACGGCGTCGAGGTCCAGATGGTTGGTCGGCTCGTCCAGCAGCAACAGGTCGGACGGCGCCATCAAGGCCCGCGCCAGATTGAGACGGCCACGCCAGCCGCCGGAGAACTCCGCAACGGCGCGCTCGTGCATGTCGGCGGCGAAGCCGAGTCCGTGCAGCAGGCGCCCGGCGCGGGCGCGGCCATCGTAGCCGCCGAGCTCGTCAATGCGGTGATGGGCGCGCGCGGCCGCGGCGTGATCGCCGGCCGCGTTGGCGCGGGCTTCGTCGGTGATCGCCGCCGCCAGCGCGGCATCGCCGCCCAGTACGTAGTCGATTGCCGCGTCGGGCAGTGCCGGGGTTTCCTGGGCCACCGACGCCATACGCAGTCCGGCAGGGATGTCCAGCACGCCGGCATCGCTGTCCAACTCGCCCTGAATGGCGGCGAACAAGCTCGATTTGCCGCTGCCGTTGCGGCCGATCACGCCGACCTTCCAGCCGTCGTGCAGCACCGCGTCGAGGCCGGACAGCAGCAGCCGTGGCCCGCGACGCAGCGCCAGATTGCGAAAAGCGATCACTCGTAACGCACGCCCACGATGTCGTAGGTGTGCTCGCCGTTGGGTGCCTTGAAGGCAAAGCTGTCGCCTTCGCTCTTGCCGATCATGGCGCGGGCGATGGGCGAGGACACGGCGATCAGGCCCAGCTTGATGTCGGCTTCGATGTCGCCGACGATCTGGTAGGTGGTCTGCTCGCCGCTGTCGGCATCTTCCAGCTCCACCGTGGCGCCGAATACCACCTTGCCGCCCGACGGGCGTCCGGCGACATCAATCACCTGCGCGGTGGACAGCGTGGCCTCGATCAGATTGATGCGGCCTTCGATGAAGCCTTGTTGCTCGCGCGCGGCGTGGTACTCGGCGTTCTCCTTGAGGTCGCCGTGGGCGCGCGCTTCAGCGATCGCCGCGATCACGCGCGGCCGATCCTCGGATTTCAGGCGTTCGAGCTCGCTGCGCAGACGCTCGACGCCGGCTTTGGTCAATGGGGCCCGGTTCATCGGCTGAGTTCCTTGTGCAATTCCTGCAGGCTGTGCACCTCGCCACTGTCGCGGTAATCGAGCGAATACAGCAAGGCGCGGGCGCCGGTAATGGTAGTCGAATAGGTGACGCGCTGTTGCAGCGCCTCGCGGCGAATCGAGAACGAGTCGGCAATGGCCTGCTTGCCCTCGGTGGTATTGACGATATAGACGATCTCGCCGTTCTTGATCGCATCGACGATGTGCGGGCGGCCTTCCAGCACCTTGTTGACACGCTCACAGGTGACGCCATGCTCGGTCAGGAAGGCCGCAGTGCCGCCGGTGGCGACCAGACTGTAGCCACGGCGCAAAGCGTCGATGGCAATCGGCAACAGCCGCTGCTTGTCGGCATCGCGCACCGACAGGAACACCTTGCCGGTGGGCGGTGCCTTGATCGCCGCCGCTTCGTGGCCACGCGCGAAGGCGGCGCCAAAGCTGCGACCCACGCCCATCACTTCGCCGGTGGAACGCATTTCCGGGCCGAGGATGGGATCGACGTTCTGGAACTTGATGAACGGGAAAATGGCTTCCTTGACCGAGTAGTACGACGGCACCACTTCGCGGGTGGCGTCCTGTGCGGCCAGGGTCTTGCCCGCCATTGCCCGTGCTGCCACCTTGGCCAGCGCCACGCCGGTGGCCTTGGACACAAACGGCACCGTGCGCGAGGCGCGCGGATTGACTTCCAGGATGTAGACGATGTCACCCTGCCCCGGCACTTGCTGGATGGCAAACTGGGTGTTCATCAGGCCGACCACTTTCAGCGCCCGCGCCAGCAAGGCTACCTGACGGCGCAGCTCGTCCTGGGTTGCCTTGGACAGCGAGTACGGCGGCAGCGAGCAGGACGAATCGCCCGAATGCACGCCGGCCTCCTCGATGTGCTCCATGATGCCGCCGATCAGCACCTGGCCGTCGGCATCGGCGATGACGTCCACATCCACCTCGACCGCGTGGTCGAGGAAGCGATCGAGCAGCACGGGGGAATCTTCCGACACCTTGACTGCTTCTCGCACGTAGCGTTCGAGGTCGGCGTCGGCATAGACGATTTCCATCGCCCGGCCACCGAGCACGTAACTCGGGCGCACCACCAGTGGATAGCCGATTTCATTGGCGAGGCGCAGCGCTTCCTCGGCGTGGTGGGCAATGCGGTTGGGTGGCTGCTTGAGGCCCAGGCGATCCACCAGTTGCTGGAACCGCTCGCGGTCTTCGGCCAGATCGATCGAATCCGGGCTGGTGCCGATGATCGGCACGCCGGCCGCTTCCAGCGCCCGCGCCAGCTTCAGCGGGGTCTGCCCGCCGTATTGCACGATCACGCCCTTGGGCTGTTCCAGCGCGACGATCTCCAGCACGTCTTCCAGTGTCAGCGGCTCGAAGTACAGCCGGTCGGAGGTGTCGTAATCGGTGGAGACGGTCTCCGGATTGCAATTGACCATGATGGTTTCGAAACCGTCGTCGCGCAGCGCCAGCGCCGCGTGCACGCAACAGTAGTCGAACTCGATGCCCTGGCCGATGCGATTGGGACCGCCGCCCAGCACCATGATCTTGTCACGCGTGGTGGGATTGGCTTCGCACTCTTCCTCGTAGGTTGAGTACATGTAGGCGGTGTTGGTGGCGAACTCGGCGGCGCAGGAATCGACCCGCTTGTACACCGGGCGCACGCCGAATTGATGCCGCCGCGCGCGCAGTTCGGCCTCGCTGTGGCCGGTCAATTCGGCCAGACGGGCATCCGAGAAGCCCATGCGCTTGAGCTCGCGCAGACGCGCTTCGTCCAGTGCATCGAAGCCGTCGCGGTGCAGCGCGTTCTCGGCCAGCACGATGTCCTCGAAGGCAGCGAGGAACCACGGATCGACGCGGCTGAGCTCGTGCACTTCTTGCAGGGTGAGGCCGGCACGGAACGCATCGGCGAGGTGGAACACGCGCTCGGGACGCGGCTCGCGCAGTTCGCGCTTGAGCGTGCTCAGGCCTTCTTCCGTGGCGAGGTCAAGCTCGGTCGGGTTGAGGCCGGTCTTGCCGATCTCCAGCCCGCGCAGGGCTTTTTGCAGCGATTCGGTGAAGCTGCGGCCCATCGCCATCACCTCGCCCACCGACTTCATCTGGGTGGTGAGGCGGGCATCGGCGCGCGGAAACTTTTCGAACGCGAAACGTGGAATCTTGGTGACCACGTAGTCGATGGTCGGCTCGAACGAGGCCGGCGTCTTGCCACCGGTGATGTCGTTCTTGAGTTCGTCCAGGGTGTAGCCCACCGCCAGCTTGGCGGCGACCTTGGCAATCGGGAAGCCAGTGGCCTTGGAAGCCAGCGCGGAGGAGCGCGACACCCGCGGGTTCATCTCGATCACCACCACGCGGCCGTCGTCCGGGTTGATGCCGAACTGCACGTTGCTGCCACCGGTATCGACGCCGATCTTGCGCAGCACGGCGATCGAGGCATCGCGCAGGCGCTGGTATTCCTTGTCGGTGAGCGTTTGCGCCGGCGCCACGGTGATGGAGTCGCCGGTGTGCACGCCCATCGGATCGAGGTTTTCGATCGAGCAGATGATGATGCAGTTGTCGGCGGTGTCGCGCACGACTTCCATCTCGTACTCTTTCCAGCCCAGCACGGATTCGTCGATCAACACCTCGTGGGTCGGTGAAAGCTCCAGGCCACGCTTGACGATGGCTTCGAACTCTTCCTTGTTGTAGGCGATGCCGCCGCCGGAACCGCCGAGGGTGAAGCTGGGGCGCACGATCGCCGGAAAGCCGAGTTCGGCCTGAATCTCGACCGCGTGCGGGTAACTCTTGGCCACCCCCGAGCGTGGGCTCTCCAGCCCGATCTCGGTCATCGCCTGCTTGAACAGTTCGCGGTCTTCGGCCATGCGGATGGCCTCGCGCTTGGCGCCGATCAGCTCGACGCCGTATTTTTCCAGCACGCCGTGATCAGCCAGATCGAGCGCGCAGTTCAGCGCTGTCTGTCCGCCCATGGTCGGCAACACCGCGTCGGGCTTTTCCTTGGCGATGATTTTTTCAACCGTCTGCCAGTTGATCGGCTCGATGTACACCGCATC
>DASSXP010000271.1:0-13430 GCA_035703755.1 Rhodanobacteraceae bacterium | reverse complement strand
GACTGGGTCGTACTGGCAATGCCGGTGCCGATGCTGGGCGCGGCCTTGCTTGAACTGCAGCCGCTGGTGACCCCGAAGCAGACCGTGATCGATGTCGGCAGCGTCAAGGAACAGCCCTGCGCGCTGCTCGACAATGCCCTGGGCGAGCGCATCCCGCACTGTGGCAGCCACCCCTTGTTCGGTCCCTTGAGCTTGGCCCGCGGCGAGCGCCCGTTGCGCGTGGTGCTGTGCGCCAGCGCCCGCCACCCCGATGCCGCGCGGCGCACCCGCGCGCTGTTCGAGTCGCTCGGCTGCGAGGTGCTGGAACGGGATGCGGCCAGCCACGACCGCGCCATGGCGCGCACCCATGCCCTGGCTTTCTACCTCGCCAAGGCGCTGGTCGAGATGGGCGTCGGCGAGGATCTGACGATGGCCCCGCCCTCGTTCCTTGGCCTCGCCAACATGCTGGCCGCGGTACGTGGCGACGCCGGGCACTTGTTCGCCGCCATCCAGCGTGAAAACCCCTACGCCACCTCGGCACGCGAGGAACTCATGGACCGGCTGGCTTCGATCCATCGCCAACTGCTGGCGGACCAGGCGGAATCGCTGGCGATCCCCGCCCTGCCCGGGACACGCTGATGGGTCAGTGCGCGTGGGCCTCGCCCGCGTCGAAGTCCGGGGCGTCGAAGTAGTGCGGATACGCCGCGATGGCCTCGCGCATCACCGCCACCTGCGGCACGTCCCGTGGGTTGTCGCGCAGCTTGTTGGCCGCGCCCAGCAGCGGCAACAGCATGCCATGCAGCGCGGCGTCGGCATCCGGAGCCAGCTTGCACTTGGCGAAGATGTCAGCCGCGGCCGCATCGATGCGCTTGACCTGCTCCCGCACGGCGACGGTATCAACGGGCCCGGTTTCGTAATGGCCGAGTTGCTCCAGCGCGGCGTGGATGCGGGTGATCCCGTCCTTGAGATGAATGTCGGCGGCGTAGCGTTGCGCCGGTGGTGTCGCCAGGGTCTCCTGGGCGTGCGCCTGCGCGTCGTGATGGTGCTGCGCACGGCTCATGCCCGGCAGCAAGGCCGCGGGCAGGGCGAGGGCGAGGGCAAGGGCGAGGGCGACAACGGTCCTAGTCGGGGTCATGCAAGGCTCCTTCGAGAGATACGATGGCTTGCTGGTCAGGCTAGTTGCACACGTCGCAATCCAGCTTGATCCATGACAAGGCCGGGCGTCCGAGGCGAGCGTCGTAGCGCCCCGGTTCAGGTCGGAGTCACCGCCGATTCAGGCCGCCGTCGCAGCCACGTGTAGTACAGCAGCGGGATCACCAGCAGGGTCAGGATGGTGGCGACCAGGATGCCGAAGATCAGCGACACCGCCAGGCCCTGGAAAATCGGATCGTCGAGGATGAAGAAACCGCCCACCATCGCTGCCAGCGCGGTCAACACGATCGGCTTGGCGCGTACCGCGGCCGCCTCGATCACCGCGTCGCCCAGCGGCCTACCGGCCGCCAGCGCGTGGTTGACGAAGTCGATCAGCAGGATCGAATTGCGCACGATGATGCCGGCCAGCGCGATCTGCCCGATCATCGAGGTCGCGGTGTACTGCGCGCCCAGCAGCGCATGCCCGGGCATCACCCCGATCACGGTCAAGGGAATCGGCGCCATGATGATCAACGGCACCATGTAGCTCTTGAACTCGCCCACCACCAGCAGGTAGATCAACAGCAATCCGGCCAGGTAGGCGAGGCCCATGTCGCGGAAGGTCTCGTAGGTGATCTGCCATTCGCCATCCCACTTCACCGCGACATGCGTGGTGGTCTCGGGCTGGGCGATGAAATGCTGCTCCACCTTCTGTCCGCCGAGCGTGCCGGCACGCAACTCGCCGACCAGCGCGAACATGCCGTACAGCGGACTGTCGGTACGGCCGGCTTCATCGCCGGTGACGGTGGCGTAGGGCAACAGATCCTTGTGGTAGCGCGCCTGTTCGCGATCGGCGGGCTCGACGTCCACCACCGCGGACAGGGGCACCAGGGCCCCGCTCGCGGCGCGCACGCGCAAGGCCAGCACGTGCGACAACGCGGCCTGGTCGCCGGCGGCAAGTCGCAAACGCACCGGCACGGCGTAGCGCGCATGGCCATCCATCAGGTAGGTGGCGTCGGCTCCCGCCAAGGCGGTGGCAAGTGCCTGCGCGATGCCGGCCTGGTCCAGGCCCAGTCGCGCCGCGCGCTCGCGATCCACCACCAGCAAGTCACGCGGGGCCGCGGCCTGCACGCTGGTGTCGACGTCGACGATGTCGGCGACACCGCGGAATTTCTGTTCCAGCGCCAACGCCGTGCGCTGGATGCTGGGCTGGTCGGGGCCGTAGACCTCGGCCACGATCGGCGCCAGCACCGGCGGGCCGGGTGGCACTTCGACCAGCTTGACCGAGGCGCCGTGGCGCGCGCCAATTTTGGCCAATTGCGGCCGCAGCGCCAGCGCAATGGGGTGGCTCTGGCGGTCGCGCTGCTCCTTGTCGACCAGGTTCACCTGCAGGTCGCCGACCAGCGGACCCTCGCGCAGGTAGTACTGGCGTACCAGGCCGTTGAAGGTGATCGGCGCGCTGGTGCCGGCATAGCCCTGCCAGTTCTTCACTTCGGGCACGCCCGCGACGCTGGCGGCCAGTTCACCGAGCAGGTGATGGGTCTGCTCCAGGGTGCTGCCCTCGGGCATGTCGACCACGATCTGGAACTCGCTCTTGTTGTCGAACGGCAGCATCTTCAGTACCACCGCCTTGACCACGACCAGTCCGGCCGTGGCCAGCACCAGCGCACCCATCGCGCCGAACAACCAGCGGCGCCGGCGCTTGGCACGCGGGCCATCCAGGAACGGCTGCATCAGGCGCGCAAAAAAGCCATGCAGGCGACCGTCGCCAGCTGGCTCCTCCACGTCGTGATCGCCGCTTGCATGCCGCCCGACCAGTTTCAATGCCAGCCACGGCGTCACCGCCAGCGCCACCACCAGCGACAGCAGCATGCCGGCCGACGCATTGATCGGGATCGGGCGCATGTACGGCCCCATCAGGCCGGACACGAAGGCCATCGGCAGCAGCGCCGCGATCACCGTGAAGGTGGCCAGGATGGTCGGCCCGCCCACTTCGTCCACCGCAAGCGGAATCGCCTCGCGCAAGCGGCGTCCGCCCAGTTGCATGTGGCGGTGGATGTTCTCCACCACCACGATCGCATCATCGACCAGGATGCCGATCGAAAAAATCAGCGCGAACAACGACACGCGGTTGATGGTGAAACCCATCGCCCAGGAGGCGAACAGGGTCAGGGCCAGGGTCAGGATCACCGCGCTGCCGACTACCACCGCCTCGCGCCAACCCATCGCCAGCAGCACCAGCAACACCACCGACAGGGTCGCGAAAACCAGTTTCTGGATCAGCTTGTTGGCCTTGTCGGTGGCGGTCTGGCCGTAGTCCCGGGTCACCGTGACGTGCATGCCGTCGGGAATCACCACGCCTTCGAGCGACTGCAGGCGCTCGCGAATGGCGCCGGTGATGTCGGCCGCATTGCTGCCGGGTTTCTTGGCCACCGCCAGCGTCACCGCAGCCGCGTGGCCGCTGGCCGGGCCCGCCTTGCCGGCGGGGGAACCGAACCACACGTAGCTGCGCGGCAGGTCGGCGCCCGCGTGCACCCGGGCCACATCGGCCAGCCGCACCGGCCGACCGTGCTCGAGGCCGAGCACCAGCGTGGACACGTCCGCCGCACTGGCCAGGAAGCGCCCGGCGGTGACCGGCACAGCGCGGTTGTCCGCGACCCGGTCGCCTGCCTGCCGCACCACGTTGGCGGCCTGCAGTGCGCGCACCAGGTCGCCCACGGCCAAGCCATGGGTGGCCAGTTTCGACGCATCCAGTTCCACCACCACCGCGCGCTCGGGTGCGCCGATGGTGTACACGTCGCGGGTGCCGGTGACGCGTTTCAATTCGGTTTCCAGCGAGTGCGCGACTTCGGCCAGTTGCACCGGTCCGGTGTCCGGATGGTCGCTCCACAGCGTCAACGCCATCACCGGCACGTCATCGATGCCCATCGGCCGCACCAGCGGCGACCCGATGCCGAGACCGGGCGGGACGAAGTCGCGGTTCTGGAACACCTGGTTGTACAGCCGCACGATGGCAGCCTGGCGCGGCACGCCAACCTGGAACTCCACGGTCAATACCGCCATGCCGGGCCGGCTCACCGAATACACGTGCTTGACGCCACTCAGCTCGGCGAGTTTCTTTTCCAGCGGATAACTGACCAGGTTTTCCACGTCGGCCACGCCGGCGCCGGGAAACGGCACCATCACGTTGGCCATGGTGACGTCGATCTGCGGCTCTTCCTCGCGCGGCGTGATGGTCGCCGCCAGCAGGCCCAGCAGCAACGCCGCGAGCGCCAGGATCGGCGTCAGCGGGGAGTCCTGGAAGACCCGCGCGATGCGACCGGAGAAACCCAGCCGGGGTTCAGTCATGGTCGCTGTTCCGTCGCTGTTCGACCAGCCAGCGCGCCGCGGCGGCCGGATCGCTGGCGATGCGCTCGCCAGCGTCCAGCCCGGCCAGCACCTCGACCTGGTTGCCATCGCGCTGGCCGAGGCGCAACTGGCGCAGTTGCACGCCGTGCGCATCCAGCACGTACACGCCGGCCAATTCACCCTGGCGTTGCAGCGCCGAGGCGGGCAGCGACAAGCGCGTGCCGCTGCCGAGCGCAAAGGCCACCTTCACCGTCATGCCGGGGAAGAGGTCCTTGCTGCCATCCGGCAGGTGCAGGCGTACGCGGAAGCTGTGCGTGGCCGGATCGGCGTACGGAAACACCTCGACCGCGTCGGCGCGGATGCGCGTGCCGGCGGCGCCCACCAGCACCTCGGCCGACTGCAGCTTGCGGATCGCCGCGGCGGCCTCCTGCGGCACCACCACGTTGACCCGCAACGCCTCCAGCGACTGCATCTCGATCAGCGGCTGCGGCGACGGCGGTCCGGCCTGGACCGCCTGGCCCACCTCCACGAAGCGCTGCGTGACAACGCCGGCAAACGGCGCCCGCAACACCGTGTAGCCCAACGACTGGCCGGCCCGCTCGCGTTCGGCGCGCGCCGCTGCCAACGCGGCCCGGGCCGCATCCCGCCGCGCCCGCGCCTGGTCCAGCTGCGCCTGCGCGACCAGCTTCTTCGCGTACACCGACTGCGTACGCTCGTAGGCCTTTTGTGCTTCGCTGGAAACGGCTTCCGCCTCGGCGACCCGCGCCTGCGCGGCGCGCTCGGCGGATTTTTGCTCGACATCGGTGAAGCGCACCAACACGTCGCCCTTGGCAACGACGTCATTGACGTCGAACGGCAGACCGCTGACCCGCGCATTGGTCTGCGCGGCGAGGGTGACCCGGTTCACCGCTTCCACCACGCCATCCCACTGCTGCACCTTGCGCACCGTCCGTGCCTCTACCACCTGGCTGTCCAGCGCCAGCGTCGGCGCGGGGTTGGCCTCGGGCGCCTTCTGGCCCGAACAGGCCGTCAGCACGCCGAGCAGCAAGGGCACGATGAGCCTGTGCAAGCTTGACTTCATGGTGACCGATCCTCCGTGGTACGCGCAGCGGCCATCATTGCCCGACACCCTGGTCCGGGTGTGGATTCGATTTCAAGCGGTCGATGCCGAGTGCCTTCATCACGTACTTCTCGTAAACCGGTTCGCTGTTGCCGGTGCGCATCTTGCGCAGGAAATATTTCTCGAAGGCCACCTTGGCCAGGTGCACCCACTTGCCCTCCCTGGCCCAGGTCACGTTGCGCGGCGGAATCTGCGGGATGGCCACGAACGCCGCGCCACTGTCGCCCATGTCGGCCAGGCAGACCGCGTTCCAGGTGGCCTCGGCGGTGCCGGTCCGACCCTCGACGGCAGCCTTGATGTTGGCGGTCAGGGCGCTGACCATGGATTCGATCATGAGCCCGGTCTTGGGTGCCCCGGTCGGTATGGGTGTTGCTTCCACCGGCGGGATCGCAACGCAGACTCCAGCCGAATATATGTTCGCAAATGTCGGATTTCGCTGGTATTTGTCGATCAGGACAAAGCCCTTCGGATTGACCAGCCCGGCCACCCCCTGCAGCGCGGGGACTCCGGTAAAGGATGGAATCACCATCGAGTAGGCGAACGGCAGCGCATGCGTTTCCAGCGCCTGGCCACGCGCGTCGTGCTCGATGACGTGCATGGTGCCGGGTTCGACCTTGTCGATGCGCGCGTTGGTAATCCACTTGATGTGGCGCTGGCGCAGCTGCTTCTCCAGCAGGCCCCTGGAATCGCCGACACCACCCAGGCCCATGTGGCCGATGTAAGGCTCCGGAGTCACGAAGGTCATCGGCACCTTGTCGCGCAGCTTGCGGCGGCGCAGGTCGGTGTCCAGGATCATCGCGAACTCGTAGGCGGGGCCGAAGCAACTCGCACCCTGCGCCGCGCCGACCACGATCGGGCCCGGTGCTTTCAGGAACGCCTCGTAGGCCTGCCACGCCGCGGTCGCATGCGGCGTGGTACAAACCGATTGCGTATGACCGTCGACCGGACCCAGCCCGGGCACATCGTCAAAGGCCAGCCGTGGCCCGGTGGCGATCACCAGGTAGTCGTAGCCCAGCTCGCGTCCGTCATGCAACTGGAGCTTGTTTTCGGCGGGTTGCACCGCGGCCAGCGGAGAGTCGAAAAAGTCGATGTGGTGGCGCGACAATGCCGTCGCCGCATCGATCTGCACCTCATCCGGCTTGCGCCAACCGACCCCGACCCAGGGATTGGATGGCGTGAACGAGAACTGTCGACCCTCGCCCACCACCGCAACCCGATGCTTGCCACCCAGCGCCGCCTTGATTTCGTAGGCTGCGCTCATGCCTCCCAGACCCGCACCGATGATGACTACTTCGCTCATGGTTTGCTCCCGATCATGTGGATCCGTCGAACTGCGTCAAGGGATCCGGTGGCCACCCGCATTCAAGCGGGCGGTTGTCACCCGGCCTGCCCTCGGCAAACCGGAGCATCAAAAGCAAGGTCGCATGCCTCCAGGCTCGTCCACGGCGACGCCTGGCCGATTCCCACCTGGCCGCGCCTGCCGTCGATGACGCGTCGACAGGCTTACCTTGATTCAGTCGTCGCCCGTGACGCAAAGGCACAACCCGGCGCGACGCCCAACTTGCGCAGCAGCATGGCCAGCGGACAAAAGCCGGTGAATGACGACTGCAGCAGGTTGGCGCCCACGAACACCGACAACCAGATCCAGCCCGGCGCGACAAATTGAGCCAGCGCGATTCCGAGCAACACGACGCTGCCGGCAAAACCCATGACCATGCGATCGATATTCACGTCAACTCTCCGGTGGTGGCTTGAAGTTATTTCGCATCATGCTACATTAGCAATAGCTTAATTAGATGAACATGCTAAAGTCAAGCCCATGAAACGTTCCGCAACCGAGACCGGCATGCACAACGAGGCGGTCTTTCCGCCCGATGCCGACATGCAACTCATGCAGATGCGTGCCGAGGAAGCCGCGTTGTTGCTCAAGACCCTGGGCAATGCGCAGCGCCTGCGCATGCTGTGCATGCTGCTCGACGAGGAAATGTCGGTAGGCCAGATCAACGCCGCACTGCCCGAACTCAGCCAGTCGGCGCTATCGCAGCACCTGGCCCGCCTGCGCGAGGAAGGCCTGGTATCAACCCGCCGCGAGGCCCAGACCATCTGGTATTCGCTGCCGGCGGGACCCGCGCAGGCGATCATCGCCTCGCTGTACGACATCTATTGCGCCACCGAAACCGGCAAGCGCCGCCGCCGCTGACGCCGGCAACCCGCGCCGTGATCGGCGCTCACTTTGCAACGCCTGCTGACCGATCTTCGGCAACGTGGTCCTGCCACCCGTCGAGTCGTGGATTTCTTGATCGAGGTCAAAGCAGAGGCATCATTTGATGCGAATGATTCTCGTTATGGCGAGACAAGAAACCCTTCCGCTACGCAGCCGCCACTGCCTGGCCGGCTGCCTGCTGCTGTTGGCCGGCGCCCTGCCCGGCCTCGCCGCCGCCGGCGCGGACCCGGCGCTGCGGCATCCGACCACGTTGCGTCTGGCCGGCCCCACCGCGGTGGTCAGCTTTCCACTCATGCACATGGTGGAGACCGGTGCGTTGCACAGACGCGTCGACACGCTCGAATTTCGCCTCTGGCGCAGCCCCGACCAGTTGCGCACGATGCTGCTCAACGACCACATCGACGTCAGCGCCGCGCCCAGCAACCTGCCGGCGCTGCTGGCCAATCGCGGACAACCCGCACGGCTGCTGAATGTCTCGGTATGGGGCTTGTTGTGGCTGGTCAGCCGCGACCCGGCCGTACACGGCTTCGCCGACCTTGCCGGCCGCGAGTTGGCCACGCCCTACCAGCGCGACCTGCCGGCACTGCTGCTGCAGGCCTTGCTGCAAGCCAACAAGATGGAGCCGGGCGTCGATGTCACGCTGCGGCCGACCCGGGACAGCAACGTGGGTGCCGCATTGCTGCTGGCCGGCCAGGTCGACCAGTTGCTGATCGCCGAACCCTCGACATCGCTGCTGCTGTGGCGGCAACAGCAGTCGGATGACACCAGGTTGGCGCCGCTGCGGAGGGTGCAGAGCCTGGAAACCGCTTGGCGCGCCGCCTTTCCCGACCAGCCCGAATTGCCCCAGGCCGGCCTGATGGCCTGGGGCAAACTGTCGGACGACACGGAGCTCGCACGGGCCATCGAACGCGCCTACGCCGAGTCCGCGCGTTGGTGCAGTGCCCATGCCGAGGCGTGCGCGGCAATCGCGCACCGTTACCTGCCGCAATTCCCTGTCGCCGCGCTGGCCGAGTCGATCCGCGTGACGCGACTAGAGAGCGTGCCGGCCCACCGCGCCCGACCTCAATTGGAAGCACTGTACCGGCTGCTGGCCAAGGGCAATCCGCAGGCGATCGGCGGGCGCTTGCCGGCAGCGGAGTTCTACGGCCCGTGAACGCACGCGCCCTCGCCATGCACCGCATCGGTCCGCGACGCACGTCGCGCGCATGGGCCATGGTCGGCCTGCTGTCCCTGTTGGCGGGCTGGCAACTGGCTGCATCGCGACTTGGCCCGTTGCTGATGGCGACCCCACTCGAGACCCTGCAGTCATTGTGGCAACTGATCACGCGCGAGGATTTCCTGCACCACGCCGGCGTCAGCGCCTGGCGCATCCTGCTCGGTGCCGGCGGTGGCTGCGCCGCCGGCCTGGCGCTGGGTCTCGTCGCTGGCGTCAGCCCGCGCCTGCGTGGCCTGCTGGAACCGTTGCGCTGGCTGTTGATGGCGGTGCCGCCGGTGATCGTGGTGGTGCTGGCAATGCTGTGGTTCGGGCTCGGTACCGAAATGGTGGTGTTCATGGCCATGCTGATGCTGGCGCCGGGCATGTACGTCAACACCGCCAAGGGCATGCAGGCGGTCGATCATCACTTGGCCGAGATGACCCACGTCTACCGCTACACCTGGTGGCAACGCCTGCGCCACCTGTACCTGCCGACACTGACCGCGCCGCTGACCGCTGCGCTGCTGATTGCCACCTGCGGCAGCGTCCGCCTGGTAGTGATGGCCGAGGTGCTGGGCGCCGCCGATGGTGCCGGCTTCGCCCTGGCCAATGCACGCAGCACCTTCGACAGCGGCGAGCTCTACGCGTGGACCTTGCTGACCCTGGTCGTCGTCGGCGTGCTGGAACTCGCGTTGTTGCAGCCGCTGCAACGGCGCCTGGCGCACTGGCAGGAGCCATCGCATGCTTGAGCTGGCCAAGGTATCGCTCGATTTTGGCGCCGGCCCGGTGTTGCGGGACTGTTCACTGCGCGTCGCACCCGGCGAACGGGTCGGCCTGCTCGGTGCCAGCGGTGGCGGCAAGAGCAGCCTGTTGAAGCTGGCCTGTGGCCTGCTGCGCCCGGGCGCCGGGCACTGCCGCAACACCTACCTGCGCACCACGCTGGTGTTCCAGGAACCGCGCCTGCTGCCCTGGCGCCGGGTCCGCGACAACCTGGTACTCCCGTTGCGTGCCGCGGGTCACCCGGCGGGCGCCGCGGAGCGTATCGCTTGCGAATGGCTGGAACGCGTGGGCCTGGCCGCGGTGGCCGACCGCTGGCCCGGCCAGCTCTCCGGCGGCATGGCGCAACGCGCCTCGCTGGCGCGGGCCTTTGCGCTGGCGCCGGACCTGCTGCTGCTGGACGAGCCGTTCAGTGCGCTCGACCCCGGCCTGCGCCATTCCCTGGCCCGGCTGTGCGACGACCTGCTGCGCCAGTCCGGCGCCAGCCTGCTGTGCGTCAGCCACCACCCGAACGAACTGGTGCCGTGGGTCGACCGCTGCGTGCTGCTGCAGGACGGCCGCGCACAGGCTTTCGATGACTGTTGTGACGACGCCGCACGCGCGGCCACCGCCCGCGCCCTGCAACAGGCGCTGCAACAGGTCACCCACTGATTTTCCATCCCACGGAGCCTCCAATGCATATCTCTCCCCCGCGCCGACGGCTCGCCGTCTTCGTCGCACTGGCATGCAGCTGTTCGCTGGCCCACGCCGCCGATGTCAGCGACGCGACCGATCTCGAAACCGTCAAGGTCACCGCCTCCAGCCGCAGCGCCAGTGTCCAACGCGAGCAGCAACGGCTACTGTCGGTGGCCGGCGGCAGCAACCTGGTCGAACCACAAACATTGGCACGCCTCGCCACCCTGCGCGACGCACTGGATTTCCAGCCCGGCATCGTGGTGCAGGATTTCTTCGGTGGCCTCGACCAACCACGACTCAACATCCGCGGCTCCGGCATCCAGAGCAACCCGCTCAACCGCGGCGTGCTGCTGCTGCGCGACGGCCTGCCGCTGAACGAAGCGGACGGTTCCTTCGTGATCGGCGTGCTGGAGCCACGCAACGCGGCCGCCGTCAGTGTGCGGCGCGGCGCCAACGCCATCAGCCCCGGCGCGTCCACGCTGGGCGGCGAACTGGATTTCGTGTCCCTCACCGCCGCCGACGAGAGCCGTCGATTCGGCATCGAGAGCGGCAGCTTTGGCCGCCGCGGCGCCCAAGCCGGCCTTGGTGCCACGGGCAACCGGTTCGACGCCCACCTCGGTGTCAGCGCGGACCACAACGACGGCTACCGCCACCATTCCGACGGCGCGCGCCAGAGCCTGCAAGCGAACCTTGGCCTGCCATTCGGCGAGAGCGGCGAAAACCGCAGCTACCTCGACTGGACCGATCTTGCCTTCCGCATCCCCACGGTAGTGCCGAAATCACGGGTCGAGAGCGACCCCGAAGGCGTAATGGGCGACGGCAATACGCCGCAGGACACCTTGCTCAACATCTACCGGCGCAACCCCCTGCGCGACACCGAGCAATTGCGGCTGGCCAACATCACGCGCTGGGGCAACGATGCGTTGACGCAGCAACTCGGCGTCTACTGGCAGCACAGCGACGATCTGTTCAAGGACCCGGCCGAGCACACCGTCACCGACAGCCGCACGCGCGGCGCCCAGTGGCAACTCGATGGTCGTCGCGCCGACATCGTTTACCACCTCGGTCTGGCCACTGCGTCCAGCGACATGGCACGTTCGTTCTACGCCAACAATCCTGCCAATGGCACCCGCCTGCAACGCTTCGGTGCGTTTGACCTCGATGCCGTGAATCACCACGCCATGGCCGGGCTGGAATGGCAGGCATCGAGCCGCTGGTCGCTGTTGGCCGACCTCAAATGGAGTCACGTCGAACGCGATGCTCACCGTCTCGACGCGCCACAGGCACTGACCCAGCATTGGAGCTACGCCACCCCGCGCATCGGCGCGATCTGGCGCCCGTCGCCCGGGCAACGCCTGTACGCCAATATCAGCCGCAGTCATGAGGCACCGACGTTCTGGGAAATCGTCAGCAGCAGCGTCTCGCCGGCCAAGCCGGAACAGGCTTCGGTCGATCTGGTCAAGCTCGACGTGCAACGCGCCAGCACGCTGGAAATCGGTGGCGAAGGCCGCCACGTCTTTGACAACACGTCCACCCTGCACTGGTCACTCAGCCTGTACCACAGCGATGTCGAGGACGAATTGATTTCCAGTACCGATGCACTCGGCATCCAGGTTGGCACCTGGAACTACATCGGCGGCACCCGCCATCGCGGCATCGAGGCCGGCGTCGATGGCCGTGTCGCATTCACCGCCGCCGACATCGCCGTCGACTACCGCGTCGCCTGGACCCTGAGTGACTTTCGCTTCAAAGGCGGCGAGTTTGCCGGCAACCGCATCGCCGGCATCCCGCAGCAAGTGTGGAGTGCGGAGTGGATGTTCGCCACCGGCAACTGGCGGCTCGGCCCCAACCTGCGCTGGCTGCCCAAGGCGACGCCAACCGATCACGCCAACAGCCCCGGCGTCTGGCAAGATCCCTACACCCTGCTTGGCGCCCGGCTGGAGTACGTGCGAGATGGATGGCGCATGTGGCTGCTGGCCGACAACCTCGGCGACCGCCGCTACGCGTCGAGCTTCGCCATCCGCAACCAGGCCAACGTCAACCAGCCCACCTTCCTGCCCGGCAACGGCCGCAGCATCGGCATCGGTTTGCGTTATCAGCTGTAAGGAACCCTCGATCGCGGCTGAGAGCTCCTACCCTGGTCTGGCGGATTCCTGACCGTAGTCAACGGTTCAGCGACCAACTGCATTACCCTGACCGCCGAACCGGAGCCACGCCGGCCGACGCACCGAGGATTTCGCCATGCCGACTACACCAGCGCTGCCGCCGTCCCCGTTGGCCAACCTGTCGCCGGCCTATTTCGGCATGGTCATGGCCACCGGCATCGTGTCCATCGGGGCATGGCGATTGGGTCTGCCCACACTGGCATGGGTCTTGTTCGCGCTGAACGCGGCGGCCTACCTGCTTCTGTGGCTGCTGTACGGTCTGCGCCTGTGGCGTTACCCCGAGCGCTTCATCGGCGACTTGACCGACCACCTGCGCGGCCCGGGATTCTTCACCACCGTGGCCGCTACCAGCATCGTCGGCTGCCAGTGCGTGCTGCTGGCCGACAACATGGTGGCAGGCCTCGTTCTGTGGGCGTTCGCCATCCTGTTGTGGCTGGCACTGACCTATGCGATTTTCGCCATCCTTACCGTCAAGCAGGAAAAACCCACGCTGGACAAAGGCATCAGTGGCGGCTGGTTGCTGGCGGTGGTGGCAACCCAATCCATCGCCGTGCTGTCCACCTTGCTGGCGGCGCACGCCGACCAACCCTACCGCATGGAACTCAACTTCCTCGCCCTGTCGATGTGGCTGTGGGGCGGCATGCTGTACATCTGGATCATCTCGCTGATCTTCTACCGCACGCAGTTCCTGCCGCTGTCGCCGGCGGACGTCACGCCGCCGTACTGGATCAACATGGGCGCGATGGCGATCTCGACGCTCGCCGGATCGCGGCTCGTCATCAACGCCCCCGAGGCGCCGTTCCTGCTCGCGCTGCT
>DASSXP010000252.1:0-18349 GCA_035703755.1 Rhodanobacteraceae bacterium | reverse complement strand
GAAGGCGACGCCGCCGTCGATGTTGCGGGCGCTGGCGCGGCCGCCGTGCTGCTCGGCCACCAGCCGCACGATGTAGAGGCCAAGACCGAGGTGTGGCGCGCCACCCGGCGCAACGCCGTCACGGCGGCTGACCAGCGAATCGAACAGATGCTCCTCGAGCTCGGCCGGCAACGCCGGGCCTTGATTGGCGAGCTCGATTTCGGCGCCGGTCGCGGTGGCCTTCAGGCTGAGCCGAATCCAGCCCGCGTCCGGCGTGAATGACAAGGCGTTTTCGAACAGTTTGTCGAGCGCCTGCGCGAGCAGATCGGGCGCGCCGTGCAAGCTCAGGTCGCCTTCGGGCACTGTCAGTTCGAACGCCCGCTCGCCGGCGAGGAAACGGTAGCCGTCGGCGCAACCGGCCACCAATTGCTTCAGGTTGAAATCCTCCGGTTCGGTGGCGGCGATGGCGCGTTCGACCCGGCTGGCCGCGCCCATTGCCCGCACCAGTTGCGCCAGCCGCTCGACCCCGGCGTGGGCGCGCGCGGCATACCCACGCGCGCTGCCGGACAACTCATCCGCCTCCATGTTTTCCAGCGACGACTTGACGATGGCCAGCGGCGTGTGCAGCTCATGCGACAGCTTGGAGGCCAGCGTGCGCAGGTAGTCGGCGTGCTGGCGCGAGGCCTCCAGCAGAGCGGCAAACGCACGGGCGAGGTCGCCGATCTCGTCTTTTTCGTCCTGCCCCGGCAGCGGCTCATCCGCCACCCAGCGGGCGCCCCGCTGCACTGCGCGATCCACCGCCGCATGCAGGCTGCCAATACGCAAGCCGAGGCGGATGGCGAACAACACCAATGCCCCGCCGGCCAGTATCAACAAACCGAAACTCAACAGCAGCATCGACAGCAAGCCGCGGTCGGCGAGCAACGGCATCGCCCGGCTGCCCTGCTCCAGCAGCAGCACGCCGCGTGGCTCGCCCAGCGTTGCCGGCAACGGCACCGCCGCCGCCAGCGTGACACCGGCGCGGGTCATTGCGGTGCGCCAACTGGTGGCCGGCACGCCCGACAAGGCTTGCCACACTTCGCCGGCATCCAGCCTCGGTGTGTCGCGGTCGAGCGTGGCCGCGCCGCGCAGGTCACCGGCGATGAAGGCGCGATAGAGAAACGTGGTGAACCAGCCGCTGTCGCCACCGTGCAAGGGCGCAATCGCGCCGCCATCGGCGATCACCCAACCGCTGGCGTCAAGCAGCCGCGCACGCGTGCCCGGCGGCACCCATTCGGCCAGTTGCCGTGACACCGAGGGCGCATCGCGCAGCACCGGGTGCAGGTCGAGCACGGCGACCGCGGGCGCCGCCGCATCAAACGCCGCGATGCCGAGCTGCGTCACCAGCGGCGTCACCGGCATGCGCCACTCGACGCGGTAGCCGCTGCCGTCTTCCTGCCACTGCGCCGCGAGTGGCGCGGGACAGCTGGCCGGCGCATTCGCCTGCGCTGACGCCGTGATGCCGCCCGGCGCCGCCGCCGCCAGCTCGTAGCGACACACGCCGGTACCGGCGCGAAACGCCAGCGACAGATGGTCGCTCAGCGCCAGCCGGGCATCGTCACGGTTGCGCGTGGTGTCGGCGACCTCGGCCAGCGCGTACAGCCAGCCACCATCGGCCGCCAGCAGCAAGCGCCCATTGACGGCAAAGCGTTGCGTCCACGGCGACAAGCCCGCCCAGTCATCGGCGTAGCCGTCGATGACGATCGGATTGGCGGTGTGCTGCACATGCCAGGTCGGCGGCGGCGGCAAGTTGGCGGTGGCGACGAAACTGCGCGCCAGCACCTGCGCACTGGCCACCAGCGTGCGCTCCTGTGCCTGCCGCAACACGGCATCCATCTGCCGCAGGTACAAGCACCCCGCCAACGGCAGCAACAGCGTGGCCAGCGCGATCAGCAGCAGCTTGAGGCGCAGCGAGCCGAGATGTCTGAAGCGGGATTGAAAATTCATCAACGGCTTGCCCCCATGCCGTCCATTGTGCCTGTTCTGCGCCGGCGTGATGTTGACCGGTTCGCGGTATGCGGTGGCGCGGCATCCACGCCACCGATTCCCGAACCCCCGCCTCCGGCCTCACGCCTTCCAGCGGTAACCCGCGCCGTGCACGGTGTCGATGGCGTCGAAACCCTGGTCGACGGCGAGAAACTTCTTGCGGATGCGTTTGACGTGCGAGGTGATGGTGGCGTCGTCCACCACCAGCTCGGCGTCGCGCATCAGCTGTTCGCGGCTTTTGACGTGGCCGGGGTGACGCACCAGGGTGTGCACCATCCAGAACTCGGTCACCGTCAGGGGCACCTCGACGCCGCTCCAGCTGACCCGCATCCGCTCGGGTTCAAGGGTGAGCGCGCCGCGTTCGATCGCGCTGTCGTCGGCCACCGGCGCGCGCAACATGTCGGTGCGCCGGAACAGCGCCGCGATCCGCGCCGCCAACTGGTGCAGGCTGGTGTCCTTGCTGAGGTAATCGTCGGCACCGAGGCGCAGGCCGGAAATCACGTCGAAATCCGAATCGCGGGCGGTCAGAAAGATCAGCGGCAAGCTTGCCGACTGCGCGCGCAAGGCGCGGCACAGGTCGAAGCCGCCTTCCGGTTCGTCACCCAGACCGACATCGATGATCACCAGCTCCGGCATGCGCGCGGCGAAGGCCTGCAAGGCCTCCAGCCGCGAGGCATGGCCGCGGGCATCGTAGCCCAGGCGGTTCAGCGCCTCGACGTAGTTGGCGCGGATCAGCGGTTCGTCCTCAACGATGGCGACGTGGCGCGGCATGACATCCCTCCGGCAGAAACGCCAAGCCTGCCCGCCTTGGCGCCGCCGCGCAAGCCGTGGGCGCTGCCCCGAAATTGCCACATTTGATCGCCATCCGGCCCCGATCCGGGCCGGGCGCCGCCGCGCGCCGGCGTTTTCATGGCAGCGAACCCCAAGCCCACGGAGGCACGCCATGCAAGAACGCCACGACCCCACCGACCTCGCCGGCAATTTCGAACCGCTGCGCATCGCGCTGGCAATCGGCGCACTGCTGCTCGGCCTGCTCGTCCAACTCGCCTGAAGGAGCCCGCCATGGACCGTCAACCCTACCCCGTCTGGATCGCCGTGAGCGAAGACCCTGATCCCGATTGGCAACCGCTATAACCCACAAGGAACCGTCATGAAACTATTCTCGAAACTTGCCCACCGTCGCGCCGCCTTGTGGATGTTGCTGGCGATTGCCAGTGGACTGGCCTGCGCCGGCGAACCCGGTTCGGGCGAATTGCGGCTGCTGGACAAGGCCGGCCAGGTGCACGAAATGGCCAGCCTCGATACCCGCGTCGACTACCGCGTCAACGGCCTGGTGGCCGAGGTCGCGGTCCACCAGCGCTTCCAGAACACCAGCCAGGACTGGCTTGAAGGCCAGTACCTGCTGCCGTTGCCGGAAGGCGCCGCCGTGTACGGCATGACCGTGCACATCGGCGCGCGGGTGATCGTCGGCGAAGTGAAGGAAAAGCAGGCCGCGCGGCAAGCGTTCCAGCAAGCCAGCCAGCAAGGCCGCAAGGCGGCGCTGGTCGAGGCTGACGGCGCCAACCTGTTCCGCACCGCCGTCACCAACGTGGCGCCCGGCGAAGCGGTCGAGGTGGAGCTGCACTACTGGCAACGCGTCGACTACGCGGCTGGCCGTTTCTCGCTGCGCTTCCCGCTGACCTACACGCCGCGCTACCACGCCCACATCGGCACCACGAGCGAAGCCGCCGACCCCGGCGTCACCGGCCCGGAAGCCTTCGCTACCGCCAAGGCCGAGCCGCCGCTGGCGACGCAGATTCACATCGCCCTCGATGCCGGGGTGCCACTGGCCACGGTGGAGAGTCCGAGCCACGCCATCGTCTCCAGCCAGCACGACGGCCGCTGGACGGTGCAACTGCGCGATGCCAGCGTGCTGCCCGACCGCGACTTCGTGCTGCGCTGGACACCGGCGCCGAGCAGCCAGCCCAACGTGGCCGCCTTCAGCCAGACCATCGGCGATGCCCACTACGCGATGCTGATGATGCTGCCGCCGCAACAAGATGCCCGCCGCCTGCCGCGCGAGCTGATCCTGGTGATCGACACCTCCGGCTCGATGGGTGGCGAGTCGATCCGCCAGGCGCGCAAGGCGCTGGACCTGGCCTTGACCCAGTTGCAACCGAGCGATCGTTTCAACGTGGTCGAATTCAACTCCATCATGCGGCCGTGGCAGAAAGCGGCCGTGCCGGCCAGCGCCGACAACGTCGCCACCGCGCGCCGCTGGGTGGCGGCACTGGAAGCGACCGGCGGCACCGAAATGGCACCGGCGCTGGCGTTCGCCCTGCAAGGCCACGCGCCGCAAGGCTACGTGCGGCAGGTGGTGTTCGCCACCGACGGCGCGGTCGACAACCCGGCCGGCCTGATGGCCATCATCGACCAGCAGCTCGGCGACTCGCGGCTGTTCCCGATCGGCATCGGCAGCGCACCCAACGCCGATTTCATGAGCGCCGCCGCCATCCACGGCCGTGGCAGCGAAACCATCATCAACGACCTCAGCCAACTGGATGATGCCATGCGCGGGCTGCTGGCCAAGCTCGACCATCCGGCCATGCGCGACCTCGCCATCGACTGGCCCGCCGGCAGCGAAGCCTGGCCCAAGCGTCTGCCCGACCTCTACGCCGGCGAGCCGCTGCTGACGGTCGCCAAGCTGCCGGCCGACACCGCGCAAGTGCAGGTCCACGGCAAATTGGCCGACCGCGACTGGACCGCGCCCGCCAAACTCGACCACGCCCGCCCGGCCACCGGCCTCGACAAATTGTGGGCCCATGCGAAGATCGCCGATCTCGAAGACCGCATCGCCCGCGGCGAGGACGAGACCGCGCTGAAACCAGCCATCGTCCAGACCGCACTGGCCGCGCATCTGGTCAGCCGCTACACCAGCCTGGTCGCGGTGGACAAGACCCCGGCACGGCCGAGTGACGCCAAACTCGCGCACACACAGGTGCCCAACGTGATGCCGCACGGCACGGTGTTCGCACAAACCGCCACCCCGGCCCGGCTGGAACTGTTGCTGGCCCTGTTGTCGCTGTTCGGCGCCGCCCTCATGTGGCGCGCCGGGAGGGCGGCCGCGTGAACCGCCGCGCACGCCTTGCCCTGCGCTTCGGCAGCGGCGTGCTGCTGGCGCTGGCGGTCGCGCTGACCGCCAGCGCCGGCTGGATCCACGCCAAGGCACTCGTTGCGCAAGCCTTGCTGCAACAGGCGTGGGACCAGTCCAACCACGGCCAGCGCGCAATCAAGCCGTGGTCGTGGGCCGACTTCGCGCCGCTGGCGCGCTTGCGGCTGCCGAGTCTCGATCAAAGCTTTATCGTGCTCAACAAGGACAGCGGCCAAGCACTGGCCTTCGGCCCCGGCTGGAGCCCGAGCAGCGCCGCGCCGGCCAGCCACGGCCTGACCGTGATCAGCGCCCATCGGGACACCCAATTCAGTGCCCTCGCCCAACTGCGGCAAGGCGACCCGATACAGATCGACGCGGCGGCCGGCCACCGCGCCTATCGCGTCCGCTCGATGCGCGTGGTCGACAGCCACCGCACCCGCATCGGCAGCGCCGACAGCCGCGACGCCCTGCTGCTGGTCACCTGCTACCCCTTCGACGCCATCGTCCCCGGCGGCCCGCTGCGCTACGTGGTCGAGGCCGTGCCGATGACGCCCGCGTCACCCTGAGTTCGTGGTGGTTCCGTCCTTGCCCCCGCCGCGCTGCGGGGGCTCTTTTTCAGGCCCCGGTGCGGCGAAAACAGCTGTATTTGAAGCGGTCGCGCTGGCGCCAGAGACAGCGCCAGTCGCCGGCACCCGACTTGGCGCGCGCCTCTCCCACCTCGTCCACCGGAACGCGCAGCCGGGCCAGCCGTTGCAGGAACGCCTGTCGCGCGGCATCACCGGCACCATCCTGCGCAAAAATGAATTGCCCACCCAAGCCGCGAATCTTTCCGTCGTTGTCGACGTAAGGGACGGCATTGCCCACCGCGTCCCGCGCGCTCAGCGGATCCAGTGCCCAGCGGGCCGTGGCCGCGTCCACCAGAGCATCGACGCGGCTGCCGTCGGCGAAGCTCAGCCGCACCTCAAGGTGTGGCGCGGGCAGGAGGTTGACGCCGTGAAATCCCGCCAACTCACGCTGCACGCGCGCGGCCAGTTGCACCAAGCCAGAATCGGCGGCACGCGCCTGCAAGGCCGCGATCAGCGCGCTCTGCGACCGGCCGGCGCCGACGACCGCGTACACCGAGGTCGGCACGGTGTCGCGGCCAAGCAAGCGAGCATCAACCGTGCGGGTCAAGGTTTTCTGCCAGCCGATCGGGCCGGCGTTGTAATAGCGCATTGCCGCGAGGATCGCGTCGCGGTAGCCAGGGCTTGGCAGTACCGGTAGCACCCGCTCACCGCGCGTCGCCGCGTCCGTCCCTGCCGGTATCTGCCGCACCAGCCAGGCGTGGACCTGATTGCGCGACGTATCGCCGAAGTAAAGGGTGATGCCAGCGGGCGCCAGCGCGGCGATGGCCGCCTGCTGCTGCGTCGTGCGGCGTTGGCACCACATCAACCAGGGCTGCTCGGTCGCGCTCCGCGCCGGCAGGCTGCCGAGCAAACCGGCAACCGCCAGCAACAGCGTCCATGCAAATTGCCTTGTCATGCGATGTCCTCCGCGTGTGAATCCGTGACCACGGTAGTCTAGGGCAACGCGGATAAAGTCGCGCAATCGCCATGGCGTACAGACGGCTCGCCAGTCGTGCTGCGTGGCGAAGGACCGGCTGTCAGATACTCGTCTGCGCGCGCAGCGCGGCAATCACCGCGTGGTAGTCGGCCTGACCGAAGATGGCCGAGCCGGCGACGAAGGTGTCGGCGCCGGCGGCGGCGATTTCGGCGATGTTGTCGACCTTGACCCCGCCATCGACTTCGAGGCGGATATCACGGCCGCTGGCATCGATGATGGCGCGTGCGCGGCGCAGCTTTTCCAGCGCGGACGGAATGAAACTCTGGCCGCCGAAACCGGGATTGACCGACATGATCAGCACATGGTCGACCTTGTCGATCACGTAGTCCAGCCAGTCCAGCGAAGTGGCCGGGTTGAACACCAGCCCGGCGCGACAACCGTGATCGCGGATCAACTGCAAGCTGCGATCGACGTGCTCGCTGGCTTCCGGGTGGAAACTGATCAGGCTGGCGCCGGCCTTGGCAAAATCGGGAATGATGCGGTCCACCGGCTTGACCATCAGATGCACGTCGATCGGCGCGGTGATGCCGTGCTTGCGCAGCGCCTCGCACAACAGCGGGCCGATGGTGAGATTCGGCACGTAATGGTTGTCCATCACATCGAAATGCACCCAGTCGGCACCGGCCTCGAGCACGGCGTTGACCTCGTCGCCCAAGCGGGCGAAATCGGCGGACAGGATGGACGGGGCGATGACGGTGGATTGGCGGGGCATGGCGCGGATCGGCAGCGAAAACCGGCATGGTACGGTTTTGCGCCGCGACTGTCAGATTGGTGCCTGGCCGTCTTGCGCCGCGCGGCGCTCCGGCAGTCGCCGCAGAAACTGCCGCAACGCCCGCCACACTGGCAGCGGTATGCCGTGACCGCCGTCGAACGCGCGCCAGTCGACCGCGGCGCCACCGGCCACGGCCAGCTCGCGCAAGCGCTCGCCGGCAGCAAACGACAGCTCGTCGTCGGCGCGGCCGTGGGCAATCAACAGCGGCAGAGCGCGCAGTGCGTCCAGTCGCGGGCGCCAGTCGGCCAGCGCGATAGAGGAGGACGACAACAGCGCCAGCGCATCGACGCGGCCACCGTGCAGCACGTAGTCCATCGCCAGCATGCCGCCTTGGGAAAAACCGACCAGCACCCGTTGCCGATCCGGCGCCAGCGCATCGCACAACGCGCCCAGCGCGGCGCGGGCGGCGGCCCGACCGGGCGGATCGAAACGGTACAAATCCGACGGTCGACCGGCATCCGCCTGCGCGCGCAGTTCCGCGTCCACCGGCCACCAACTGCGGCCGCCAGCGGCCAGCGCCAGCGGCGCATCGGGAAACACAAAGCGCGCGTCCAGACCCAGCGATTCACCGAATGGCGCGAGATCGGCGGCCTGCATGCCGCGGCCGTGCAGCACTATCACCACCGGGCCGCTTGCGCCGCCACACTCCAGCGTGGCGAGTCCGGCGCGATGTCCCGGCATCATTGCCGCCGACCCGCGACCGGGACATAAGCCGACCCGTATTGGTAACCCAGCGCCGGCGCCACCAGCACGCCGTGACTGGTGTCGCCCGCTGGCTGGCTCCACCAGCCGCACAAGGGCAGGCTGCGGCTGCCGAACCAAATGCCCTCGGTGCGGATCACGACGGCCGCTCGCGCTGGTCCGCCGTGACGCTTGCGAGTTCATGCAAGGCGGCCAGCAGCAACGGGTGCGACCAGCGCGGCGTGAAGGCGTGATCGACCTCGTGGAATACTTGCACCCGCAAATGGCCGCGGCGCAGCAGGGCACCAAGCGACCCGGCGCAAGCGTCTTGCAGCATCGAGCGGGTGGGGTCTTCGTCGGAATACAGGCAGTGAAAGATCACGCCGGCACGGGTCAGGCGCAGCAGTTCGGCGCGCGTTGCGTGGGGGTCGCCGCGGCCGAAATGGAAGGCCAGGTCGCGCCAAAATCCAGCGGCGCCGCGCGCCAGCCGCCAGCCGACCACCCGCGCCACGTCACGCAAGGCAACCTCACCGCGCAGCAACTTGCCCCAGGCGGACAGGCTGTAGGCGCGCTTCTGGTAGCGCGCATCGTCGCGCCTGAGCGCGTAGTTCTCGGGCAATGCCGGCGTACCCGGGCAAAAGATCGAGTTGATCGCCAGTACACCCGCCAATGGATGCCCCGCGGTAGCGACCTTGTAACCGTAGTGACCGGCCGAACACAGCCCGCCCACCACCAGGCGCTCAGCCACATGCTGGCGCGCCCAGCGCACGATGGTTTCGGCATCCGCTTGCATCGAGGGACCGTAGATGAGGTTCTCCTCAATGCCTTCGCGGGGCGGATTGTCGCCGATGCCGGACACATTACAGCGCAATACCGGCAGGCCGCCGCTGCCACCACGGGCATAGCGCACGTACAGGCGATTGGGGCCGATCCGGTTGATGCCGCCGGCGTTGAGCAGCACCACCGCGCGGCGCGATTCCGCCGCATCCGGGGTGCTGACGATGCCGCAGAGGTGCGCGTCGATGGCGACCACCGTCTCGGTCACCTCGCCATTGGCGGTGCTCAGGCGGACGGCGCGCCTGAGCCGCGCGGCCGGCATTGGCGCCGCGGTCGCAGCCACTGCCGCAGCGACTGACCGTCGTCGCAGCCAGTCGATGCAGGCCGCCAACATGGCCGACGGCACCACCGTCAAGTGCGGATCGAACATCATCTCCGCGTAGCCGCACTGGCGCTGCACTTCGAGCGCGACTCCGAGTTCGCGCAGCCGGTCGGCCAAAGCGCCCGATCCCGGCATGTCATCGCGCTCAATCAACAACGCGCACGGCGCCGGGCAGGCCGGCAACGTGGTCAAGTCGATGGCAGCCAGCGCGGCCTGCGTTTCGGCACTGATGGCGAAGCCGACCAGTTCCTGTGCGCCATCCGCGACTGGCGTTGGCGGTGGCGCGAGACCGAGCGCGGCTTGCAGCGCGCGCGCTTCGCGCAGAAACGCCTTGCCTTTCACCACCGGGTTGATCAACACCAGGCCGGCAACATCGTCGCGGCGTGTCGCGGCCAGCGTCGCCAGCGTGGCGCCAAGCCGCACGCCGGCCAGTACGAGCTGCGCGGCCCCGGTGCTCCGCGCGAGCGTGCAGGCATCGTCAATGCTGGCCAGCCACGCCTCCACACGCGCCGGATCGAGATCGTCACCGGCGCTGTCGCCGGTGCCGTCGAGATCAAAACGCACGGCGGTGATCCCGGCGCGGGCGGCATCTTCGGCCAGATGACGCAAGCTGCGGTGAGCGCACACCGCTTCGTAGCCGAACGGCGGCACGATCACCAGCGCCAGCGCAGCGGGCGTACTCGCGCGATGCAGCCAGCCGAAACGTGGCCGCGCCTCGTCGCCGAACCAGCCCGCCTCGGCAGCCGCGAATGACACGCCGGCGCTTGCTGCGTTCATGGCACTTCGAAGCGCGCCGCGCGCTGGCTGTTCAGCGCCGTGACGCTGCCGCGCGCGCTGCCGGCCCGCCGTTCGGCGCGGGCTTGGAGGCGAATCTCACGCCATTGACCGGGAGCCAGATGAAAGCCGTCGTCGTCGGGCAGCCAGCCCGGCAATTCGATGTTGACGCCGTAGGCGGCTTGTTCGGCGCGCACCCGCAGCAACGCGTGATCATCGCGCTGCCCGGCCAGCTCCGCCGTCAGGCCCAGGTCGGGCTGGCGTGGCGGCGGGCCGAGCGGCCAGTGGTACGCCTCGGCCACCGTAACATCGCCCTGACGCAGTTGCGCATGCACCAGTTCGGCGACCGGTGGCCCGAAACGGTAGGCATGATTGAGGTCGATGAAGCCGTCGAACAACGTCGATGGCGCAATCGCCGTGGCCGCGTGCGCGGGCACACGGAGCGCGCATTCGCCGCTGCCGCAATGGATCGCGCCGTCGCGCCACAGCGTTACCACCAGCTGCGCATCCAGCGGCTGCGGCCGGTCATTGACGGCATGCAGCCGCAGGCCATTGACGCCTTCATCGGTGCACAGCAAGGCACGCGGCGCCAGCACACGACGCAAGGCGTACCAGGTGGACTTGGGCGTGCCATCCGCCGCCACGATGCCCCAGCCGGCACCCGGCCACAGGTCGCGCAGAAACCACACCAGCGCACCGCGCGTGGCAGAACCGAGGCGCCGCCATTCGCTGAAGCAGCGCGCCATCACCTCGGCGCTGGTGGCACGACCGAGCTGAAGGTAACGGGCGTGATCGCTGGCGCGAAGGTCCACTGGATCGACCCCGAACAGCGTGCGCAGGTAGTGGTCGCGGACATCGTCAAAATCCCAGCCGGCACCGAGATCGCGCGGCGCACGCTGTTTCCACAAGGCCTGGTGCACGCGTGCCGCCGCGCCACCCGGCAAGCCCTCGGTGCGCGGCAGATTGGCAAATCCCAGGCACTCGGAAGCGAAGCGCAGCCCGGCGTCGCGGGCATCGACCAGCGCCCGCCGGTAGGCACCGACGCCGTAGTACGACGACGGGCCGGCATCGACGGCATGTGGAAACGCGCCACCGTGCGCGCTGGACGGCACGTAGTTGGCGCCGATGGCCGCCACCAGCGGCGGGATCGCCTGATGGAACAGGGGTGGCGTCCAGCGCTCGCTGCCGGCGCCGGACATCGCCGCCTGCTGCTCGACTTCGCTGTTGCCGCAGACCAGCGCCAGGCAGGGATGCGGCGCCAGCCGCGCCAGCTGCTGCTCGACCTCATCGAGCGCCGCGGCGGTGAACGCATCCTCCTCCGGATAATCCATGTTGGCGAACATCAAGTCCTGCCACAACAGCACGCCAGCGGCATCCAGCGCCTCCAGCAAGGCGTCGCTGGCGTAGGTCATGACGCCGGGAATGCGCAGCATGTTCATGCCGGCGCGGGTCAGCTGGGCCACTGCCGCCTGCACCTGATCCATCGGCGCGGCCAGCGTGACCACGTCGAGCGGCGTCCAGCAGGCACCGCGACAGAACACCGGCACGCCGTTGACGCGCAAGGCGAACTCGCCCGCCTGCTGATCGAGTTCGATGTGCCGGAAACCGATATGGCCGAGCTCGATGCGTACCGCCTCAGCGCCCAACACGGCTTCGACGGCGACCCGGTAGCGCGCCGGCTCACCGTGACTGTGCGGCCACCACAAACGCGGCGAATCGAGCGCCAGCAGCGCTTGCGCCTGCGTACCATCGCGCGTGATCGGCACCGCGTGGCGTGCCGCGCCATGCTCGATCAACAGCCGCGCATCGTCGAGTCGCGGGTCCATGCGGGCCTGGAAGTGCAGCTGCCCACAGCCATCGTGCAGCCGTGCGTCCATGCGCACGGCGGTCAGGCGCGGACTCTCGCGCTCGATCCACACCGGCTGCCACGGCCCCACCGCCGCACACGGCGGCGACCAGCCCGGCGTGCGGCCCAGCAGGGTGGTGCGGAACCAGCGCAGTTGTTGCTCGACCAGCATCGGCACGCGCCAGCGCGGACGCGGCCGTTTGCGCTTGAGTTCCGGCGCCAGCGCGCGGCAGCGAATCGTCAGCCGGTGGCTGGTTCCGGTCAACTCGACCGGCACCCGATGGGCACGAAACATGTTGTCGCTGGCGAGGATGAGGGCACCATCGAGCCACACCTCGGCCAGCGTGGCGAGGCCGTCGAAGCCGAGCACCGCGGCACCGGGTGCGGCCTCGAAATCGAGTTGCCACCACACATCGTCGCGGTCGAAGTCGCGCGTCTCTTCGAGGCTCCAGCGTCCGCCCGCGCGCAGCACGCCGGCGACGGTCGCCGGCAGCGTCGCCGGCAGCCATTCGGTGTGCGCGTCGGGTGCCGCGTCGGGCATGCACACGGCCATGCGCCAGCCGTCTGCGAGCATCTGCCGTGGCTGGGCGGCCAGCTCGCGCACGCGCACGCCTCAGACTATCGTCAGCTGGCTGATCGCGGCGTCGATGGCGGCGATCGACTCGAACACGTCGCGGGTCAGCATGTGGTCGGGGAACTCGACATCGAAGTTGCCTTCGAGTGCGAGCATCACGTTGACGCTGGCGTGCGAGGTCATGCCGGCCTGGTACAGGTCATCGTTGTCGGCAAGGCTGTCGACATCGCGGCTGAGACGGCCGTGCTGTTTCAGAATGTCGCGGATTTTGACGGATTGGCTCATGGTTCGTGACGTTGGTGGTGAAGGAAATCAGGCCCGTTCGAGCAGCACCGCGTGGGCGCGCTGCCAACTCGCGGCCCACGCATCAAGGATGGGTGCAGCGTCGAGGGCGCGACGGGCATTGACCGCGCGCGCGGCTTTGAGGATGAAGGCCTTGGCGCCGACGGAAATGTCGCGCCAGGCGGCGGCGGCATCACCCAGCGCGGGGTCGGCCAGCCAGTCGAGATGGGCGGCAGCCAGTTCCGCCGCCGAGCCGAGTTGGCGCACGGTGGCAAAGGCCCAGGCGTGGTAGTAGGCGAGCCCCTGCTCGGTGATGTCCGGCAGGTCACGGGCAAAGCGCGCGGCGAAACGCGGCAATGGATTGGCGGCCGGCATGCGCTCGACATGTCGGCGCAGCAGGGTGCGCGAGGCGGCGCGCAGGTCCGCCGCCGGCAAACGCTGCAGGCGGTCGATGCGGATCAACTCGGCGTAGAACGGCATGAACGCCGGATCGGGCGCTTGATCGAGCTGGAAGCTGCGCGCGAAGTCCTCGCCGTCGAGGCGGAAGTAGCCGGCATTGTGGAAATAATCCAGTTGCCGCGCGCCACGGTCGAGCCGGTTGAGGATGATGGTGGATTTGGTGTGCTGGCTGCGATAGTCGGTGCCGGAGGTGTCCGGCAACCACCAGGCGTCGGCTTCGGTGGAGATCAGCCGCCCGGCGGCCAGATGCTCTTCGGCGTGCTCGATCAGCGGCCGCCAGCAGGTGAGTTCCTGCACCTCGATGCCGAACAGATCGCGCAGCTCATCGTGCGGCGGTTTGTAGAACGTCCACTGGTCGCCGACGAAATCCACCGCGTTGACGCACGGCAGCAGCGCCAGCGGCTCGCAGCCCAGCGCGTGCACCAGTTCGATGAAGACATCGACGTAGCAGTTTTTTTCCGGCCAGGTCTGGCTCTCCGCATGCACGGCGTGGCGGACGTAGCGCGCCGGGTCGAGGTCGATGACAGCGAATGCGGGCATGCCGGCCTCAGGGCCACAGCTTGGCACGCACCTCGGCCGGCCACGCGGCGGGTTCGAAACCGTGGGTCTGCAACAGCGCCATCACAATGCGCTCCATGCCGAAGCCGAGACACGCGGTGTTGGCGACTTCGCCTTCTTCGGTGCGGATGCGGAACGCCTCACCGAAATGCTGCTGGTGGTAGTTGAACGAGCACACCGCGGTGAGGTTCTGCCGCGAGATCACCGGCACCTGCACCTCGAACTTGAGCTGCTGCTGCTTCTGGCTCGCCGCCAGCATGCGCCCCCCCTTGCCGAAGAAGGGATCGGAGGCGACTTCACTTTCCGCCGGCAAGCCCAGTGCGTGCAGCAGGTCGAGGCCGCGCTGTAACCACATGTCACGCCATTCGACCACTTGCTCGGCCGTGCCGCAGCGCACGAATTCGCGCACCCGGAAGGATTGCATGCGGGTGGGTTCGGGCGAGGGCTCGTGACGGAACACCCAGTTCAGCATCGTCACCAGCCGCCCTTCGGCGGGCACGGTGCCGGTAAAACTCGGGTAGACCGGGTAGCAGGCCGCCGGATTCAAGGTGCAGTCGGTGATGCCCTGGGTCTGGCCCCAGGGCTGGCCGCCGTGGATCAGCTCACTGAGTTGCCTGGCATCGACTTCCTTGCCGAAGAAGCTGAACACGGTGCCGGCGAGATTCGGGAAGGAATCGAGGTAGTCGCTCTTTTCCAGCACCTTGCGGTCGATCACCGGGGGAAACACGTAGTACTCGGCGCCGTCGGCCGCGGACAGGCGATTGATGCTGGCGTTGAGACGGTCGAGCACATCCTCGAACACCGCGCCGCGGCCGAAGATGCCCGGCACGCCAACTGGCACGATCAAGCCGTGCCGGACCAGACCATCATGAAATTTCTGCGCATCGTATTCGGTGGCACTCATCGTCAATCGTCCTTGTACACGAGCAACATGGAGGCACTCTTGCCGGTGATGCGGCCATTGGACACCATCAGCGCGGCCGACAAGGTGTCGCGCAGATGCCGGCCGACACTGAATGGGGTGTCGTTCTTGTAGGCCAGTATGCCGATGATTTGCAGCGCCTCGTGACACAGCTTGGGCGCCATTTCCGAGCAGTAGGTCTTGAGCTGGTTCATGCGCAAAGCCCAACGCATCGAGCCCAGGGTGCGGCGCGCCTTGGCGTCGTCCTCGGCGGTCATCTGGTCGAACTCCTGGGCACAGGCTTCCCAGTTGCTGCGCATGGCCTGCAACTCCACATGGGCGCGCGCCAAAGCCGCGGCATTGGGCGGCACCGAACCCGGATTCTTGCGCGCCGCGCCGCGCACGAAGGCGGCGGCGCGGCCGATCGCACCAGCGGCAATGCCGGTCCACAAGGCCGACCACAGGATGTGCGAGTACGGCACCATGGTCTCGGCCGACGAGTCAGCGAAGGCGCCGGGCAGAATCTGCTCGGCACGGCCCTGCCCGGCGAACTTGGCGCCGGGGCTGCAGGTACCGCGCATGCCGAGCGTGTCCCAACTGCCGGTCTGCTCCAGCGTGTACTGGCCGTGCTCGAACAACACCAGTACCTGATCGCTGGCGGCGGCATCGGCGGCGCGGCGGCAGGTCACCAGCTGGGCATCGGCGTGGGCGCCGTAGGACACCGTGGTGGCGTCTTTTTCCAGCCGCATCGAATCGCCGTCCACCGCCACCGCGCAGACGCTGGAACGAGTGTCGCCAAAGGTGCCGTTTTCGGAAGTGATCGAAGCCACCAGCCGCTGCGCGCCGACCAGTTGCTCACGCATGTAGGCCTGGAAGAACGGCGCGTCCGCACCGTGGCGGGCAATGCAGGCCACCTGGATGTGGTGCATCGCCAGCACCATGCCGGAGGAACTGCACGCTTCGGCCAAGGCCGCGCATTGCAGGCCGAGCGCCAGCATGCCGGCACCGGCGCCGCCGAAAGCCACGGGCACCGCCGCCGACAGCAAACCCTCGGCCCGCAAGGCGGCGAAGGTTTCTGCGGGAAAGCGGCTGCGCGCGTCGACGTCGGCGGCGTGCACGGCGGCGATTTCGGCGGCAATGCCGGCGGTTTTGGTCACCAGTGGACTGCTTTTGGCCTGTGCTGCGTGCGTCATGCGTCGGTTCCCGGTTGAAGGCGGTGAACTGCAAGTGTGATGCGTATCACGCTTTGTCGGCATTCTGACCATCTGGCCAGAGGCTTGCAAATCGAGCTGCCACTACATTGAAGCGAAACCCGCGAGGTAGGCCACCAGATACCGCTCGGCCATGGCATCGAGGCTCCAGCGCTGGCGCTCGACGGCGATGGCGCTGCGCATGTCATGGTAACGCGGGATATCGTCCATCAGCGCCATCGCGGCCGCGGCGAGACCGGCGGCATCGAACGGATCGACCAACAGCCCGGTCTGGCCCTCGAGCTGGGTTTCCGGCAAGCCGCCACTGGCGGTGTACAGCAAGGGCAGCGCCCAGCCCTTGGCCTCCAGCGCGACCAGCGGCAAACCCTCGGATACCAGGGCCGGATCGCTCGGCATGATCACGAAATCCGCTTGCGCGTAGTACGGCGCAAGATCGGGCTGGTAGCCGGTCATGCGAACACGCGACGCCAAGCCACGCGCCGCGATCCAGTCGCGCATGGCCGCCTCTTCCGGCCCCATGCCAACCACGACGAGTTCAAAGTCGGGATAGCGCGCTACCAGAACCGCCGCCGCCTCCAGCAGCGACCAGACGCCTTTCTCAGCCACCAGCCGACCCGCGAACAGGGCGCGTCGCGGCACCTCGCGGGGCGGAAACCGGTTGAGATCTTCGCCGGCAAGCCGGCCGTTCAGCAGCACCCCGACCCGGCTCGGCAGATACATTCCGCGCAACGCGGCGGCCGATGCGGCCGAGCAACCGAACACGCGATCCGGGTAGCCGCGACGCAGGACTTGCAGCAGCCGTCGCGGCACCGCATGCCATGCGCTCGCGGGCCGCGGGGTGCGGTGCGAAGTGGCGTACCAGCGCCGATTGGCGCGGCCGCGCATCAGTTCCCAGAGGCGGCAGGATCCGAATGCGTAGGAATGGGTGTGCACGATGACTTGATCGAAACGCGCGAGCACGGGTTCCAGATGTGCGCGCAGCCAGTCACCGTGCGGCATCGCATCAATGTCGTGTACCGCAAGCCGCGGCGTGGCGGGCACGCTGGCGTTGGCGAGGTATTCCTTGTAGCCCAGCACATGCTCGATGCCGTGCGCCGCGAGTTTCTCGCCGATGGCCAGTGGAAACGCCTCGTACCAGGGAAACAGGCCGGCCGGCGTGTTGAGCAAGGACACCACGGCGCGCCGCAGGGCCATCAGTCCGGCTCCCGCATCGCGCTCGCACCGACCGCCCGACGCGAGCGAAACGCCTTGCCATCCATCGCTTCCAACCGATCGGCGCGGGTGTAGGTGTGGCAGCCATGGAGATCCTTGCTCCAGTAGCCGCGCAGCCGGCTCAAGGGCCGTTCGACGTATCGCGTGAGCGAGAGCTCGTCGATTACGTGGAAGTTGATCGCGCGGCCATAGTTCCAGGCGCAATCTTGCGCCGGCCGGATCAAACGCCCCTCGTGGCGAAACAGTGGCCCGGCCGCGCGCGCGCGGCGCACGTCGGACACGATGGGATTCTCGGCATGCGGCCACCACGGCCCAAACGGGTTGTCGGCATGGAACAGGAACAATTCATCGTGCACGCTGCCACCGGACTCCGACACGTTGGCGAACAGGTACCAGCGTCCGTCCTCGTGTTGCCACAGGGTCGCATCGCTGAAGTTGTGGCCCGTGAGAATGTCGGCGGCCGGCTCCCAGCGCCACGGAAACTCCAGCGCACGGTATACCCGCACGCGGTTGGCATCGCCATTTTCCGGCATCAGGTAGATGCCACCCTGCCAACGGAACAGCTGCGGATAGGACAGGTGACTGTCCAGCTCCAGCACTGTCCGCGCCGCACCGACCGGGCCGGTCTGCGCCATCTCCACGCAGCCGATGCGGCCGATGCCGCTGGCGTATGGCAAGTCTTCGAAAAACAGCCAGTAGCGCCCATGGTCATGGAACAGGAACGGATCGGCCCAGAAGTGGCCGTGGGGCGTTTGCAACGGCCGCATGCCGCGCTGGCTGGGCGCCGCGGGATCCAGCGGCGCCTCGGCCCGGCGCCACGCCAGCTGCCAATGCTCGACATTGTGTTGGCGATGGTGGCGGGCGATCAGGCGGCGCGCCAGCAAGCGCGGCAGAAACCGCAACACCGTCATGCTGGAGGGCACGACCGCCGGCTCACTCGCGGTGGCGCAAACCGGCCCGGATGGCAAACGCCCCCGCACCGCCAGCCGACGCAGCGCGCGCGGCACCAGACTCGCCGTTTTCCACAACGCGTAACGCCGGTTGGCTTCGGGTGACAGGCGGTTGGTCGCCGCCACGCTGCGCGCCAGGCACACCGGCACCACGGCGGCGCGACTCAGCGCGACCAGCCCGGTCAACGAACAGCCGTCGCCGTCAATCAGATCGGTGCTCAATGCGAACTCGTC
>DASSXP010000197.1:0-10495 GCA_035703755.1 Rhodanobacteraceae bacterium | reverse complement strand
AACTGCCCATCGCCGGCAAGCTGGCCCTGCAGTACACGCCGCTGGGTGGCGTCGAGGCTCTGCGCGAGGATCTGCTCGAAGGCGGATTCCGGGATTTGCTGGCCGTGCACACGCTCGACGTGCGCCGTCGTGCGGATTTCGAGGCACTGCAAGCCGAGCTGTCGCGGACGCTGTTTGCGGCGGCGATCGAGCGTCTCAAGCACGCCGAGCCGATCATCATTGCGCAAGCGGATTTGAAGCCGTGGCTGGAACCGCCGCTGCAAGGCTACGCCAGGGCGAGCTACGAGGATCTGGCCGAACAGCTGGCCGCGCTGCTGGAACCGGGTTTCCTGCGCGAGCTGGCGTTGCCGCGCCTGGCCCAGTTGCCGCGTTACCTCAAGGCGATGCGCCTGCGCGCCGAACGCCTGCGACGGGACCCGGCCCGCGATCAGCAAAAGCTGCTGCAGGTGTTGCCGTATTGGCGCGCGCTGCTGGCCTTGCCGGCGGGTGCGGCGCGTGACAGCGTGCGTTGGCTGCTGGAGGAGTGGCGGGTGTCGCTGTTTGCGCAGGAGCTCGGCACCACCGAGCCGGTCTCGCCCAAGCGCTTGCAAAAGGCGCTGGAGGCGGCGCGTGGCTGATCTGGCCGGGCGCTGAATGAACGCCAGGGATGTCGATCAATTCACCGTTTCAGGGGCAAAAAAGTGACATGTATTAACATTTTACGTACTTTCGTGCAGTAAAATCCTCACATGGCTGACGGCATGAAAAGTGCTTCGTCACCCTGCGCCGTGAACGGCTGTTCCGGCAATCCTTCTGGCATTACTCGGTGGTCATGGTGAATCAACGATTCCTGTTTGCGCTAGGCGCAGGTGTGATGGCGTGTGTTGCAGCGTTGCCGGCGCTGGCTGGCAGTGTGTTGAAAATTGGCGAATCGCGCGCCATTGCCATCAGCAATCAAGCGCAGGCGGTCACCTACGGATTCTCCGGCAACCAGGCACCGAGCGGCTACATCGTCGATGCCTCGCTTGATGATTTCCTGCTCTGCAACCATTTCAAGGCGCAAAATGGCGCCGCTGACCCCTCGACCTTCGAGTCGGTTTACTTGCGGCCACGCCACGGTGGCTGGCTGTTCGGGCGCCAGGACATTGCCGGCGTCATGGGCAGTGTCACCGGTATCCGCGGCGTGAGTTACGGCAACGGCATCCTTGCGGTGGATTCCTGCCCGGCGGATGGAACCGGCTGCGCCGCCAGCAGCGGCAACCTGGGTGCCTCCCTGCAGTGCTACAGCGCCGATCCGCATGGCGGCAATGTGGCCGACACGCGCAGCCTGTTCAGCGATGCGTTCGAAGGCAGCTACGACGACGCGCCACACAACAGTTGGGTGACCATCCGCGTAACCCACCGTCCGACCTCGGCAAACGACACCTTCAACTACGAAATCTCGATCCATCTGCCGCCGGCTGGTGGCCAGCTGCAGAACCTGACCGGTGGCTCGGAATGGGACTCGGCTTACATCTTGCGCGAAGGGTATGACCAATCGGTGTTCTCTTCCTGCACGGCCCTGCTTTCCGATGGCGGCCAGAAGATCACCGCGTCAACGACTACGCCGATCCAGCGCAGCTGCTCGATGATCGACTACTCCACCGCGCTGCCCACCGATGTGCCGGTGGTGAGCGCCGCCCTGTTCACCAGCGCCGCGACGCGTGACGACAACCCCACGGACAACGTGGCCTTCGGCTATCCGGTCGAAACGGGCGCCTTGGCCAAGCTGTCGGTCACGGTCACCACGGCCGGTGGCCAGGTGTCTGCCACCGGCGGCAGCATGCCGATGGGTGGTGGCATCCAGCAATGCGACAGCGCCAGCGCCGGCGCGACCAATTGCAGCGCCTTGTATGCGCCCGGTTCGTCGGCCGAATTGACTGCGACCGCCGCCGCGGGGCATGCGTTCTCCGGTTGGGGCAATGCCTGTGCCGGAGCCACTGGCGCGGTGGCCAATCTGCTCGTGACCAGCAACATGGTTTGCAGCGCCTCGTTCACCTCGCTGCACTATGCCGTGGACGCCGCAGTCGGCACCGGGCAGGGCACGATCACACCGGCGTCGCAGTCGGTGCTGTTCGGCGATGCCGCCAGCTTCAGCGTCAACCCGGCGGCCAACCACCATGTGGTCTCGGTGCTAGGCAATACCTGCACCCCGACCGTGGCGCCGACCGACGCCACCCAATACACGGCGGCCAACATTCAGGGCGATTGCCAGGTCACGGCAAACTTTGCCATCGATCAGGTGACCGTCACGGTGACCAACCAGTACGCCAATGGCCTGCTGATCCGCTCTGGTGAATCCGCGCCGGCCGGCAGCTACACCGTGGACTACGGTTCCAGCCTGGTGTTTTCCGCGCAGGCCTATGCCGGTTATCACTTCGATGGAGCCAGCGGTTGCGCTGGCGTCGCCGACACCGTCGCCAACACCTACACCATCATGCCGGTGGTGGCCGATTGCGCGGTAACGGCGAGTTTCGTCGCCAACCAGTAACGGACGCAGCCGTCGCGGTGAGGCCGGGACAAACGTCGCCAAGGCCGGATCGCGTATCTGGCAAGCTGCTACGGTGGAGCACTGTGGTGGCTTTTTCAGTTTGTTGCCCATGCGGGTGGCCGCGTCTTGCCGCCAGCTCCGGATGAACCGAGTTTCCGGGATACGATGAAAGCCTCCGCCGTCTTGTTGCAGAACCTGGAACCCGCGCAGCGGCAGGCTGCAATCGCGGCGCTGCCGCGTGAACTGGCGCAGGCTTTCGACACCGCCCTGCCGTTGCAGGCCCAGCCGCTACGGCAACGCCAGACCGGCCAGACCCTGGCGATCCTTGAGCAGCTCGGCTGCGATGAGGAAACCCTGGCCGCCGCCGTGCGCTTCGACACCTGGCAGGCCGCGGGCAGCGAACGCGGCACCCCCTGGCCAGCCGAGCTGTCGGCAACCCAGCGTCGCCTGCTCGACGGCCAACTCGCCGCCGAACGGGTGTGGACGCTGCATGCCGAACGCAGCCCCGGCAGTGGCGTCGAAGGCTTGCGTCGCTTGTTGCTGGCGATCATCGGCGACTTGCGGGTGGTATTCATTCTGCTGGCGCGGCAGTTGGCGCGCTTGCGCGCCGCCGGCAGCCTGCCCGAGGCCGAGCGCCGCGCGCTGGCGGCGTTGTGCGTCGATATCCACGCGCCGCTGGCCAACCGCCTTGGTATCGGCCAGCTCAAATGGGAGCTTGAGGATCTGGCGTTCTCGTTCCTGCAACCGGCGACCTACCGCCGCATCGCGCGACTGCTGGACGAAGGCCGTGCCGAGCGCGAAGCCTTCATCAAGCGCTGCCTGAGCGAGCTGGGCCGGGCGCTGGACAAGGCGGGTATCCGCGCCGATCTCGCCGGGCGGCCCAAACACGTGTATTCGATCTGGCGCAAGATGCAGCGCAAGGGGCTGGAGTTTTCCGAGCTGTTCGACATCCGCGCCGTGCGCGTGCTGGTTGACGACATCCCGGCCTGCTACGCCGCGCTGGGCGTGGTTCACGGCGTGTGGATGCATGTGCCGAAAGAGTTCGACGACTACATCGCCCGGCCCAAGGGCAACGGCTACCGCTCGCTCCACACCGCGGTGGCCGGGCCGCTCGGCAAGACGCTGGAAGTACAGATCCGCACCCATGAAATGCACCAGGCCAACGAGCTCGGCGTGGCTTCGCACTGGCGCTACAAGGAAGGCGGCGGTGGCGATGCCGCGTTCGAGGCGAAGATTGCCTGGATGCGCAAACTGCTCGAAGCCCGTGGCGATGGCGAAGGCGACGATGCGGCGTTGCTGGCCGGTTTTCGCACCGAATTGCTGGAAGACCGCGTCTATCTGCTGACGCCGCGCGGTGACGTGTTCGACCTGCCGGCGGGAGCCAGCGTGCTCGACTTCGCCTATCACGTCCACACCGACGTCGGCCATCGCTGCCGTGGCGCCAAAGTCAATGGTCGCATCGTGCCGCTCGGCTTTCAGCCGCAGACCGGCGACCGCATTGAAATCCTCACTGCCAAGCAGGCTGAACCGCGCCGCGACTGGTTGTCGGCACAGAGCGGCTACCTCAATACCCATCGCGCCCGCGAGAAGGTCAGGGCGTGGTTCCGGCGCACCGATCTGGCGACAAACCTCGCCGCCGGGCAGGCCATCCTGGATCGGGAGCTGCGTCGGGTCGGCATGTTGCAGGCCGGGGTCGAGGATCTGCACACGCGCTTCAATCTGAAGAGCCATGAAGATTTGCTGGTCGCGCTGGCGCTCGGTGAAACCAGCGCCGGGCAGGTGGCGCGGGTGCTGCACGAATCGTTGGCACCGACGCCGGCAAGTGCCGCGCCGGCGTCCGCCGGCCCGACCCAACCGCCGCTGCCGACGGATGCCTTCTGCATCGAAGGCGTCGGCAACCTGTTGTCGTCACTGGCCGGCTGTTGCCAGCCGTTGCCGGGCGACCCGGTGCGCGGTTACATCACGCGCGGGCGCGGCATCTCCGTGCACCGGGCCGACTGCAAAGCGCTGTCGCGGCTCACCCAGCGCGAGCCCGACCGGGTGATCGAGGTCAGCTGGGGCGCGCGCAATGCGCGCAGCTATCTGGTCGATGTGCTGGTGCGTGGCTACGACCGCAAGGACTTGCTCAAGGACGTTGGCAGCGCAATTGCCAATGCCGGTGCCCATGTCGCCGCCAGCGCCACGCGCAGCCTGCCGAAAAGTGCCGAAGTCGACATGCGCTTCAGTTTGCGGGTACGGGATTTCGGCCAGTTGTCCGATCTGCTGGTGCGCCTCGACGCCTTGCCCGGCGTACTCGAAGCGAGGCGCCTCGCGGATGGCTTCTGACCGGCGCAGGTCGCCGTGTTCAAGCGTGCCGTTCAGCCGCCTTTGCTAAGCTTTTCCGCCTCAGGATTACCGTTGCCCCACCATGCCACGTCACCCGGACCGCCATCCCAACCCAGCCCACCGGACCGAACCCACGCTGGGCTCACTGGAGTCGACGTTGTCGCCAGCCGAAGCGCCGACACGGATGCAGGCGCCGTCGCGCCCACGCCAGCAAAAGCCCGTCAAGACGCCGATTCGCTGGGGTTGGTGGGTGGCGCTGGCCTTGTTGGTTGGCGGCGGCCTGTGGGCATGGAGCGAGCGCGACACTTTGCGCGCGCTGGTGCCCAACACGCAATTGAACGCGATACTGGAGCGTGCCGATCAGGCCTTTGCGGCCGGGACGCTGGTCGGCAACGACGGCAACAGCGCGCGCGAGTTGTATTCTGCCGCGCGGGCCCTGTCACCCGACAGCGAGCGCGCACTGGCCGGTTTGCAAAAAGTCGGTGAAGCCCAGTTACAGTTGGCCGAGCAAGCCTTCAAGGCTGGCAAGCTCGATCAGGCAGGCCATGCGCTGGAACAAGCCCGAGCATTGCTGGGCGGCGGCAAGGCGCTCGATCAGCTGGCCAGCGACATCGCCGCCGCGCGCGCGCGCGGCAGCCGCCTCGCCAACCTGCTGGAGCGGGCGCAGCAGGCCCGCGCCGATGGCCGGCTCGACGGTCCCGGCGGCGCTGCCGCCCTGTACCAGGAAATGCTCACCGCCGATCCGGCCAACGCGGTCGCGCGACACGGGCTGGATGGCATCGGCCGCGATCTGGCGACCGCGCTGCGTCAGGCGTTGGCAGCCGGCAAACTCGCCGAAGCGCAGCAAGGCGTGCAGCAACTCGGCAACCTGCTGCCCGGCTTTGCCGAGCTGCCGGCGCTGCGCGCCAGCGTTGCCGCAGCCCAAGCCAAGGCGGATGCCGCACGCGATGCACTGCTCAAGCAGGCGGCGGCCGACCTCGCGGCGGGGCACCTGGCCGGGGCAGGGGAGGCCAATGCATTGGCGCGCTATCGCGCGGTGCTGGCACTCGATGCCGACAATGCCGACGCCCATGCCGGGCTGCGCGCCGTGGCGGCAGCCTTGGTCAAGCAGGCCGAGGCCGACATCCGCGCTGGCCGCCTTGATGTGGCGGCCACCGCACTGGATCAGGCGCTGACGGTGGCGCCCGATTCGGTCGCGTTGGCCGATGCCCGCGCGCACCTCAAAGCCGCACGCCAGGCACCCACGGTGGCCGCGACGGTATCGCTCAGTGCCGCCGATCGCGCCAAGGCGCAGGCGCTGATCACACGGGCTCAGGCGGCCGCCGTCAGCGGCGATCTGGTGCTCCCGCCGGGCGACTCGGCCTATGACTTGTATCGTTCCGCGCTGGCGATTGACGACAACAACGCCGATGCCCTGGCGGGGCTCGCCACCCTGCCCGCCACCGCCCGCAGCTTGTTTGAACAGGCGCTGGATCAGCGCGATCCCGACCTTGCCGCTGATCGCATGGCCGCGTTCGCCGCGCTGGCGCCGGGCAGTACCGCCTTGCCCGCCTTGCGCAGCCAGCTGGCTGCCGCATGGTTCGATCAGGCCAGCCGCAACGCCGACATGGGCAAACTCGCCGAAGCCCGGCGTGCCCTCGGCAAAGCGCGCAGCCTGGCCCCCAATGACAGCCGCATCGCGGTTCTGACCCAGCGTCTCGGCGGCTGATCCGGTCGCCTTTCACGCCAACCCGCGCCTGCGCAGCACGCGGAATGGTCGCGCCTTGGCAGGGGGCCGCGCGGCTCAGCACTCGATCACGTTGACCGCGAGACCGCCGCGGCTGGTTTCCTTGTACTTGTCCTTCATGTCACGGCCGGTCTCGCGCATCGTCTTGATGACTTTGTCCAGCGACACGCGGTGCTTGCCGTCGCTCTTGAGCGCCATGCGGCTGGCATTGATCGCCTTCACCGAGCCCATTGCATTGCGCTCGATGCAGGGGATCTGCACCAGGCCGCCGATCGGGTCGCAGGTCAGGCCGAGGTTGTGCTCCATGCCGATTTCCGCCGCCATTTCCACCTGCTCGACGCTGCCGCCCAAGGCGGCGGTGAGGCCGCCGGCCGCCATCGAACAGGCGACGCCAACCTCGCCCTGGCAGCCGACTTCGGCGCCGGAAATCGAGGCGTTCTCCTTGTACAAAATGCCGATGGCGCCCGCTGTCAGCAGGAAATCCAGAACGCCGTTCTCATCCGACTTCGGGCAGAAGCGCTCGTAGTAGTGCAGTACCGCGGGCACGATGCCAGCAGCGCCGTTGGTCGGGGCCGTCACCACGCGGCCGCCGGCGGCGTTTTCCTCGTTCACCGCCAGCGCGTACAGGTTGACCCAGTCGAGGATGGTCAACGGATCGCGCAGCGCCGCTTCCGGGCGATCACGCAATTCTTCCGCCAGCGTGGGGGCGCGGCGTTTGACGTGCAGGCCGCCGGGCAGAGTGCCGGGCGAACGCAGGCCGCGCGCGACGCAGCCTTGCATCGCGTGCCAAATGTCGAGCAGGCCGCTGCGGATTTCCGCTTCGTTGCGCCAGACCTTTTCGTTCTCGCGCATCAGCGTGGCGATCGACATGCCGTGCTTTTCGCACAGGGCCAGGAGTTCATCGCCACTCGAAAACGGGTAGGGCTGCGGCGTGGTGTCGGCGACGATGCGGTTCTCGGCCGCCTCGTCCGGGTTCACCACGAAACCGCCGCCAACCGAGTAGTAGTCGCGGGTGGCCAGCAGGTTGCCGGCCGCATCCCAGGCGGAAAAGCGCATGCCGTTGACGTGATACGGGAGCTTCTGGCGCTTGTTGAAAATGAGGTCGCGCTTCTCGTCGAAGTCGATCTCCCGCTTGCCGAGCAACTGCAAACGCTTGCTGGAGCGGATTCGCTCCAGTGCCGCCGGGATCGCATCCGGGTCGACCCGATCTGGCCACTCGCCTTCCAGCCCCAGCAGCACCGCCTTGTCGGTGCCGTGACCACGGCCGGTGAGCGCCAGCGAACCGTACAATTCGCAGCCCACCCGTGCCACCACGGCGAGCTGGCCTTTCTCCTCCAGCCAATGGCTGGCAAAACGGGCCGCCGCGCGCATCGGGCCCACCGTGTGGGACGAAGACGGGCCAATACCAATCTTGAAAATATCGAAAACGCTGACGGCCATGGAAGTGGATTTGAGTGAAAATGGACGTCCATTCTACGCCAGACCACTGATGAACCTCATCCTCTATCAACGCGACGACTGCCATCTCTGCGATATGGCCTTGGCGGTACTGGCCGAAGCCCGCTGCCCGGACTTCGCCAGCGTCTGGCTGGATGACCACGAGGAACTGGAAGGCCGCTACGGGACGCGCGTGCCGGTGTTGCGCGATGGCGACAGCGGGCGCGAGCTCGACTGGCCGTTCGATCCGGCCGCGGTGCGGGGTTTCCTCGCTGCGGGCTGATAAACTCGGGGTCTTTGCACGTCAGGAATGCCCATGCCTACCCTGTTGGTCACCGGCGGCGCCGGTTTCATCGGCGGCAATTTCGTGCTTGGCGAGGTGGCGCGCGGCCAACGCGTGGTGAACCTCGACAAGCTGACCTACGCCGGCAACCCCGACACGCTGGCCAGTCTGGCCGGCAACCCGAACCACATGTTCGTGCACGGCGACATCGGCGACCGCGCGCTGCTGGCGCGCTTGCTGGCCGAGCACCGGCCCGATGCCGTGGTGAACTTCGCTGCCGAGTCACACGTCGATCGTTCCATCGACGGCCCGGCCGCCTTCGTCGACACCAACGTGGTCGGCACTCTGGCATTGCTGGAATGCGCCCGCGACTACTGGCGCGAGCTGGCCGAACCGGCGCGGGCGGCGTTCCGCTTCCTGCACGTGTCCACCGACGAGGTCTACGGTTCGCTGGGCGCGAGTGGCGCCTTCACCGAGGAGACACCCTACGCACCGAATTCGCCGTATTCGGCCTCCAAGGCGGCCTCCGATCATCTGGTGCGGGCCTTCCACCACACCTATGGCCTGCCGGTGCTGACCACCAATTGCTCCAACAACTACGGCCCCTACCAGTTTCCGGAGAAGCTGATCCCTCTGGTGTTGCAGAAGGCGCTGACGGGCGAGCCGCTGCCGGTCTACGGCGATGGCCGCAACGTGCGTGACTGGCTGTATGTCGGCGACCATTGCGCCGCCATCGCGCGGGTGCTGGAATCCGGTCGGGTGGGCGAGACCTATAACGTCGGCGGCAACGCGGAACGCGAAAACATCCAGGTGGTCCACGCCCTGTGCGCGCTGCTGGATGCGCGCCAGCCGTTGCCCGATGGTCGCCCGCGCGAATCCCTGATCACCTACGTCAAGGATCGCCCCGGCCATGACCGCCGCTACGCGATCGACGCCAGCAAGCTGCGGCGCGAACTTGGTTGGCAACCGAGCGAGAGTTTCGACAGCGGTATCGCGCGCACCGTCGACTGGTATCTCGGCAATCAGGCCTGGGTGCAGCGGGTGCTGGATGGCAGTTACCGAATGCAGCGGCTGGGTTCGGACTGAGCCGGGCCGGCGTCCTGTTACCTGCATTTTCGACGTCGAACAGAGATAGACATGACGATCAACAAAGGCATCATCCTCGCCGGTGGCTCCGGTACCCGGCTTTACCCGATCACTCAGGCGGTCAGCAAGCAGCTGCTGCCGGTGTACGACAAGCCGATGATTTTTTATCCGCTGGCAACCCTGATGCTGGCCGGTATCCGCGAGGTGCTGGTGATCAACACCCCGCACGAACAGGCCATGTTCCAGCGGCTCCTTGGCGATGGTTCGCAATGGGGCTTGTCGATCCACTACGCGGTGCAGCCGTCACCCGATGGGCTGGCGCAGGCCTTCACCATCGGCCGTGATTTCGTTGCCGGCGATCCTTGCGCGCTGGTGCTGGGCGACAACATCTTTCACGGCGTCGGCCTGACCGGCAAGCTGCGCAAGGCCGCAGCGCACACCGCCGGCGCCACCGTGTTCGGCTACTACGTCACCGACCCGGAGCGCTACGGCGTGGCCGAGTTCGATGCCGCCGGCACCGTGGTCGGGCTGGAGGAAAAACCGGCGCAGCCGAAGTCCAACTACGCCGTCACCGGCCTGTACTTCTACGATCAACGGGTGTGCGATTTCGCCCGTGATCTGAAACCGTCACCCCGAGGCGAACTGGAAATCACCGATTTGAACCGCTGCTATCTGGCCGACGGCAGCCTGCGGCTGGAGCAGCTCGGGCGCGGTTTCGCCTGGCTCGATACCGGCACCCACGACAGCCTGATCGAAGCGGCCAACTACATCGAGACGGTGGAGAAGCGGCAGGGCCTCAAAGTCTCCTGCCCGGAGGAAATCGCGTTCCAGAACGGCTGGATCGACGCCGAACAACTCGGCCGCTTGGCCGAACCGCTGGCCAAGACCGGCTACGGCCAGTACCTCAAGGAACTGGCGCGGCGCGGAGCGACGCCATGAGGCGCATCGACACCGCGCTGCCCGGCGTATGCGTGATCGAACCGCAGGTGTTCGGCGATGCGCGTGGCTTTTTCTACGAGAGCTACCACGCCGGCAAGTTTGCCGATATTGGCCTCGGCGATTTGCGTTTCGTGCAATCCAACGTGTCGCGCTCGGCCCACGGCGTGCTGCGCGGCCTGCATTACCAGTG
>DASSXP010000165.1:0-4628 GCA_035703755.1 Rhodanobacteraceae bacterium | reverse complement strand
GAGCTCACCCGCCAGCACATACGCTTCGGCCAGCGCAAAACCGCAGCCCGCTCCCGCAATCAGCGACGGACAGGCCGCGGCATCGCCGAGCAGGGCCACCCGCCCCTGGCTCCACGCCGGCATGCGAATCTGGCTGATGGAATCGAAGTAGAGGTTCTCGGCTTGCTGCAAGCCGGCAAGAATCGGCGCGCACTCCCAGCCGAGATCCGCAAAGGCGCGTGTCAGCACCGCCCGGCGCCCGGCATCGTTGCCGGGCACGGCGCCGTCGAGGTACTCGTCGCGCAGCACCATGAAGAACAATGTCGTGTCGTTGCGCACCGGAAACTTGGCGATGTAGCGGCCGGGTGCCGTAAACGCTTCATAGCGGCTGTCGTCGCGCGGACGGTAACCGGCCAGCTCGAAAGCGGCCACATGGCAACCCAGCGGATACTCGAATCGCGCATCGGGGCCGAACAGCAACTGGCGCACGCGCGAGTGCAGGCCATCGGCACCGATCACCAAATCGGCCTGCCGCAATGGCGCGTGCTCGAAACGCACATGCACTTGTGCCCCGTCGTCCTCGATCCCGGCGACGCTGTCGCCAAATAGTCGCTCCACTCGCGCATCCAGCCGCTCGTGGATGGAGGCCGCGATATCAGTGCGGGCGAGCGCCATGATGCGTCCGCCAGTCAGGCCCGACAACACGCGCGACGGATAGCCGCCGCGTACACGGCCATGCCGATCCACCATGCACAAGTTGTCGACCTGGTATTGCAAGCCCGACAGACGCGACAGCAAACCCATCCTCTCCGCCGCGTCGTAACCGATGCCCCACAGATTGAGCACATAGCCGCCGCGACGCAGCGCCGGCGCACGCTCCACCAGCAGCACCTCATGCCCCGCCCGCCCCAGCCAGAAGGCCAGCGCCGTGCCGGCGATGCCGGCCCCATTGATGATTACCCGCATGTCCTGCCCTCTACTTTGATGCGATGATTTTCCTTGAACCCGCCCATCATCCTCACTCCCCACGCAAGGCGCGCATCGGCGCCACCCGCGCCGCGCGCAAGGCCGGCAGCAGACAGGCGAGCAGGCCGGCGAGCAACAGCACCACGGCCGCGCCCAGCATCACCAGCGGATCGAGCGCGCCGCCATGACCGATCAAGGTCATCAGCAACTGCGACAGGACGCGCGCCAACGACCACGCTGCCACCACGCCCAGCGCCAGCCCCGCCGCGATCTGCCGCAGGCCGCCACGCAGCACCAGGTGCAACAACCGCGCAGGCGCCGCACCCAGCGCCATGCGTACGCCGAACTCGCGCTCGCGTGCGGCCACCGCCACCGCCATCACCGCGTACAAGCCGGCGGCAGCCAGCAGCACGGCCAGCGCGGCGAACACGCCGATCAGCAGCAGGTTCAAGCGCACCTCGGCAGTGACGGCATGCAGGATGCTGCGCAGCGTGCGCAGGTTGGCGATGGGCTGATCGGGCGCGACCTCCGCCACCGCGGCGCGCACGCCGGCGCGCCAGTCGTCCGGGTTGCCGTGGCCGCGCAGCACGAAGCGCAGCGGTTCGAAGCGGCGAAAACCCGCCAGCAGCGGCTCGGGCATCTGCGCCAGTGGCACGTACAGCACCGGCTGCTGCGGCTGCAGCGGGCCGTCTTGCCAGGTGTCGCCCACCACGCCGACGATGCGCGCCGGCCACACGGTATTGCCTGTGCCTTCCACGTCGATCATCTTGCCCAGCGCTTCGCCATCGTAACGCTGCTCGGCGAGATCGCGGCTGACGATGGCCACGCGCTCGCTGCCCGCCGCATCGCTGCGCGCGAAGTGGCGCCCGCGTTGCAGCGGGATCTCGAGCAGCTCGAAATAGCCGGGACCGACACCGTGGTATTGCGCGTTGAACGTGCTCCCGCCCGGTACGTGCATGGCCGTGCTGAAGTGTCCGAAACTGCCGATGTTGTCCGTGCTGGTGGGCAGGTTGGTGGTGACCGCGGCGGCGGCGACGCCGGGGATCGCGCGCAGGCGTTCGCTGAGCCGTTGCGTCAGCGCATCCACCGCCGCCGCATCCGGGTAGTCTGCCGACACCGGCGCCAGCTCGAAGCTGAGCACCTGTTCGCTGCTGAAACCCAGCGGCGTGCGCGCGGCATCGTGAAGCGCATGCACGAACACGCCGGCCGCGCTGAGCAGCATCGCCGCCAAGGCCACCTGCGCCACCACCAACACGCGCCCCAGCCAACCGGCCTGGCGCCCCACGCCGCTACGTCCGCCTTCGCGCAATGCCTCCAGCGAGGCCGTACCGCCGCTGCGCCATAGCGCCAAGCCCGCCGCGAGCATGGCAGCCACCAGGCCGAGCAACACGGCCATCAGCCACGAAGAAGCGCCTATCTGCACCACGCCGCCCAGCAGCCATTGCGCCGGAATGAAACCCCGCATCACGGCCAAGCCAGTCGCGGCCAGAGCCATGCCCAGCACCGCGCCGATCAGGCCCACCAGCAGACCTTCGCCCAGGGCCGGCAGCATCAAGCGCAGGCGCGAGGCGCCCAGCGCGCCGCGCACCGCCGCATCGTGCCCGCGCGACAGCGCGCGCAGCAGCATCAGGTTGGCAAGGTTGACCAGCGCGATCAGCAGCACCAGCAAGGCGCTGCCCTGGAACAAGCGCAGCACCGGCCGCGCGCCGCGATGCAGCCAGTCGGCGAGGCGCTCCACACCGTAGCGCGTGCGCACCATGGCGTTGCCGCCCGCCGCCACGTCCAGCGCATGCAGCCGCGCATCGACCTCCGCCGCCACCGTGGCCGCATCGGCGCTGGCGGCGAGCCGCGCAATGGCCATGTAGTTGGCGCCCTCGTCCTTGCTGGCCGCCGGCAGCGCCAGCGGCAGCACCACGTCGCCCACGCCAGCCACCGCATTGAAGCTGGCCGGCAGCACGCCGATGATGCTGCGCTCCACCCCGTCCACCCGCAGCCGCCGCCCCAGCACCTGTGGATCGCCGCCATAGCGACGCTGCCAGAAGCCGTAGCCGATCATCACCGCCGGCGCGCCGCCGGGCCGGTCTTCCTGCGCATCGAAATTGCGGCCGAGGCTCGGCTGCAACCCCAGCGCGGGCAGCAAGTGGCGGTCGGCGTAGATGCGCGGCACCTGCTCCGGCGCACCATCGCCCGCGATGTTCGCCATCGACCCCGCCTGCTTCAACGCCACCGACGTGACACCCTTGAGCCCGGCAAGCTGCTGGTAATAACGCGGCGAAATGGTGCCCACATGCGCACCACTCCAACGCCCCACCACCATCACCCGCGCGGGCTGCGGCAGCGGCAAGGGCCGCAGCAAAGTGCTTTGGATCAGCGCAAACACCGCTACCGTGGAAGCTATGCCCAGCGCCAGCACGCCGGCCGCCAGCAGCAGGAAGCCGGGACGGCGCAGGCTGGCGCGCCAGGCGCGCCAGATTTCGGTGAGCCCGATTCTGGAAAGCATGATGTTCATGCGCGAAGCTCCCCTTCCACTGATTCACTCCCCGCGCAAGGCGCGCATCGGCGCCACCCGCGCCGCGCGCAAGGCCGGCAGCAGACAGGCCAGCAGGCCTGCCATGGACAACAGGACGCAGACACCGGCCATGGCGAGTGGATCGAGCGCGCTGCGGTTGATTTCCTCCAGCACCGCGCGCAACAAGCGTGAGAGAAGCAGCGCCAGAGCGACGCCGAGCAGCAGGCCGATGCCGATCTGGGCCATGCCGCCGCGCAGCACCAAGCGCCACAGGCGCGCGGGCGCGGCACCAAGTGCCATGCGCACGCCGAACTCGCGCTCGCGGGCGGCAACGGTCACCGCCATCACCGCGTACAGGCCGGCCGCCGCCAGCAGCAGCGCCAGCGCCGAAAAGATGCCGACCAGCAGCAGATTCAGGCGCGTGCGCGCGGTGGTGTCGTGGACGATGCGCTGCATGCTCTGGATATTGGCGATCGGTTGCTCGGCCGCCACCTCGGCCACCGCCTTGCGCACGGTGTCGCGGTAGCTGGCCGGATCGCCATGCACCTTGAGCGCAAAGCGCAAGGGTTCGAAGCTGCGAAAAATGCGCAGCACATCGTCCGGCATTTGCGTAAACGGCAGATACACCACCGGCGGTTGCGGACCCAGTGGGCCGTATTGGCTGGTATCGGCGACCACGCCGACGATCCTCGCCGACCACAGATCGGGGCCGCTGCCGCGCTGGATCAGCTGGCCCAGCGCGTGACCACTGTATTCGTGTTCGGCCAGCACCCGGTTCACCACCGCCACGGCTTCGCCACCGCGCCGGTCGCCGGGGCCGAAGCCGCGCCCGGCACGCAACTGGACGCCGAACAAGTCGAGGAATTCATTGCCAACGCCACGGTACTGGGCACTGAAATTCTCGCCACCCGGCACATGCACGCCCATGTTGAATTGCCCGGTAAAACCGCCCGCCGGCAGATTGGTGGTGACCGTTGCCTGTGTCACGCCCGCGATGGCTTGCAGGCGATCGTGAACGCGCTGCGCCAGCCGCTGCACCGAATCACCATCGGGGTAGTCCGCTTTCACCGGCGCCAATTCGAAGGTAAGGATTCCCGCCGTGTCGAAACCGAGCGGCGTGCGCGCGGCGTCGTACAAGGTGTGCAGAAACACCCCGGCGGCACTGAGCAGGGCC
>DASSXP010000039.1:0-16120 GCA_035703755.1 Rhodanobacteraceae bacterium | reverse complement strand
GGCGAGCTTGCTGCGCAAGTCCTGGTACAAGGGGTTGTACTGAACCGAGTCATCCAGCGCCGCCGGGGTGCCAGCTTGCTTGGCGGCCTGCTGCTGGGCCTCCGCCTTGGCGAGTGCGCTGCGCAGATCGTCGAGTTGATGGCGGATGCGGACCACATCCGGGTACTGGTCGGTGTAGGTCAGCAGCAAGCTGTCCAACTGGCCTTGCAGCTGGGCCATTTGCGCGCGAATCTGGCCGCCGCGTGTTTGTACTGCGGTGACCTCCGATTCGCCCGACAATTGTTTTTCCAGGGCGGCGGCGGCGGAGCGCTGCATGGTCAGGTCCATTTGCGCCTGTTCCATGTTGCCGCGCAACTGGTTGATGCGCGAGTTGGTGTCCGCTTCGCTGCCGGGACGGGCATCGACGTTGCTCTCGCGGTAATCCTTGAGCTTGCCTTCGGCGTCGGCGAGTTTCTGGTGGTAGGCCTTGACTTGGCTGTCGATGAACTCGAAGGCATCCCGGCTCTCGCGCATCTTGGCGGCAAGGCTCTCCTGAATGAACAGCTGCGCCAGGCGCTGGGTGACCAGATAGCAGCGTTGTGGATCGGAATCGGTGTACTGGATGTCGATCAGGTTGTCGCGTGAGCTGGTGACGCGGGTGCGGCCCTTGATGCCGTCGATGATGCGATCCTGCATCACCAGGGTTGGGTTTTTCTGCATCCAGCCGCCGGCCCGAAGCACGTCTTCGAGCACCTTGCGGCTGGAGATCACCTCGCGCGCGATGGCGGCGCGTTTGGCCACGCCGGTGGCCACCGCGCGGCCCTCCATCAAGGGCGTGATGATGTTGCTCTCCTGCACCAGGATGGTGGTGGACGTCTGGTATTTGCGCGGCCACAACATGCCGATGGCCAAGGCAGTCAGGGCGATGGCGGCGAAGGTTGCCACCATCGTCACGCTGTAGCGGCGGCCTTCGGTGGCCAGCACCGGCAACAGGTCGGAAAGGGGGGCGATATCGCGGTTCATTGGCGCAGTCGGTGGGAGCAGGTCAGAACGCGCGTTCGGGCACGGTGATCACATCGCCGGGTTGTACCGGGTAGTTGGTGCCGAGCTGTCCGCGTTTCAGGATCGCGTCCAACTGCACGCCGTAGGCGGTGGTCACGCCCTGCTTGTCCTTGTGGTAGAGCTCGGTGCGGTCGCCGGCCGCGAAATCGGTGACACCGCCGGCGGCCAGCACCGCGTCGAGCACCGTCATGCCCTGCCGCCAGGGCAGTGAAACCGGGTTGCGGACAGCGCCGGTCACGCGCACGCGCGACAGGTATTCGTGACTGCGCAACTGGGTCAGGATCACGGCGACCTGTGGGTCGCGGACGTAGGCTTTGAGCTGCTCCTCGATTTCGGCCGCGACTTCTTCCGGTGTCTTGCCGCCGGCCTGGACGTCGCCGATCAGTGGCACCGAGATCTTGCCGTCCGGCCGTACCGGCACATCGACGCTGAGGTCGGGGTTGTGCCACACGGTGATTTTGAGGCCGTCGTCGACGCCGATGCGATAGATCGAAACGGCCTGGCTGACCGGGTCTACCGTGGGGCCGGCGACGTGGGTCGGCCCGCTGGCGCAGGCCACCAGCAGCAAAACCAACCCGGTGACGGCGAGGAAACGCAGGGTTTTCATGGCGAGTCACTCCGTTTGAGGCGCCGAAAGTGTGAACAGTATCACAGTTTTCTGGCTGTGCCGGCGCTTGTCAGGGATCAAGCCTGATAGTACTGCCGATACCAGTCAACGAAACGGCGGATTCCTTGCTCCACCGAGGTGGCCGGTTGGTAGCCGGTGTCGCGGACCAATTCCTCGACGTCGGCGTGGGTGTCCGGCACATCGCCCGGCTGCAACGGCAGCAGGTTGCGGATCGCCTTCTTGCCGAGACAGTCCTCCAGCACCTCAATGTAGTGCGACAGTTGCACCGGCTGGTGATTGCCGATGTTGTAGACCCGGTACGGCGCCGAGCTGGTGGCCGGGTCAGGGCTGAGCGGATCGAACGCCGGGTCGGGCGCCGGCACATGGTCGAGGGTGCGGATCACGCCTTCCACGATGTCGTCGATGTAGGTGAAGTCGCGGCTGTGGTGACCGTGGTTGAACACGTCGATGGGGGTGCCGGCGAGAATTTTGCGGGTGAACAGGAACAGTGCCATGTCCGGTCGACCCCACGGGCCATACACGGTGAAAAAGCGCAGGCCGGTGGTCGGCAACTGGTACAGATGGCTGTAGGTGTGGGCCATCAGCTCGTTGGCCTTCTTGGTTGCCGCGTACAGGCTGACCGGGTGGTCGACTGCGTCGCGCACCGAGAACGGCAATTTTCGATTGGCGCCGTACACCGAGCTGGACGAGGCATAGACCAGATGCCCGACGCCGCCGTGCCGGCAGGCTTCCAGGATGTTGATGAAGCCGACCAGGTTGGATTCCACGTAGGCGTGCGGGTTCTCGATCGAATAGCGCACGCCGGCTTGGGCGGCGAGGTTGACCACCCGCTCCGGGCGGAACCCGGCGAAGGCGTGTTCAACTGCGGCGCGGTCTTCGATGCCGCCCTTGACGAAACGAAAGCCCGGCTGCGGCGTCAGGCGGTCAAGACGTGCCTGTTTCAGCGTGACGTCGTAATAGTCGTTCAGATTGTCGAAGCCCAGCACCTCGTCGCCGCGCGCCAGCAGGCGGTGGCTGAGGGTGGAGCCGATGAAGCCGGCGGCGCCGGTGACCAGGATGCGCATGGGTTTTCCGTGGTGACGGGTTACAGGCGGCCGTCGGTATCGCCGCGCGGCAGCAGCTGCTTGACGTCGAACAATATCGCGTTCGGCTTGCCGAATGCACGAATGCCGGCGGCGCCGAGCTCGGCAAATTGCTGGTGGGCGACCGCCAGCACGATGGCGTCGTAGGCGCCCGCTTGCGGTGCTTCGATCAAATCCAGGCCGTATTCGTGGCGGGCTTCCGCGGCATTGACCCAGGGGTCGTACACATCCACCGTGGCGTGATAACTCGCCAGTTCGTGGATGATGTCGGTGACGCGGGTATTGCGCAGATCCGGGCAGTTTTCCTTGAACGCAAGGCCGAGCACCAGCACGCGCGCGTCGGCGACGTGGATGCGCCGCTCGATCATCAACTTGATCACCCGTTCGGCCACGTGCGCGCCCATACCGTCGTTGATGCGGCGGCCGGACAGAATCACTTCGGGGTGGTAGCCGATCTGCTGCGCCTTGTGGGTCAGATAGTACGGATCAACGCCGATGCAGTGGCCGCCGACCAGACCCGGCCGGAACGGCAGGAAGTTCCACTTGGTGCCGGCCGCTTCCAGCACTTCCTGGGTGTCGATGCCGAGCCGGTGGAAAATCAGCGCCAGCTCGTTGATCAGCGCGATGTTCAAGTCCCGCTGGGTGTTCTCGATCACCTTGGCGGCTTCGGCGACACGGATCGAGGACGCTTTGTGGGTGCCGGCCTTGATCACCCGGCGGTACAGCGTGTCGACGAAATCGGCCGCCGCCGGGGTGGAGCCGGAGGTCACCTTGAGGATGGTTTCCAGCCGGTGTTCCTTGTCACCCGGATTGATGCGCTCGGGGCTGTAGCCGGCGTAAAAATCCTCGTTGTAGCGCAAGCCAGAAACCTGCTCGATGAGGGGAATGCAGACCTCCTCGGTCGCGCCCGGGTAGACGGTGGATTCAAACACCACCACGTCGCCCTTGCCGATTGCCTGCCCCACGGTGCGGCTGGCCGATTCCAGCGGCGTCAAATCAGGTCGCTTGGAATCGTCGATCGGGGTTGGCACGGTGACGATGTAGACGTTGCACGCCTTGAGGTCTTCCGGCGTGTGGCTGAAGGCGAGCTGCGGTACCGCGGCGAGCTCTGCCGGGCTCATTTCCAGCGTGTGATCGCGGTGCTGCTGCAACTCGGCGATGCGGGTCCGGTTGATGTCGAAACCCAGGGTGGGCAGCACATGCCCGAACCCGGCCGCCAATGGCAGGCCGACGTAGCCCAGGCCGATGACGGCGACATGGATGGAATCAGGCAACGGGGCGGACGGCATCGACAACATCCTTGCGGGCGGAAAGCGCGAAAGTCTAGCAAGATATCGGCGCAGTGTTGCGGATGCACATGTCTGGACGTGGCCGCGATGGCGCCGGCTGTCATGCCCTGCAACGAGTCGGCAGGAGCGGGTGGAGCCGTTGCCCGGCTCTGTCGCCGCCGGCGGCTGCCGGGCGCCGGAGACGAATGTACGCGCCGTGCGGACACGGCGCGTACAGCGCATCCTGCGCGGTCAATCTCCCTCGAAACCGCTGTCGAAGATCGAGTCCCCGAAGCCGACCACTTCAATCGGTGTTTCCGAAATGCCGCGTCGTCCGATGCCGAGCTGGGCGCTCTCGTTGGCGCCCCAGCACCACGCACGGTTGTCGATGCCGAGGGCGCATGTCGTGTCGGTGCCAGCCTGGATATCGGTGGCTTTGATACCGACCTGCAAAGGAGTGTCGGTACTGGTCAGCACGCCAACGCCCAACTGGCCGTAGAGGCCGTCGCCCCAGCAGTAAACATCATTGCTGGCGGTGCGCGCGCAGGTATGTGAAACCCCAGCGGCCACCTGCACGAAGGTCTCGCTGGAATCCACCAGTACCGGCGTCGCGCTGTCATCAAAGCCGCCATTGCCAAGGTTGCCGTACCAGCCGGCGCCCCAGCAGGCGATCTTGCCGGTAACGAGTACCGCGCAAGCGTGCCATTGGGTAATCGACACCTGTGTTGCCGCTGCCGGCAGGCCGCTGACCATGACCGGAGCCGCGCTTTGCTGGGGCGTGGTGTCGCCTATGCCGAGCTGGCCATACTGATTGTCGCCCCAGCACCAAACTTCACCCGTGCCGTTGACCGCACAACTGTTGACTGTGCCCGCGCTGACCTGCCGGACATCGGAAAGCCCGGCCACGGTCGTGGCGGTGAGGACTTCGTTGAAATTCGTGACGCCGGATTGCCCGGCCCAGTTGATGCCCCAGCATGCCACCGACGCGTCCTGCAGCAAGGCGCAATTGTGGTAATTGCCGGCCGAAATCTGGGTTACGGGCTGGGTGATGCCATTGACCGTATGCGGGGTTGGTTCGTTTTCGTTGCCTGTAGCGCCATTGCCGATGGCGCCGTAGAAATTGAAACCCCAGCACAGAACCGCGCCATCGTTGCGTAGTACGCATTGGTGCGATGAGCCGGCGGCGGCACGCGATACCGGGCCGCCAACGCCCTGCGCGAGGTGATGCGCAATGGGGTCCAGCGGCAAGGGCTCACCCGTGCCGTAGTAGCCGCTGCCCCAGCACAATGCGTTGCCGACGTTGTCCGCTGCGCAGCCATGTTGCCAGTAGACCCGTGGTGCCTGTGCCAGATTCAGGGCCATGTTCCGGGCGGGCAGGTATTCGCTCCCCGGCGTGCCGGTGCCGAGCTGGCCGAGCGCATTGTTGCCCCAACACACGGCTTGGCCGCCGACCAGAGCGCAGCCGTGTTCGTCGCCCATGGCAAGTTGTCCGGCATCGGCCTGCAAGGTTCCCGAAGGGGTGGTCTGGCCGTTGTAATTGGCGCCGTTGCAGGTCACCGTGCCTGCTGTCGATTGCACGCAGGTGGTTTCGTATCCGGTAAAGACCGCTTCGACATTGATGCCACTGAAGTTGCTTGCCAATACCGGGCTTTCGGTATTGCCGTAGGTGCCATCGCCAAGCTGGCTGTAGTAGTTCTGCCCCCAGCAGTACACCGCGCCGCCCGCCACCACGGCACAGGTGTGATCGAAGGCGTTGGCATTGACTTCCAGCACGTTGGAGACACCGGCGACGAAGGTCGGGGTGTTGATGATGGTGCCGGTGGTTCCGCTGCCGGCGCCTATCTGGCCCCAGTAGTTGGCGCCCCAGCAACGCACTTCGCCACTCTGGCTCCAGACGCAGGCGTGGTTGCTGCTCAGCGAAACACCAGCGGCTTGGAAACTCGCCGGCAGTACCTCGACGGGCGCAAGGCTGTAGGTCGTGACCGCGGCATCGCCGAGCCCATACCAGGCGCTGCCCCAGCACCACACGCTGCCGTCGGTCTTGACGGCGCAGACGTGGCCGTAACTGCGCGATATGTCGATCACGCCATTGGACATGCCGATGGGTGCCAGCGGCGTTTCCGTGAAGTCGCTGGCACCATCGCCCGGGTAGTAACCCTTGCACAGCACGCCGCCGCCCGCCGTCAGACCGCACAAGCTGTAAGCCGGCCCCGCGATGGCGACGAGATCGTCCGGAAAGCCCTCGATGAACGCGGCGCGTCCCGGCAAGGTATCGAACGGTGCATCGATGCCCCAGCACTGCACTGCGCCGTCCGGCGCGATGGCACAACTCGAATCGCCCATGGCGGTTACGCGGCTGGCCGCAGAGGCCGCCGGTGCCAACATGGCGCCACCCAGTGCCGCCAGCCACAGCCCGCCGGCCAGCAGGATCGTTTTTCGCAAATTCGCCATCGTCGTTCCCCTGAAAAGAAAGGTTCACGGACTCTGGCGGCAAAATGCCGGCAAACGGCTCATGTGATCGCCATCGGCGCGACGATGTACGTCGGCGACTGGACCAGGGGTTTTCAGTCGGTGGTGGAACCTGAAGCCTCGAAACCGTCGTCGAAGATGTGATCCGCGCGTTCATCCACGACCGCCTGCAAGGCGGCCCTGGAAGGCGCGTTGAAGAACAGGAAGCCGGTTCCCATGATCGAGGCGAAGCTCGGGCGATAGGCACCGTGGGCGTAGTAGTCGGAGCCGATGTAGATGCCGAGAGAGGCATCGTTGCCGAGCGACGGGGCCATGGTGCCGGGGTCGAGAAAGTCGGCCCACGGAATCGAGCCGATGACTGGGAAGTGGCTGCTGTTCGGGCATACGGCAGCAACGCCGTTGTCGGGCTGCTGGTCATGCAGCGGATGCAGCGTCGGGAAATCGGCATATTCGTCGCACAACAGAGCCAGGGCATGGCCCAGCTCATGCGCGAGGGTACGGTTGTTGATGATTCCGACATTGGGACCGCCTTGCAGGGTGACTACTGGCGGTGCGTCGCCGGGAATCAATGCGTTCATCCGTCCCACTGCAACAGCTTCATTGACAAGCACGACCACGACGTCGGCCTGTGGTACGGCAGCAAGTGCATCCGAGGTAGCAAGGGCAGTGTCCACGCTGAGCAGCGGGTGGGCATATCCCCAATAGGAGTCGTAGCGCGTATCCCTTGGCGTCATAACGTCGTCGCTGGCATCCAGCACGGTCGGGCCGACTTGTGCGGACGGCCGGTACAAAGCATAGACATTGAAGGCATCGGGATTATCTCTGTAAAAATCCGCATTCATGAGTGCATTCAGTTGCACGGTGGCGGAATGCAGGAACGCGGCATGATCGTCCTCGCTGAGTACACCGTCCCCGTTGAGATCGGTGAACGGCTCGTTGTCGGCGCCGGGTACGCTTCCTTCTTCCGGATCGGCGGCATTGCCGTAGAGAGCGACGTAATCACTGGAACTGTTGTACACGCCGTCGAGGTTGCCATCGATCCATTGCACGCCGTCCCACTGCCCGTTGCCATTGATGTCCTGGTAGGTTTCGGCCACGTTGGTGAACCCGTCGGCCAGCAGCACGATGTTGATGCGGCTGTTGCGGTTGCCGTCGCCGTGCAGGCGGATGAGTTCACTGCCCTCGTTGGCCACCGGCGTCGACAGCGCTCCCAGCACGACGTCTCCAGTGGGTGCTGAGACACCGAAGGTATGTCGTGCCGGCACTTTGTCGTTGGCAAACGTAATTTCACCGATGGCCGAGTACGTCCAGCCTTGCCGCCACGGTATGCGGAACTGGCCGTTTTCATCCGGGATCGTGAAGTACACGAATTGTTCTGCGTCGTCGTAAACCGCAATATTGCCTTCAAGCGCAAGCGACTGGTCAGGATTGCGCAGCGTCGATGTCCACAGTGCAGTTCGGGATGAGGCGTCGAATGCGTAGTTGAATACGGCCTGCTGCCCATTGCTGATCTGCACGCTGCCGAGCTCGTAACGCGGCCAGCCCATCGGGGTCAGTGCGACCGAAGCGTATGTGCCGGGGCTGAGCCGCAGTTCATAGACGGTGTCGCACAGGCCGAGAAAGTCGTTGCATGTCGGCGTTGCCGGGCTTGGCGTCAGCAACAATCGGCGTCGCGTGCCGGCAGGCGTGGTCAGTTCGGCATACAGTGGGAACTGGTCGTGGGTGTACCAGGGATAGGCTGATGCATCGATCGGCCAGTACGGCAACGAGGCATGAAATTGCAACACGCCGTTCGCGGCCGGCAGCGTCAGGTCGGCCACGGAGGTATCACCACTCACGTTGACCACCGGGCTGGTGACGCCCGAACGCCAGGCCCAGGTGCCCGAAGGCAGGTCCAGCGGATACAGCGAGTCGCTGATGGCGATGGCTTCGAGGGTGTAGCTGCCGGCAGCAAGTTGCAGCGTGTAATTGCCCGCGCCATCCGTACCGATGGATTGCACGAAACGCCCGCTGCCGTCCCTCGCCAACACGGTGGCGAAGGGGAGAGGCGTGCCACCATCCATCACGCGTCCGGACACCGAGTGCCACACCTCATCGGCAGTGGATGCCGATGTTTTGCCTCGCAATGGCGGGCTGGCACCAGCCGACGCATGGCCAGCTTCCTGCACATTCCGCATGCGGTGCTGGCGTCGGATGCCATGATCGGAGAGCGGACGATTCTCGCGTGCGAGATTCTCGCGGGTTTTCGCGTCGACCCGCAGGGTCCAGCGCTCCTTGCCGGTGTCGTCAACCAGGTGAATGGTGTCGTTGACCTGCAAGCCCGGCAGCTATAGCGTCGATGGCGCACTGGTCATGCGCACACCGTCGAAACCGCGGGCGATCGGGATCTTGCGGAAGTACCGTGCGGCCCCGTCGCTGGCTTCGATGGACAGTGTCCAGAACGGGCCGAAGGCGTGATTCTGCGCCAGCCGTGGCGCAGCCTGGCCCGATTGCCAGTGTGCCATGTGCGCGACGCCTTGCCCGTCCCACTCCAGCCACAACCAGGTGCCATCGGTGCTGGCACGGGCCGATGCGGCGATCATGCTGAAGCACAAGACTGCGGCCCATCCGAGCGCGCGTGCAGCGCGTGGGAGGCCGATGGCGGGCGGCGCATCGAACGATGTCGTGTGTGCCGGTACGGGCGAACAAGCATTTCTCACGATTCTCATGACGCACGGTTCCTGCGGGCGAAGGCATCTATCTGTCTGGCGGGAAAGTTCGGGCAAACGGCTCATGGCTCGGTGGCGGTTTTATCCGGTGCGTCCAGCGCGGCCAGCTTCCGGCGGTAAAGCGCCGCCTGCTTCGGCTGGCCGATGGCGTCCTCGATCCTGGCCAGCAGTTCGGCGTTGCTTTTCAGGGCGTTGGGTGCCACCGGGGTTTTGGAGGCTTGGTAGACGCGCTCCACGTCCAGCGCCTCGGCTTCGGCTTCGGCCAGATGCCGGGTCTCGAACAGGCATTTGGCCAGGATCATGCGCACGTTGCCGAGAACCCATGAATCCGCGGACATCAGCCTCGCGGCTTCCTGCCGGGCGCGCGTCGCCCATTGCACGCCTTCGGCGGCTTGGCTGTTGTCGCACAGGCCGGAGGCGAGGTTGGCGGCGGCGATGAAGCGACCGCGCGACGGACCGTCGTCGGCCAGCGCGTCGTAGATGGCGTAAGCCTTGCGGTGCGATGCGATCGACGCCGGCAGGTCGCCGAGGTCGGCATACAGCGCGCCGAGGTTGCCATGGATGTTGCCCAGGATACGGTGCCCAGGCGGGTACAGCCGCTCGGCCAGATCGCGCGCCTGCAACTGCAGCTTGAGCGCGGTGTCGGAATCCTCCAGCCGCCGATGCAGCGTGCTGGCAAAGGCCAGCAGGCGCTCCATGCGCCGCGATTCGCCCTTGGAGAGTTCGCGTTCGATCCGCATCGCGCGCTCGGCCACGCCGAGTGCCTTGCGCCATTGCCCGGCGTCGTCCAGCACGTAGCCGAGGTCGAGCAGGGTGCGCACCGTGGTGGGGTGGCGCTCGCCGTACTGCGCGATGCGCAGGTCGAGCGCGGCATTCGCTTCGCGTTCGGCCAGTTCGTGGTTTTCCAGCCGTGAGTGATTGAATGCCATGGCCGACAGCACGCCGGCGCGGCGCGCGCGCGAACCGGGGGTGTCGCCCAGCTGGTCCAGCGCGCGTTGCTGCCAGCGCAGCGCGTCGTCGTAGCGGTAGCGTTTGGACTCGATTTCGCCCAGCAGCGCAAAGGCATCGGCGTGTGCCTCGTCGTCGTCTTGGGGCATGGCGAGCAGCGCGCGCTGTACGTCGGCTTCGGCGTCGTCCTCCTGCGACTGCGCCAGCTTGGCGCGCGCCAGCACCATCAAGAGGTCGGCCGGCGGCGACGTGCCCGCGGCGGCGAGGGAAGTTTCGGCTGTACGGATGGCGTCCTCGACGCGGTCGGCGCCGCGCAGCGCCTCGGTGAGTCCCACCGCCAGCTCGTCGTCGAGTGCATGGCGATCCGCATCCTCCGTCGGCAGGTCCGCGAGGATGGAGCGGGCCTGCTCGTACATCGGGATGGCCAGCTTGTGCTGGCCGAGCGCGCGCCGCACGTCGGCCAGCGTCATCAGTGCGTCGATGTGCAGGCGCGGCGTTGCCGAAAGCTCCGCATCGACGCGCGCCGCGGTCTGGTCGATCAGGTCGGAGAGCTTCATTTCCGCGCCGTAGTCGGCGGTCGGGTCGGCGGCCTTGATCGATTCGAGCAGCAGATGCGTCGCCGAGTTGGCGCGCTGCGCGGCTGCTTCCGCGCGGTCACGCTGCCGTTTCAGGTCGACGGCCTGGAACGCCAGCAGCAGCGCCAGGCTCGTCACCGCAACGACCGCCAGCACGCCGGCGGGCAGGGCGACGGGATAGCGCGCGAACAGGCGCGACAGGCGGTAGCCGAGACTGTCCGGCCGCGCGCTGACCGGGCGTTTGTCGATCAGCGCGCGCAGATCGTCGGCAAAGGCGTCGGCGCTGGCGTAGCGGCGTTTCGGGTCGGGGTGCATGGCGCGCGTGCAGATCGCATCCAGATCGCGCGGCAATCCGCGGCGACGCTTTCCGGCAGGTGTCCCGCCCTGTTCGATGCGGCGCAGCGCTTCGGTGATGGAGGCGCCATCGAGATCGAACGGCGGCGTGCCGGTGACTTGTTCGTACAACATCACGCCGAGCGCGTAGATGTCCGCGGCGGCACTGGCGGGTTCGCCACGCAACTGTTCCGGGCTGGCGTAGCGCGGCGTCAACCAGCGCGTCAGCGTGGCGCCGCCGCCGTCGTCGTCGTTGAGCATGCGCGAGACGCCGAAATCCAGCAGCACCGGCCAGCGGTCGTCGGCCATGCGCACGTTGGCGGGCTTGAGGTCGAGGTGAGCGACCAGTTGCCGGTGTGCCGCGGCCACCGCATCGGCGATCCGCGCCATGGTCGCCAGCTTGTCGCGCAGCGACCGGCTGCCGCCATCGGCGGGCAGGGTTTCGCCGCGCACCAGGTCCAGCACCAGATACGGCCAGCCCTCCGGCGAGTGGCCCCAGTCGCGCAGGCGGCAGATTCCCGGATGGTCGAGCCGCGCCAGCGTGCGCGCCTCGTGCACGAAGCGTTTGGTGGCGCGCGCGTCGAACAGCGGTGCGGACAACAGCTTGATCGCCACTTCCTGGTTGACGCCGCCTTGTTCGTGATGCGCCTCGTATACCACGCCCATGCCGCCGCGGCCGATCAGGCGGGTCAGCGTCCAGTCGCCGAAGCGGCGGCCAACCAGGGCGTCAGGGTCGAATGCGGACAACCGGCGCAGGGTCGCCTCGCGCGCCGGTTGCAGCGGATCGCTGGTGGCGTCGCTGGCGTCCAGCAGTGCCGCCAGGCGCTGCGCGAACTCCGGCGATTCGGCCGCCAGCTCGCGCAACGCGGCAAGTCGCTGCGTGGCATCCAGCGGTTCGAGTTCGGCGAAGTGGCGTTCCAGTTCGTGCGGGTCGGTGCTGGCGTTTTTCATTTTGGATTGCAGTTTCCCTGTTGCATCTTGGACAAAGGCTCCAGTGACTATCCGCGCGTAATGGTCTCCTCAGTCATCTATCCGAACTAGGGTCACCCGTGGTCATTCCTATTTCGTGGCTCAATCTTCGAAGCCATCCTTGAACAGTCCGATACCGTTAACAGGTTCCGTCAAGGTTTCGCTGGTTGTTTGCGGATTCTCTTCCCCCTCAGGAGCAACGCTTGCGCGTAATTCGACGAACGCGACGTCAGGCTCCACTTCGCCATCGACGTCGACTACAGCAGAATCCGCAGCAGGGCCGAGTACGAACTTTGCGTTTATGGAGTCGGCTCCACTGGATGGTGTGCATCCCGCAGGCGCGTTGCAGGTCCACGAAGTGACGTTGAACCCATCGGCCATTGAGATATCCATGCTCAGCGCAATCGCCGGACCTGTACCTGATTTGATAACGTGGATGCGGTAGTGTGCAGTCGCTTCTGCATGTGCCTGGTTTACATACCGCGCTCCACTCTCCCATACATGTTCGATCGTGACCGAAAGCAGGAGCGGGGCGACTTCAACGACTACACGTTGTGGTGTCAGTACTGCACCTGGTTTGCCCGTGCCGAGCAGGCCGGCTTGATTGTAACCCCAGCATTTGATGCTGCCTGCCGTGGTGACCGCGCAGGTATGCCGGATCCCTGCGTCGACCGATGCTGCAGTGGATGACATGGCCTGTACGAGTGCTGGTATTGCGGAGTTTGTGGTTGTACCTGTCCCGAGTTGCCCGTATTGCCCCTCACCCCAGCAGACCGTCGTCCCTTCGGTCAACAAGGCGCAAGCATGTGATCCTCCCGCAGAGACCGCTAGAGCCTGCGCGATGCCGCTGACCACGACAGGGCTGGTGGCGTTGATATACGAGGCGTCGCCTAGTTGTCCGGCGGAGTTCCGACCCCAGCACTTGATCGTACCGGCATCGAACAAGGCGCAGGTGAATGACTCACCGGCGCTGATCGCATGCACGCCTGCAAGCCCCACTACGTCGACGGGCAGTATTGATGCCGTGGTCGTGCCATTTCCGAGTTGGCCATAGAAATTGTAGCCCCAGCATTTGACCGTGCCTGATTCGAGCAGGGCGCAGGTATGGGATTGGCCGGCGACGATCGACTGCACATCAGTCAATCCAACCACGTCGACGGGAGTCGGCGAGTCAACCGTCGTGCCATCGCCAAGTTCTCCGTAATAGTTATCCCCCCAACATTTCACGGTGCCTGCGTCGAGCACGGCGCAAGAGTGGCGATATCCCGTCGCGATAGCCCTGATACCGCTGCCGAGAGCTTGCAGTTCGGTTGGCATGGTGATGTTGTCGTCGTCCGTGACACCGATGCCGAGTTGTCCGAAACCGTTGTAGCCCCAGCATTCCACTACGCTCGTTCCGAGCAGTGCGCAAGTGTGATCGTAGCCGGTGGCGATGGCTTGAACGCCGGAACCAAGGCCAAGCACGTCGACTGGGAAAGTGGAGTTGACGATGCTGCCATTGCCAAGTTGTCCATGGGTGTTGAACCCCCAGCACTGCGCCGCCCCCGTGGCCGTCAGGGCGCATGTGTGATATTCGCCCGCATTGACGTCTATTGTGTCAGTAGCGCCATTGACGTCTACCGGGAGACGGTAAATGGTGTCGGTGCCGCTGGCGTCGGCGGCGGCGCCGATACCGAGCTGACCATCATCGCTGCGTCCCCAACACAGCGCCTCACCCGTGTCGATGAGAGCGCATGTGTGTTCTGAACCAGCCTCGACAGCCAATGCATGGGGGCCGAGGTTGGCATCGACCGGGCTGTTTGCATCCGTAGTCGCGCCATTGCCCAGTTGTCCGTAAGAATCATAGCCCCAGCAGCGAACAGTGCCTGATGAAAGCAGTGCGCAGGTATGTCCTCCATCCCTACTGGATGCCGGTGGGCTGGCGCCGCTTGTACTGATGGCAACTACGCTGCTCCCGAGAGCAGCGACTTCAACCGGCACATACGAGTTGTAGTCTTCCGAACCATTCCCAAGCTCGCCATGTTTGTTGTTGCCCCAGCACATGACACTGCCGTCGGTGAGCAGAGCACACGTATGGTTGTAGCCAGCGCTGACTGCCGCCGCAGACGTGTCAAGCCCGAGCACGGCGACGGGGCTCGATGAGTCCGAGGCGGTGCCATCGCCAAGTCGACCCGAACCATTGTTGCCCCAACATTCGATGTTGCCTGTATCCAGCAACGCGCAGGTGTGTGCTTTTCCAGCGCTGATTGCCTTTACGCCGTTGCCCAGACCGATGACGTCCACAGGTGTCGGCGAGTCTGCTGTCGAGCCATTGCCGAGTTCACCGTAGAAATTGCTACCCCAGCACTTCACGCCACCTGACAGAAGCAAGGCGCATGTGTGGTGATTGCCTACACTGATCGCTTTGACGTCGGTAGCAAGTGCGGGAACGTCCGCCGGCGTGGTGACGGGGCTGCCGGTACTGCCCAGGCCAAGCTCTCCGTCGGAATTGTTGCCCCAACATTTGACGCCACCGGCTTCCGTCAGCACGCAGGTGTGGCTTTCTCCGGTGCCGATCGATTCGACACCGGAAACGAGTCCGGCGACATCGACGGGATAAGCGGATGGGGCAGTGTTGCCAATACCGAGCTGTCCCCAGTCGTTATCGCCCCAGCATTTGACACCGTGCGATTGAGTCAGTCCGCAGGTATGACCTCCTCCCGGTGCGATCTGAACGAGATGAGTAAGTGGCGAATACTCCGCATGTCCAGCGCGACAAAGCAAAAGCACCATGGTGGCGGTGACGCATGCAAACCAGTTCGATGTGCGAAGCATTTTGTGTGCATGGCTGCAGGCTGCGTCTTTTGGAAGTCTCGACATGATTGGAGCCCTTTCCTGAGTCATGAGGCACGGCGTGTGTGCTTCATTTTGAGTTTGGCGAAAAAACGATAACGAACGGCTCATGCAGAAGGTTCCTTCAGGGCGTCGGCGAGCCAGGCGCGGCCGAAGGCGAGGTCGCGCTTGGCGGTGGCGAGGCTGACGTCCAGGGTTGCTGCCAGTTCGCCAAGATCGAGCCCGGCGAAGGCGCGCAAGGCCACAGCCTCGGCGGCGCGCGGGTGATCGACAGCGAGGGCGTCGAGCGCACGGTCGAGATCGAGCAGGCGGGAGTCATCCAGCGCGCCCCGCGCAGCGCCGCCGTCGGCGAGCGAGACGGTGATCGTTTGCACCAAGCCATGTCGCTTGTGCGACAGGCGTTCGCGTGCCTGGTCGATCAGCAGGTGCCGCATCGCCACCGAAGCGAGGCGCAGGAAGCCGTTGCGGTCGGTGATCGGGGCCTCGGTGGGCTTCAGGCGCAGCCAGGTTTCGTGCACCAGTTCGGTGGGCGTCAGCGCCGCGTGCGCTTCATGCACCAGTCGCTGCGATGCCACGCGGCGCAGCTCCGCATACACCGCATCGAGCAGACGCGCGTCGAGACGGCTTCCGGCCGGTTGCTTTTGCCAGTCACGCAGCCATTCGGTCAACGGCCGCGCCTTGTCGATGGACGCCACGTCTCCCCCCGTTGCGATCCGACTTTTGCCGATGAGCCGAATCCTAACCGGATTACGCCAGAAGAAACAAACCAGACGCCAAAGGGGCGAAACATGCGCTTGCTACTCGGATTACTGGCCTGCCTGTTGTTGGCCGCTTGCTCATCGTCGACGCCATCCACTGGCGACGTCCGCGCCGGGTTCAGCCAGAACCTGCCGGGGTTGCTGGAACTCAAGGATTTCAAGCTGGAGGACGGGCACAACGTCGGCAGCGACGACAAGCCGGTGTGGGTGGCACGCTACACCGCCACGGTGGCGCCACGTCAGCCCACCTTCGACATCGATACGGTCGAAGGAGACGTGCGTATCCTCAAGCCCGTGCGCGCCGCGGGCGAGGCGATGTCACTCTACGGCTCAGTGCGCTCCACGCGCAGCGGCGACACGTGGAGTCACCGGTTCCAATCCGACGGCAGCAGCAACCCCGTCATCGGCCGCCCGCGCAGCGACTACGGCCCCGATGCCCTGGTCGCCGGTTCGCCGGAAGCCAAGGCTTTGCTGGCGAAGATGGCTCACGAAAAGGAACAAGCGCGTAT
>DASSXP010000388.1:0-4262 GCA_035703755.1 Rhodanobacteraceae bacterium | reverse complement strand
CAAACCAGGCTGAACTCCCGGCTGGAGAAAGTCGAACCACGGCACATCGATTGGCAGCGGCGCCACAAACCGGCATCCAGCGCCAGCGACTCCAGTAGTCGGCGGCGTGCCGCCGGCAACAGGCCACTACGACGGGCTTCGTCGTTGACGCGGGCGCTGACCTCATCCATCGACCAGCGCGCCGCCTCGCGGCGCAGCGAGGACGGCAAAAAAGCCTGGCTGGCAATCCACCACGCCACCGCCCAGTGGTAACCATGCAATGGCCGTCGCAAGTCCAGATTGCCGTCGATCCAGCCGCCCTGCGCCGGGTCGCAGCGCCCACGCACGTCGATGCGGCGGGCGCGGCGGCGTACCGTGATCTCGATACCGCGCATCGCCGTCACCACATGCCGGTTGCGGTACCAGTCCACCCGCACCGGATCAGTCAGATCCGCGTGCAAGCGCGCCGCCATCCATTGCCACAACGACGGCGCTGGTGCCGGCGCCCTTGGCGGCCCCGGTCGCCGCGAGAAGCGTGGTGCAAAATCCGCATCAAGCTTACGCATGATTACCCCAAGCAGCTTGGATGCCGTCAGCAAACCACGATGCCATCTCAAGGGCTGCGACGACCAGCGCGCCCCGGAAACCGCTGCATTGCAACCGGGCTGCCAGCGGTTCAAAAACCAATTTTTCCGCGCCGGCAAGGATCGCATCCGCTTCGGCGTTGGTCATGCCAGAGCCGAACCCGTCCTCGACCTGCTTGGATGTCACGCCGTCAAACAGCCTGGATTGAGGATCGGACTCATACAGCTTGGCAATCTCGGCATTGCGCTCCTTGGCATGCCGCGCGTACAGGTATTGCTCGAAAGCGTCCATGCCCACGCCAGACGCCTTGATCGCCTTCACCAGCGGGACAACATGGTCGTGCTCAAGTTCGTCGGTGCGCTCCTTCACCCTGCCGTGCATCAGGTTTTCAAGGCGATAGACGTTCTCGGCATCCGGGATGGTTTCTCCGATAGCGGCCTCGATGTTGTCTTGCACGTCGCGCCATGCCAGCATCTTGTCCTGCAACTCGGAGCGAGTCCGACTCCGCGTGCCCTTGGCGCCTTCCCACTTCGACTCGTCGAAGTTCCAGCCGATGGCGCCGCCGTCGCGCGGGTCGGTCAGGTCGGTGCGCAATTCCCGCCGCTTCTGCGCTGCCCGGCGCTCAGCATCGCTGCGGCTGAACCGTGGATCATCGCGGTGCACGTTGAAGCGCTTGCTCAACGGAATCACGTTCCCATTTTCATCGCGCGTCACCGCATCAAGCAGCTTGCGGTTGTTCTTCGTGTTGCGATAGGCGTAGCCTCGGCCATCGTCATAGTCCAGTTCGGCTGAGCTGTTGCCGTCGAAGTACAGGTGCTTGATCGGCACTTCTTGCGCGATGATGCGTGTCCGACCGTCGATCCTGTCCGCGTGCTCGCGAGCGTATGCGCGCACCGGGGCAACCCAGTCGCCGTTACGCATCTTGCCAGTATGAGCATCCGCGATGACGGCGCCTGTTTCCTTGTTCACGTAGTGGGAATAGGAGCCGCGCACCTTGTCCCAGCCGCTCGCCTCCATCGCTTTCGCAAGGTCGGCGTTGTTCTTGAACTCCTTGCCTTCAACGAAATGCTGGGCGGTCCAGATGACAGCATCCCCATTGGGCCTTTCCGACACGCCGATGACGCGCATTTGCAGCTCAGGAAATACTTGGTTGTACTCGGCCAGGCGTTGCAGGTATTGGGCCGGTGACCGCCCACTGGCGGCGCCCACGGCACCTTCTACGGTGTTGCGGATGACGATCTGGTTGGGTGATTCACCGGCAACGTAGGCGTCGTGCTCGGCACCGCCTTGCAGCGGTTCAGCAGAACCAAGCGTGCGGGATACGGCCGCGTCGTCCAGGAAAAAGCCCTTGGACTTGGCTGCGGCAATCAGCCGTTCGGTTTCGGCTCGGACGACTTCCGGGCTTGTTCTTTCAGACGTGTACGAACCTGTTCCGCGTAAGGTATCCGCGTATTGGGATGGTTCCGCCCATTCTCGCGGGCCAATTCGCGGGCCTGCTCGGTCGTCAAAACCTGCTTCGGCACGCCACTGTACAAGCCCAGCCTGGAGTGTTTCTTGGCCATGTCGGTACTCTACCCCTTCTTCTTTCCTGACGCCATCGGCGCCATCGCGGTGAAAGCGAGCGCTTTCCTCAATGCCCGCCTGCTCCGGGCGCTTGCCGTCGAACAAACCGCCGTCGCCGGTGTCCTCGCACCCGCCAGCGCGTCCATTACGAGCCTTGTCCTTGGATTCCTCGGCAGCGCGGACACGCTCGGACGTGGTCGGCTCGGCGAACAGGCCGGTTTGCGCGGGTTGTGGCCTGCTCGGTTTCGGCTGATCGGGTTCGGCGCCACCAAACAGGCCGGCACTGGCGCCGTCCTTGCGCCGGGTGAACAGCGGCGCCGTCGAATCGTCGACGAACGGAGCCTCCGGCTCGTTCGGCTGTGGAGCCGGCGCTCGCTCGGGCAACGGGTCAAGCCCGAGTTCATCGCGGATCGCCACCAGCGGCGCCACAACAGCGATAGTGCACGAACGTTTCACGTCACCAACGCGCGGCGTGTTGCGGCGCCAGCCAGCTCGTGCATGCACGCCACGACCTGGTCCAGTACGCGCGCGACCGGCACGTTGCGCTGCAGGAAGATCTCCGCCAGCGCCTGGTAATAGCCCAAGGTTCCCTCGCGTCCACCGGTGAAGCGCTCGAATACCTTGGTGCCGACATCGGGATCGCCAAGATCCTGCACGATAGCGCGCGCGTTGTGCAGCTTGTCGCAAGCCGAAACCAGCAGGGTGTCTTCCGATGCCTCGTGCAGATACTTGAGATACGCCTGCTTGCGCTGCATCCAGTCACGGCGCTGTGTTTCCGCCTCGGTGGCCTTGCCCTTGCTCTCAGCGCTGCCGTCGGTGCAGGCTTCGACGATGTCAGCCACCGCGTCACCGAACTGCGCGCGCACGATGGCGCCATGCACCGCACCGCAATCCTCAATCACGTCATGCAACAGGCCGGCTATCGCCTGATCTTCATTGCCGCCGAACTCCAGCACCAGAGTGGATACACCCAGCAGGTGATAGAGGTAAGGGATGTTCGAGCCCTTGCGCAGTTGCGCGGCGTGGGCGATGCGCGCATGGTCAACGGCGCGCGTGTAGCGGTCGGTCAGTGGAATCATTCAGTGCTCCCCGGGTTGTCCGCTGTCGGCGATTTCACCCAACGCCAGCAAGCACTCGCGCATGCTGGCCACATGCAGGTCGACCACCTTGCCGAGTGGCTGCTGGTAGCCGCCCGCCAGGTTCCAGGCCACCGGCGTACCGCGGCGGCGCAAGGTCCGGAACACCAGCGCGTCACGCGCGCGCATTTGTTCGGCACTGAGCATGCCGCCGAGCGGGTCGTCCAGGTGCGGATCGGCACCCGCCTGATACAGCACCACGTCGCAGCCGGCCAGCTTGTCCAGATCACGCGGGATGCTCGCCATGAATGCGTCTGCGTGCTCGCGCTGGCGATAGTGTGCCCCCGCGGTGATGTGGGTCACCCAGTGCGTCGACAGGCACCGGATGATGTCGTCGGTACCGTTGCCGTAGTGCATGTCGTAGTCGAGGATGCCAACCCGCCGTGCCATGCCGTCGCGGCGCAGCAGCATCGCTGTCACCATCAAGCCGTTGAAGGTGCAGTAGCCGCCAGCCTCGTCCCAGCAGGCGTGGTGGAAACCGGATACCGGCGCCGCCACCATGCTGCCCTCGTCGATGGCCAGCCGCGCCGCGCGCAGCATCGCGCCGGTGGTCCACGGCAACGAACGATTGACCGCTTCGCTGCGGGTGCCGAAACCGTTGTCGATACGCCGGTCGAACACACGGTCGACGAACTCGCGGTCGTGCGCCAATGCCAGTTCCTCCCGCGAGACCGGAGCCGGATCGACGAATTGCAGCGCTGGCCAACATGTTCGCCATGCCTCGACCACATGGCGCGGCTTGTCCGCGCTCGGCGAGGCACCCTGCACCGGCGCGTTCATGTTCGGATGATAAACGACGATCATGCATCTCCCCCACGGCCCAATCCGGCCCCATGAAAGCATGGTGCCATCTCAAGACGTGCGACAGGCACAGTAATCCAGCCACCGCCGCTGCGTCCGCATCGACCCGACGGCGTTGTCGCAGCCTGTGAGACGGTCGTGCGCTGGAATGGAGCCGCCGCAACGAGCGGCCTGCACGAGCGACGAACATGATGGATT
>DASSXP010000342.1:0-6110 GCA_035703755.1 Rhodanobacteraceae bacterium | reverse complement strand
TGATGACCATGCCGAGAACGGCCAGCAATGAGGGCAGGCGCCGCAGCAGGATCGATTCAAACACGTTCGTGGTCAACGGACTGGTGCCCATGATCAGTGCCGCCGTCACCGGGCTCGACGTTTCCATGCCGAGAAACAAGGCGGCATTGAAACCGGCGACACCAACCACCCCCAAGGCCATCATGGCGACGAGATTCTTCCGCAATACGCCCCATGACAGCTTTTTCGTGATGCCCATCCACAGCAGGATGGCCGTGGCGGCAATGGCGAAGCGGCCGGCGGCGGCCGTCCACGGCGGCAGGTCGACCAGCACGATCCGCGTCGCCTCGAAATTGGTGCCCCAGAATACGGCGGCCAGGGCGCTGAGAATGAATGCCCCGGTATCGCCTTGCGGCTGCTGGGCTTGATTGAAGTTTGGAGTGGTCATGTCGGACTCGGTGCGTGGGGGATTGCGGCACAAGGTACATTCCCGAAAACAGCGTGTATACGGATAGAATTGGCAATCTGATTTCCAAAAATGGAAAGCAAGGTGAATGACCTCAATTGGGATGACTGCCGCATCTTTCTGGCGCTGGCGCGTGAAGGCAGTTTGTCGGGCGCCGCAAGGCTGCTCGACACCGGTGTGGCGACGGTCTCGCGCCGGGTCGAGCGGATGGAGCGGGCGTTGGGCCTACCGCTTTTCCTTCGCCAGCAAAGTGGTTATGCCCTGAGCGATCAGGGTGAGGCGATGCTGGCGCGCGCCGAAGCGGTGGAGCTGGCCATGCTGGAGCTGCGGCACGATGCATCCGGGCAGACCGAGATTCGCGGCCTGGTTCGGATGACCACCATCGAAAGCCTGGTCGTGCCTTTTATCGTGCCCGCGCTGGCCCCGTTGCTGGCCGTCAATCCCGGGCTCGATGTCGAAATCCTGTTCTCGACGGCTACCGTGAACATGCATCGCCACGATGCGGATCTGGCGCTGCGCATGGTACGACCCGAGCGCGGCAATCTGCGCCTGCGGCAACTGGCGACAATGGGCTTTGGCTTGTATGGCCCGCCGGATGGAGCGCGACCGCCTCGCACGGTTGGCTGGCCCGACGCGTCGAGCCTTGGGCTGTTGCAGAAATGGACGGAAGTGCTTGCCGGCGCGCAAACATCGCGGCTGGCAGTGAATACCTTGGCCGGGCAGCTCGAAGCAGTGCGCCAGGGCGTCGGTGTTGCGGTGCTGCCGCATTTCGTGGCGCGGACAGGCAGGCTCCAGCTACTCGCCGACCGGCTGCCCGATGGTGCGCCGATGCAGCAGCCGATCTTTCTGGTGTCTCACGCCGATCTGGCCGCCTCGCGGCGGGTCAAGAGTGTGGCTGATGCCGTGAGCGAAGAAATCACCCGGCAACGGCAGGCATTGGCGGAGCCGTAGGCGCCAACTGTCGATCACGTCGGGTGCATCGATGGCAGGCAGGTGGTGGGCAACAAAAAGCCGCCTCAAGGGCGGCTTGTTGCGAAAATCATTGGTCGGGGTGACAGGATTCGAACTTGCGACTTCTACCTCCCGAAGGTAGCGCTCTACCAGGCTGAGCTACACCCCGAACTTGAGCCGCGCATGATAGCGACGAGTTGGCGTTTGCGCAATGGGTCGGCGGCAAAGTCGCGTGGCACGCTACACTAGGCGGCTGTTGCCACCTTCATTCCCGCAGAGGCTCCATGGCTCCCACCCAGGCCCGCACCATGCCCGGTGTGCTTGAACTGTTGCCGCTGGATCAGATTGCCTTCCAGCGCATGCTCGCCACCATCCGCCGCAACTACGAGCAATTCGGCTTTTTGCCGGTTGAAACGCCGGTGATGGAGTTTTCCGATGTTCTCCTGACCAAGACCGGCGGCGAGACCGAACGGCAAGTCTATTTCGTGCAGTCCACCGGCGCGCTGGAGCAGGGCGACAAACCGGAATTGGCGTTGCGCTTTGATCTGACCGTGCCGTTGGCGCGCTACGTGGCCGAGCACGAGCACGATTTGTCGTTCCCGTTCCGCCGCTACCAGATGCAGCGCGTGTACCGTGGCGAGCGGGCGCAGCGCGGGCGCTTCCGCGAGTTTTATCAGTGCGACATCGACGTGATCGGCAAGGACAGCTTGTCGATCCGCTACGACGCCGAGATTCCAGCGGTGATCCATGCCGTATTCCGTGATCTGGCGATTGGGCCGTTCACGATCCAGATGAACCACCGCAAGCTGATGCGCGGCTTTTTCGAGGGCCTGGGCGTGGCCGACGGCGAGCGCCAGATGCTGGTGCTGCGCGAGGTCGACAAGCTCGACAAGCGCGGTGCCGACTACGTGCGCAACACGCTGACTGGCGCGGATTTCGGTCTGTCTGCCGAGGCGGTGGCGAAGATTCTTGCCTTTGTCGAGGTGCGTTCGACCTCGCTGGCCGATGCGCACGCCAAACTGGACGCGCTGGGCGCCGGTAGCGAGACCTTCGAGCAGGGGCGGGCGGAATTGAAGCAGGTGCTGGATCTGGTGCACGCGCTCGGCGTGCCGGAAACGCATTTTGCGCTCAACTTGTCGATTGCCCGGGGGCTCGACTACTACACCGGCATGGTTTACGAGACCAGCTTGAACGAGCACCCGGAAATCGGCTCGATTTGCTCCGGCGGGCGCTACGACAATCTGGCCAGCCAGTACACCAAGTCGCGTTTGCCCGGCGTCGGCATCTCCATCGGCGCGACACGGCTGTTCTGGCAATTGCGCGAAGCGGGCTTGATTGGCCGCGCCGACAGTACCGTGCAGGCGCTGGTGACGCAGATGGATGAGGCGCAGATGCCGGCCTATCTTGCGCTCGCCAATGAATTGCGCGGCGCGGGCATCGCCACCGAGGTGGTGCTGGATGGCGGCAAGCTCGGCAAGCAATTCAAGTACGCCGACCGCGCCGGTATCCGTTTCGTGCTGGTGCTGGGCGAAAGCGAGCTGGCGAATGCCAGCGTGACGGTCAAGGACATGCGTCGCAACGATCAGTTCGAGGTGCCGCGTGGGGATTTGGTGAAAACGCTGCGGGTGGAACTGGAACAAGCCGCCGCGATGGGAGGTCAGAGCGCATGAGCAGCGAGCAGGGCATCACCCTGGATGGCGTGCAACTCGACCGCGCTGCGGTGCTGGCGGTGGCCGCTGGCGCCACGGTGAAACTGGCGCCGGAAGGCTTGGAGCGCGTGCGCCGCGCGGCCGCTTTCCTCGCCGACAAGGTCGATTGCGGTGAGCCGATCTACGGCGTCACGACGGGTTTTGGCAGCAATGCCGACAAGCTGCTGGGCGCGCACCGCGTGCGTGACGCGCTGCCGGGTGCCACGCCGGACCCGTCCGACGGCAGCCTGATGGATGAGTTGCAGCGGAACCTGATTGTCACCCATGCGGTTTGTGTCGGCGACCCCTTTGCGCCGGCGGTGGTGCGGGCGATGCTGGCGATACGCATCAACACGCTGATGCGCGGCCATTCCGGCATCCGCGTTGAAACCCTGCAAGCCTTGGCGGCGCTGCTGAACAAGGGCGTGATCCCGGTGATCCCGCAGAAGGGTTCGGTCGGTGCCAGCGGCGATCTGGCGCCGCTGTCGCATCTGGCAATCGTGTTGCTGGGCGGCGGCGAAGCCTTTGTCGATGGCGAACGCCTGCCCGGCGACGAGGCGCTGCGCCGGGTCGGCCTGACGCCGGTGCGCTTGTCGTTCAAGGAAGGGCTGGCGCTCAACAACGGCACCACGCAGATGCTGGCCACGGCGGTGCTGGCGCTGGACCGGCTGGAAAAACTACTGGCCACGGCGGACCTTGCCGCGGCCATGACGCTGGATGCCTTCGCCGGCCGTGGTGGCGCGCTGCGCGAGGAAGTGCACGCGCTCAGGCCGCATCCGGGTCAGGTCGAAACGGCGCGGCATGTACGCCGTTTGCTGCAAGGCTCCAGCCTCACCGATATTCCGTATCATCTGGTGCCGCGCTTCAAATCGTGGTCGGTGGATGCCTGGGACACGCCCGGCGAGCAGGCGCAGCGCTTTGATATCGCCTGGGACTGGGTTCCAGCCAACCAGCGCCATGGCCGCGAGGCGTTTTATCAGCGTTTTCTGCCGTTCAAGGGCGGCAAGAAGCACCAGCCGCAGGATGCCTACTGCCTGCGCTGCATGCCGCAGGTGCACGGTGCGGTGCGCGATGCCTGGGCCCAGGCCTGCCGCGTCATTGACATCGAACTGAATGCAGTCACCGACAATCCGTTGATCTTCCCCGACGCCGAGGCGCCGCGATACATCGAGGATCAGGTGATTTCCGCCGGTCATTTCCACGGCATGCCGCTGGCGCTGGCGATGAGCTATGTCAAGGCGGCGATCCCGGTGCTGGCGTCGATCTCCGAGCGACGCCTGAACAAGCTGGTCGATCCGGCCAACAATGATGGTTTGCCGGCATTCTTGACCGGCAACGAGGACGCCACCGATTCCGGTTTCATGATCGTCCAGTACACCGCCGCCGCGCTGGTGAATGACCTTGCCACCCGCGCGCATCCGGCCAGCGTGTATTCGATTCCGACCAGCGCCAATGCCGAGGATCACGTCTCGATGGGCGCCAACGAGGCGCGCCATGTGCTGGAAATGACCGAGGATCTTGGCCATGTGCTGGCACTGGAGCTGTACACTGCGGCACAGGCGCTGGACTACCGGCAAGACATGCTGAACGCCGCGCATCTGCTGGCTTCAAAGGGTGACTGGCAGCGCCTCGCGGCCAAGATCAGCAACGCGCCGCACGCCGATCACCCGAGCCGGGCCGAGTTCGAGCACGAGGTGCAGGCGCTGATGCAGGCGCTGGTGTCGTGCGAAGCGTTCCAATCGGGCGAGGCGGTGCGCCGCGCGCACGAGCGGATCCGCGAGAAAGTCGCTTTCATGCCGCGCGACCGCGCCATGAATCACGACATCGCGGCGATGTGCGCGTTGGTGGCATCCGACACGCTGGTGCCGGAGGTTTGAGGTCGTTTCAGGCGCTGGGTGGACGCGTGGCCTGCATGGCGTCGCGGGCGTTCGCCCAGTCCAGCCAACGTGACAGGCGCGGCGCCTGTGGGCGCCACGCGAGTTGCGGGTGGCGAAAGTCGAGGTAGGCGAGCGCACAGGCGATGCCGATGCCGTCGAGCAGAAAGGTATCGGTGGGGCAGGTGTAGCGTTGTTCCAGCGCGGCGACGGTACGCGCGATGCCGCTTTCACGGCGCTGGATCATCGACGGGCTTTGTTCGTCGGCGGGGCGGCGGCGTTCCAGCAGCGTGAACACCGCGTATTCGATGATGCCCTGCGCCAGTGCGGCGTTGGCCTCGGCGTGATCGCGGGCGGCAGGGTCGGTGGGCCACAGCGGCGGCACCGGGTAGTGCCGTTCCAGCCACGCGAGGATGGTGTCGCTGTTGGTGATGACCTCGCCGTCGTCGAGGGTGAGCGCGGGTACTTGCAGCAGCGGGTTGGCGCTCAGCAGGGTGGTGTCGTTTTGCCACGGGTCGACCAGTTGCTGGCGAACTTCCGCGCCAATGGCCTTTTCGAGCACGGCGACGCGCACCTTGCGCGCAAACGGGGAGGTCAGGCTGGTCAGCAGGGTCGCGGTCATGGCGTGGCAGGTTCCGGTTTGAAGGGCAGGGTGGGGCCGGGGGCGAAGCCCGCGCGCCAGCGTGCGAGTTGTGACGTGATGCCGTTGCCGACGGCGATCTGCGGCTCGGACGCCGGCAAGTCGTCGCGCTTTTCCCACGCGGCGATTTGCGTGCGCGCCGCGTCGAAAGCGGCAACGAAGTCGCTCTGCGTGTTGAGGGCGTGGGCGAGGAAGGCGTCGCCGAACCAGGTGATGTCCGCCTCGCTGCCGCAGCCGAAGGAGCTGCGGTCGGCGCGGGCGGCGCTGATCGCCAGCGTGCCGTCACCGGCCAGTGGTGGCAGAAAACCACCGGCATAGCAGGCATTGACCACCACGACCCGCCAGCGGAATGGTTCGGCATCGAGTATCCCGGCGAGGTCGTCGGCGCCAATCTGATCCAGCGGCAACGGGAACAGATCAACCAGCAGCGTGTGATCTTCGCTGCCGTGGCTGGTGAGGTAGACGAAGAGGATGTCCTCGGTTGGGTCCATCACCCGGGCCAGCGCGGCGAG
>DASSXP010000326.1:0-14938 GCA_035703755.1 Rhodanobacteraceae bacterium | reverse complement strand
TAAAACGCGAACTGGTTGAACTCGAGCAGCGCCAGATCGGCGGTCGCCGACACCCCGCCACCGAAAGCGCCGCCGTTGCCCGGCGACAAAAACTCGAATTCGAGTACCAGCTCCTGCGCGCCGGGCGGTACCTCCAGCGTGAGCGAGTACAGATCCACCCGGTCCCGGCGCCAGGCCAGGCGCTTGCCGTTGGCGTGGATTTCAAGGCCGGTGACGCTTTCAATCGGGCCCGAGGGCGCGTGTTCGCCGGGAATCCACTTCGGGTAGCGCAACGTCAGCGCACCGGGCACCACGGGGATGGTTTCGCGCACATGAAAAATGCGTCGGGGCGCGTCGCGCAGGTCGACCGTCACCGTCAGGGTACCCGGATACGCCGCGGCGGGCGCAACGCCAGCCGATGCCGGCAAAGCCAGCAAGGCAAACAGCAGCAACGTAGCGGCCCGGCAAACAACGCGCAGGCGGTTGGCACACGACATCCAGACTCTCCACAAGCGATCGGTCGCCCGCCGTTGCCAGCGGGCGGACTTCCCCGAGCCCATGTTCCCCGCTGACGCCGGCCGCGCGAAAGCGACGAAAGTCATGTTTGCCGTGAATTCGCGCACCAACCGGTTGTCACGGCGGCGCGCGCCGGCGCTCTTGCAAGGCGTGCTTGCCAAATCAGTCCGCGAATGAACGCGAATGAGCGCCAATCATGTTCAGGAACGATCGCTGGATCACCTCACCATCCGGGCCGAGGACAGCACCCCCGGCCGGTGCTGTCCTTGTTTTCATTCGCGTTGATTGGCGTTCATTTGCGGACTTCTGGCATCTGTGATCCAGCCTTCAGTCCGCAAATGAACGCGAATGAACGCCAATCATTATCCGGAAGGGTCGCGAAATCACCTCACCATCAGGCCGAGGACAGCAACCCCGGCCGGTGCTGTCCTTGTTTTCATTCGCGTTGATTGGCGTTCATTTGCGGACCATCTGGTGCTTGCTGTGCGCTATTTCCCGGCCAGCGCGCTGCGCCGGATGCCGTAGGCGAAATAGATCACCAGGCCGAGCGCCATCCACGCCACGAACCGCCAGATGGTCAGCATCGGCAGGCCGCCGAGCAGCGCCAGGCGGCCATCCACCCACCACGGCCAGCCGATGATCAGGAACAGCGAGAACAGCACCCCGAGCGGCGCCACCAGCCACAAGGCCGGCGTGCGGAAACGCCGTTCAAGACCCGGCCGGCGCCGGCGCAGGATCAACACCGCGAGACAGATCACGATGAACGCTGAGAGCGTGCCGATATTGACCAGTTCGGCCACCTCGCCAATCGGCAACAGGCCGGCCACCAGCGCGGTGAACACGCCGAGGATCACGGTTGGCCGCGCCGGCGTGCCGTAACGCGGATGCACATGCGCGAACCAGCGCGGCAGCAGGCCATCGCGCGATAGCGCAAACCAGATCCGCGCCGCGCCGAGCAGGAAGGCGAACATCACGCTGGTGATGCCGGCAATCGCCGCCACGTTGATGATGCCGCGCACCCAGTCGAGCCCGAGCGCCTTGAACGCCGCATCCACCGGCGCCGGCGAGTTGAGCTCGGTGTAGGGCACCATGCCGGTCAGGACCAGCGACACCGCGAGATACAGCACCATCGACACCAGCAGCGACAGCATCACCGCGCGCGGCAGGTCGCGCTGCGGCTGGCGCGATTCCTCCGCCGCGGTGGTCAAGGTGTCGTAGCCGAACACGGCGAAGAACACCACGCTCGACGCCGCCAGCACACCGCCCCAGCCGAACTGGGTCGAGCCATCGGCCAGCGTCACCGCCGGCGGGATGAACGGATGCCAGTTGGCGGGGTTGACGAAGAACGCGCCCACCGCGATCACCAGAATCACACCCAGTACCTTGATCGCGACGATGACGGTGTTGGCGCGCGCGCCCCATTCGGTCTTGACCGTCAGCATCCAGGTAATCAGCAGGGTCACCGCGGCGGCAATCACGTTGAACACGCCGCCCTTGTCCGGGTGCGCCGGGTCCCACGCCGCCTGCGCCCACAGCGGCAACTGCCAGCCGGTCAGCTGCTCCAGCAAGGCTTGCACATAGCCCGACCAGCCAATCGCCACCACGCCGACGATCAGCGCGTATTCCAGCAGCAGGTCCCAGCCGATGATCCACGCCACCAGCTCGCCCAGCACCGCATAGCCATAGGTGTAGGCGCTGCCGGTGACCGGGATCATGCCGGCAAACTCGGCGTAAGCCAGCGCCGCGCAGGCGCTGCCGAGGCCGGCGATCACGAACGACAACAGCACCGCCGGACCTGCACTGACCGCCGCCTGCTGTCCGGCCAGCACGAAGATGCCGACGCCGATGATGGCGCCGATGCCGATCGCGGTCAGTTGCCACACCCCCAGCACGCGGCGGAAATCCCCGCGCGTTTCCGCCTCCGCCTGCAACTGCTCGACGCTTTTCCGCCGCACCACATCCGCCACGATACCCATGCCCGTTCCCCACGCCTGTACCAGCGACCGATCATAGCCGGCCCGCCGCACCGGCGACATGGCCGAGAAGCCCAGTGCGCGACGTTGCGCGCAGCAGAAGAAGGCATCCCGCGGCCAGACACAATCGGCGGTGGCCAGGGCGCCACCCTGCACGCGCCATGGCCTACTGCTGGGTCGACGGCCATGTCAAACGCTGGAAGGACGGCCAACGAGTGTTTGGCCCGGCACCGCAACCTGGCGATTGCCGGGGCCGGCCCGTGGAACGCATTCACCCTGCACCGGGTCTGGGTGCGCGGCGACCAGGTAACCGGCATCGATCACATCGTCAGCGACGAATTCGAGTCAACGTCAATCGGCTTGAGCAAGATCGCCGCGCGACGATGAACAAGCAACGACACCCACCGCGTCAAGGGCGGTGGGAATCCTGTCGCCGGGCGTCTCAGTCATCGAAACGGGTATAACCGAAACTGCCGCCAAAAATGCGGTCGGCACGGACACCGGTGACAACCAGCTCGTCGCGATGGTTGTTGCCGGGGTCGCTGGCGTTGCCGACGGCAAAGTAGCGCCCGCCACTACCGGCGATAATATCGAGGAAGGAGGAATCTGCCACATCCCCGCCAATATGGGCCTGATAGGCGCGCATTTCGGTCCAGTAGCCGGTCGGCCAATCGACCACCGCGATCCAGCCGAAACGCTCGGGAATCACGGCCATGAAGTAGTCCGACTGCGTGCCGACGATCAGCAGTCGGTTGCCGTCCAGGATCATCCGTGTGGCCGCGGTCGTGACCATGGTCTGCGCCACGCACGGGCTGGTGGTGGCACCGCCCATCGGCACCGACGAAGCCTTGCCGATCGTCAGCCCCGTAGGCGCGATGTACGCCACATTGAAGCCATCGCCGCAACTACGATGCACGCCGTGCAGCACGTTGGCCTCGTAGCCGGTGCGCGTTGCGCGCACGACAAGATCCTGCACCCAGTTGGCGGCTTCGGCGTCTGGCAAATCGTAGCTTGCCACGCCGTCGTAGCTACCCGTCAGGTTGGGTGAACCGTATTGGTACTGAAAGCCGCCGTCGACGTCGGTGCGCATCACGAAGGCACGCGCCGTGACCGGGCTGCCAGCGCCCCGGTTCTGCGTGTAGTTGCCGGCAATAAAGATGGCCGGGTTGGTGGCGGGATTGCCGGCGGCATCCGCGTACACGGCCACGGCGGCGACCGGCATGGTGGAACACCCTTCGATGCCTTGCGTCGTGGTGTTGCTGCAATCGATGACGGCGCGCAGTAAAAAGCCATTGTTGCCATAGGCGGTATCGAGAGCGAGGCTGCTGTCCACCGGGTCGATCAGATAACGCGCGGTACGAATCGTGCCGAAGCCGGTGCTGCCCGTATGCGACGTGACCAGCAACAGGTAATCCGCACCTTCGTCACGCGCCACGAACACCATGCCGACACCACGCTCGACCTCATCGCTGATCAGCGCCACCACGCCGTGATAGGAGCCATCCAGACCGAATGCCAACACCCGCACGTTAGTGTTGTGTACATCCCCGGCGTGATCGGCCAGAACGTAGATGCGCGAGCCGAACACCTTGATGTCGCGAATCGCGAGGTACGCGGCTTCCAACCGGTTCGGCACCACGATGTAGTTGTGGCTGGCATCGGTGTAGCTCGAACTGACATTGGGCCAGGCGATCTTCTGGCCGCTGGCGCTGAAGTGGACCAGGCCAATGTTGCGAACACCGGTGATGGTGCCGGTTTCCGCGCCAAAGGCATCCACCAGCGCGGCAACGATGTAGCTACCGTCGTCCAGATGCAAGACGCGCTGGCCGCCGCTATTGCGCAGCGTGCCGTTGTTGCCGCCAAAGCGGTCGTAGCGCATGGCGCCGCCGTTGAAACCCGGATCGAGCAGGATTGGGTCGAGGTCAAGAGAACCGGCCCGCAGCCCGGCCTGCGGCCACAACAGTGCCGCCAAAATGAACAACAATACCCTTACGAAACAGCATGATGGCTCTCCAGTATCGGCTGGCTCGCGGCCCCGCGAACTGCCCTCACTGGATAAAAGCGGATTCGCCGCCCAAAACCAGACACGCCAGCGTGGATCAGGCCTCGCTCAGGCTGCGCTGCTCCAGTTGCAACTGCCACATCTGCGCGTAGTGGCCGCCGCGCGCCAGCAAATCGGCGTGGCGGCCGCGCTCGACGATGTGGCCGGCGTCCATCACCAGGATTTCGTCGGCGCCCATCACGGTGGACAGGCGATGCGCGATGATCAATGTGGTGCGGCCCTTGGCAATGCGGTCGAGCTCGGCCTGGATCGCCTGTTCCGATTTCGAATCCAGCGCCGAGGTGGCCTCGTCGAAGATCAGGATGGCCGGGTTCTTGAGCAGCGCGCGGGCGATGGCGACACGTTGCTTTTCGCCGCCGGAAAGTTTCAGGCCGCGTTCGCCGACTTCGCTGTCGTAGCCATCCGGCAGCGACACGATCAGCTCGTGGATGTGCGCCGCGCGCGCCGCCGCTTCGACCTCGGCGCGACTGGCGTCGGGGCGCCCGTACAGGATGTTGTAGTAGATGGTGTCATTGAACAGCACCGTGTCCTGCGGCACGATGCCGATGGCCGCGCGCAACGAGGCCTGGGTGTAATCGCGCAGATCGCGCGCCACGCCAGCCGCGTCGGTGATGCTGATGCGCCCGGCGTCGATGTCGTAGAAGCGGTACAACAACCGTGACAGCGTCGATTTTCCCGCGCCGGAATGGCCGACCACCGCCACGGTGGCGCCGGGCGGCACGCGAAAGTCGAGTCCATGCAGGATGGTGCGGCGCGGATCGTAACCGAAGCGTACCGCCTCGAATGCGATACGCGGCCGGGTGGTGGCCAGCGCGACGGCATCCGGCCGGTCCGCGACATCGCGGCGCTCATCGAGCAAGCCGAACAAGCGCTCCAGATTGGTGAAGGCCTGCTTGACCTCGCGGTACATCATGCCGAGCAGGTTGAGCGGCGCCGCCAGTTGCAGCAGGTAGGCGTTGACCAGCACCAGATCGCCCACCGTCATGCTGCCGGCGACCACGCCGGCGGCGGCGCGCCACATCACCGCGGTGACGCCGGCGGCGACGATGGCGCTCTGGCCGAGGTTCAACACCGCCAGCGTTTTGCGGCTCTTGACCTGGGCTTGCTCCAGCTCCACCAGCGAGACGTCGTAACGGCGTGCCTCGTGTTCCTCGTTGTTGAAGTACTTGACCGTCTCGTAATTCAGCAGTGAATCGACCGCGCGCTCGTTGGCGCGGGTATCGGCCTCGACCGAGGCGCGGTAGTAGCGGTTGCGCCAGTCGGTGACGGCAAAGGTGAAACCGATGTAGGCGGCCAGGGTCAAAAACACCAGCAGGGCAAAGATCCAGTCGTAGGACCACACCAGCACCGCCGACACCAGCAGCACCTCCAGCGCGGTCGGCACGATGGTGTACAGCGACCAGTCCAGCAGGTCTGAAATCGCCGTGCTGCCGCGCTCGACATCGCGCGCCACGCCGCCGGTGCGCCGGGCCAGATGAAAGCGCAAGCTGAGCGCGTGCAGATGCCGGAACACCTGCAAGGACACCCGCCGCGCCACCCGTGCCATCACCCGCGCAAACACCACCTGACGGATTTCGGTGAACAGCGTCACCAGCAGCCGCGAGCAGCCGTAGGCCAGCAGCAGTCCGACCGGCAACGCCAGCGCGACGTCGCGGATCGACAGCCCGTCGACCAGATGCTTGAGCACGATCGGCACCACCAGATTGGCGAGCTTGGCGCCTACCACCAGCAGCAGAGCCAGACCGATGCGGCCCCAGTACGGTTTGAGGTAGGGCAGCAGCGCCAGCACCGCCTCGCGCTCGCTGCGCGCGTGCTCGGCGCGCGCAACCGGCGCGGTTTCCATCACAGGTTCAGGAACGGCGTCGGGGGCGGGCGTAGTCATCGGCCCGATATGGTGGCGGCGGCAGCGGCTTGCAAGCAAGTGGCCGCCGAATCACCCCGGATCCACCGCCTGCGGCGGCTTGATCCGGCCTACGCGAGCCACGCGACCTCCCGAAGCGCAGGGTGGATAAGCGCGCGGGCGAGCGCATCCACCACGAACCGCGCCGTGCGATTACACCCCGACGTGCAGGGCGCGGGCGTGGTGGGCGATGTGCTCACCGATAAAGCTGGCGATGAAGTAGTAGCTGTGGTCGTAGCCTTCGCGCAGGTTGAGCTGGAGCGGATGGCCGGCGAACGCGCAGGCGTCACGCAGGCGTTGCGGTTGCAGTTGGGTGTCGATGAATTCATCGCCCGTGCCTTGATCGACCAGCAGTGGCAAGCGTTCGCTGGCCGTGGCCAGCAACTCGCAGCTATCCCAGGCTTTCCACGCCTCACGGTCGTCGCCGAGGTAAGCGTCGAACGCCTTCTCGCCCCACGGCACTTTCGACGGCGCGACGATGGGCGCGAACGCCGACACGCTGCGATAACGGCCGGGGTTTTTCAGCGCGATCAACAAGGCACCGTGGCCACCCATGGAATGCCCGCTGATCGCACGCTCCTTGCTGGCGGACGGATCGGCCTCGACCCACGCCGGCAGTTCCTGCGTGATGTAGTCGTACATGCGGTAATGCGCCGACCACGGTGACTGGCTCGCATTGAGGTAGAAACCCGCACCTTGCCCGAGGTCGTAGGCCGGGTCATCGGCGACAGCCTCGCCGCGCGGGCTGGTATCGGGCGCGACCAGGATGATGCCGTGCTCGGCGGCGTAGCGTTGCGCACCGGCCTTGGTGATGAAGTTCTGCTCGTTGCAGGTCAGCCCCGACAGCCAGTACAGCACCGGGCACGGACCCTCGGCCGCCTGCGGCGGAAAATACACGCCGACCGTCATGTCGCAGCCGAGCACCGCAGAGCGATGCCGGTAGACGTCCTGCCAGCCGCCGAAACAGGCGTGGTGTTGCAGTCGTTCGGTGTGCGCCATGCCGTTGTCCATCGCCATTCCCGGCGGTTCAGAACTCGATCACGGTGCGGATCACCTCGCCGCGTTTCAGCAGGTCGAAGGCTTCGTTGATGCGATCCAGTGGCAGGCGTTGGGTGATGAAGGGATCGAGCTTGATTTCACCGCGCATGGCTTGCTCGACCATGCCCGGCAACTGGCTACGGCCCTTGACGCCGCCAAAAGCGGTGCCGCGCCAGACGCGGCCGGTGACCAACTGGAACGGGCGGGTGTGGATTTCCTTGCCGGCACCGGCGACGCCAATGATGATGCTCTCACCCCAGCCCTTGTGGCAGCACTCCAGCGCCGAACGCATCACCTCGACGTTGCCGATGCACTCGAAACTCCAGTCGACGCCGCCGTCGGTCATCTCGACGATCACCTCCTGCATCGGCTTGGCGTGGTCCTTCGGGTTGACGAAATCGGTGGCGCCCATCTCGCGCGCCAGCGCAAACTTGTCCGGGTTGGTGTCGACGGCGATGATGCGGCCAGCCCCGGCCATCACCGCGCCCTGGATCACGGCGAGGCCGAGCGCGCCCAGTCCGAACACCGCCACGCTGTCGCCGGCGGCGATACGCGCGGCGTTCTTCGTCGCGCCGATGCCGGTGGTGACGCCGCAACCCATCAGACACACCTTGTCCAGCGGCGCGGCCGGATCGATTTTCGCCAGTGACACCTCGGCCACCACGGTGTATTCGCTGAAGGTGCTGGTGCCCATGTAGTGGTACACCGGCTCGCCGCCGTAGGAAAAGCGTGTGGTGCCATCCGGCATCAAGCCACGGCCCTGGGTAGCGCGCACCGCCGAGCACAGGTTGGTCTTGCCGGACAGGCACATCTTGCACTGACCGCATTCAGCCGTGTACAGCGGGATCACGTGATCGCCCGGCTTGACGCTGGTGACGCCGGCGCCGACTTCCACCACCACGCCGCCGCCCTCGTGGCCCAGCACCGCCGGGAACACGCCTTCCGGGTCCACACCCGACAGGGTGAAGGCATCGGTATGGCACACGCCGGTGGCGTGGATCTTCACCAGCACCTCACCCGCTTGTGGTGGCGCGACGTCGATCTCGACGATTTCCAGGGCTTGCCCGGCGGCAAAGGCGACGGCGGCGCGTGATTTCATGGTGCTCGATACCGGTGGAGTTGAACGCTCAACATACTACGCAACGCGGGGCAAGTCGAAGCCGCCCCACGGCAGAACGTTGCGCTGCATCGGGCCGTGCTTGACACGGCAATGTGTTTGTACTGTACTACTGCACATAGTACACATGACACAGTACGCGGAGAGCAGCGATGGCGCGAACGCAGGCCTTGATGATCCAGATCGCCACCGGCGACCCACGCCCGATCAGCAAGCAGATCGTTGATGCGGTGCGGTTGAAGATCGCCACCGCCGAACTCGAACCCGGCGACCAGTTGCCAAGCGTGCGCGGCCTTGCCCAGCAATTGACCATCAACCCCAACACGGTGGCCAAGGCCTACGCCGAGTTGACCGGGGAGGGCTGGCTGGAAGCACGGCAAGGGCTTGGTCTGTACGTGGCCACGCCGCGCCAACGCCTGAGCAACGCGGAACGCGATCGGCGCCTTGATGAGGCGATCTCCGCCTTCGTGCACGAGGTCGCCGCGCTCGACTACCCGCCCGACAAGGCACTGGCCCGACTGGACCGCGCATTGAAGGTGCTGGCGCCGCGAAAAACCGCCTGACCACACGGACCCGCAAACGACCATGAACACCCCTGCTTCCGATCTGGTGATCGAGACGCGTGCCTTGAGCAAACGCTACGGCCGCAAGCTGGCGCTCGACGCGCTCGATCTGGCCATGGCGCGTGGCCAGATCCACGCCATCGTCGGCGCCAACGGCGCGGGCAAATCGACCCTGTTCCGCATCCTGCTCGGCTTCCTGCCACCGAGCAGTGGGGACGCCCGCATCCTCGGCTGTGACAGCCGCGCGCTGGCGCCCGCCGACCGCGGCCGCATCGGCTTCGTCAACGAGGAGCACACCCTGCCCGGGTGGATGCGGGTGGAGGCGGTGGCGGCCATGCAGCGGCACCACTACCCGCGCTGGAACGAGCGCGCCTACGCGGAGGTGATCGGCCATTACCACGTGTTGCCGGAGCAGAAAGTCGGCCAGTTGTCGCGCGGCGAACGTGCCGGCTTCAACCTCGCGCTCGCCTTGGCGCAGACGCCGGAATTGCTGGTGCTGGACGAACCGACGCTGGGCCTGGACGTGGTGGCCAAGCGCGCCTTCCTCGAATCGCTGCTGTACTCCAACGCAATGGAGAGCTGCACCGTGGTGTATTGCTCACACCAGATGGAAGAGGTTGAGCGGGTCGCCGACAACCTCATTGTTCTCGAACGCGGGCGCTTGCTGAGCCAGTCCGCGCCGGACGATTTCCGCCGTCGCGTCAGCCACTGGGTCGCCGACGTGCCGTTTCAGGGGCCCGCTCCGGCCAGCATTCCCGGTTTGCTGGAAACCCGCCGCCTCGACGGTCTGCACCACTACCTGGTACTCGACCAGGACGCGGGCTTTGCCGATTTCCTGCGCGCCCATGGCGCCCGTTCGGTGCAGTCGATGGCGGTCAGCCTGGACCGCGCCGTCAATGCTGTGCTGGCGCGCAACCACGCCGCACCGGCTGCCACCGAAAACGCCGTCTAAACGGCATCGACCCCGAGGAATCTTGTATGCGTGATCTGTTCGTGGCCGAACTGCGCCGCTTTCGTATCTGCGGCCTCGCCGCCGTGCTGGCGCAGTTTGTCGTGCTCGGCTTTCTGGCACGGATGGTCGATCTGGCCCAGCAGCCGCTGTTGGTGTATCGCGTGTTCGGTGCCGTCTACGCTGTGGCCGGATTGTTGTTGGGCCTGTACCAGATGGGCAGCTACCGGCGCCCGAATGCCTGGCTCAACTTGCTGCATCGGCCGTTGCCGGCGTGGCGCATCGCGCTGGCCTTGTGCGGCGCCGGGATCGTCTGGCTGGCGCTGGCGGTGGCGCTGCCGCTGGTGATCATCGCCGCCTTGCAGCACGGCATGACCGCACGCGTGGTCGATCTGCGCCACTGGCTGCTGCCGCTGGCGGCGTGGCAGTTGGCGGCGGCCGGCTATCTGGCCGGCGGCTACGCGATGCTGGCCAACCGCCGCTGGTCCGCGTGCGGGCTGGTGTTCCTGGTCTGGCTGCTGCTAGCCGACGCCAGCGGCGGCGCCGCGCTTGCCGTGCAGGGGCTGGCGCTGGTGTGGTTGGCGCTGTTGGTCGGCATCGCGTTCAAGCCCGATCTCGCCGCACCGCCACGGCGTGCCGTGGCCACGCTCGCCACGGCCGTGCCGGTGCAGATGGGCGCCTACCTGCTGCTACTGCTGCTCGGTTTCGGCATCGAAATGCTGTGGATCGCGCAAGGCTCGCACCCCAACAACACCGCCACGCCGCCGGTAGGTGGCCACAACGAAGTCGAACGCATGGCGCCGGCGGCGCGCCTGCTGGCCGCCTTGTCCGCCAGCCGTGACGCACAGGCGCCGTTGTGGCGCGAGCAGATCGCGCTGTCCAAAGTGTATGCACTCGGCGTCGATGTGCCGTGGCGGCTCGAACGCAATGCGCTGACCAATCACCGGCCGATGGGTTTCGAGGATGCGCAGCGCCGGGTCGAGTGGATTTTCAGCCACGACCGCATGCGCTATGAAGGACATGATCTCGGCACCGGCAAACGCCATGGTGAACTCGGCGTCGGCAGCGATGACGGCGCGTTTCCGGCGCCGGCCATGGCAGCCGGCACGCTGCCCGGCCTGGCCGAAGGCGATGCCGTGCTGATTGCCGGCAACACGCTGTACCACTACCTCAGCGAAACCGCGCAGGTGTGGCCGCGGCTGCGCCTGCCCACGGCGGAGTTGCTGTTGGCAACCACCCCGGTCGGCGAGGCTCTGGTGGTGCAAAGCGACCACGCGCTGTACCTGGTCGACAACGGCGCGCTGGCCGCCAACGAGGCGTTGGTACAGCCGCGGCTGCGGCTGGCGATTCCGGGCCGGCAAGGCGACCTGCGCAACATCGACCTGATCGAACTGGTCGACGGCTACCTGGTGTCGTTCCTGTTCAGCAATCAGTCGCACGAACTGACCGGCGTGGCGCCGTATCAGTCGACCTGGTGGTGGCGCGACGACGGCCACGCCACGGAAGTTGCGCATCGCGCCCTGCGCTTTGACTATCCCGCCGTGTATCGCTACAAAGCCTGGTGGCCCTCACCGGCGCTGTACGCGCTGCGGGTCGGTGCCATCGGCCTGTTCGCCGCGCCCGATCCGCTGGTCGCCACCACGCCGCCACCGGTACCGCGCTCGATGTGGCTGCTGGCCGGCCTGCTGATGCTGTTGTCGGCGCTAGGCGCGGGGTGGTTGCTGCGGCGCGCGGCGCTGTCGTGGCCAGCACGCGCGGCATGGGTCATCGCCTGCGGTGCCATCGGCCTGCCGGCACTGGTCAGCCTGTATTTGCTGTACCGGGAGCCGACATGAAGGGCTGGTCGCGCGTCATCGCACGGTGTTTGTGCGCCGTGCTGAGCCTGCCCGCTGGGGCGGCGACCGTGGCCGCCACCGACGCCGCGCTGCAAGCCGCAGTCGCCACCGAACGCGCGCGCCCGGTGGCGCCGCGCTTGCCGCGCGCGGCCTTCCTGCTGCGGCAAACCATCGCGGCGGTGACGCTGTCGCCCGACGGCTCACACCTCGCCTGGTTCGAGGATCACGCCGACACCCGTAGCGTGTGGACCCAGGCAACCCGCCACAACGCAAAACCACGGCGCCTGTTGGGCCAGACCGACGCGACGACACTCGCCTGGAGCCACGACGGGCGTTGGCTGCTGTTGCAGTCGCCACGGCAACTGTTCGCGCTGGCAACGGCGCGGCAAGCTGGGTCGGGTATCGTCGCCACGCTCGGCGGGACAACGCAACGACAGGTGTTGGCCGTCGATCCGACGCGGCCGGCCGCGGTGTTGTTGCGCGAACACGCGCCGGCGCGCAGCGACCGCGCCGAACGCTGGCGCCTGCTGCGCGCCGATGTGCGCGGGCAGCGGACGCTGCTGCGCGAGAGCACGCAGAAAATCCTCGCCGCCGCGCTGGATAGCGAGGGCCGCCTCGCCTTCCTGCAACAAGTCGATGGTGACGCGCTGCGCATCGACCGCATCAACAGCGACGGCCACGCCCAGCCGGTGTTGCGCTGCACCGAGTTGCACCGCTGCGATCTGCTGCCGCGCACCGACCACGACGGCCGCCTGCTGCTGGAAACCGATCTCGGCGCCAGCCTCAAGCGTCTGGCGCGGCTCGCTGCCGATGGCGCGCTGCACACCCTCGCCATCGACCCGACCGGCATCGCCGACCTCGACAGCCTCGCCATCGACCCCGTCGACGGCACACCGCGCATCGCCAGCTATCGCGGCACGGTGCCGACCAACGCGGCGGTGGACACCGCGCTGGCACCGGCGTTGGCCGCGTTGACGGCGCGTTTTCCGGGCCGCAATCTCGACATCCAGCTGGCGCACGACGACACGGCCCCGTGGCTGGTGGCGGAACGCGACTCGACCTTGCAAGGCGTGCGCTGGCACCTGTTCGATCCCTCACGTGAGCGCGTGCGCGACATCCTCGACACCGCGCCGGAGAGCGCCCGTGGCGCGCGGCCGGCACACTGGATTGCCGCCACCGCGTTGGCGCGCAAAATCCCGTTCGACTGGCACGCCAGCGACGGCATGCGCCTGCACGGCTTCGTGTGGCTGCCACCCGGACGCGACCCGGCCACGCTGCCCTTGCTCGCGCTGGTCCACGGCGGACCGTGGAACCACAGCCATCCCGCCGAATTCGGCGCCGGCTACAGCCAATTCCTCGCCAATCGCGGCTATGTCGTGTTCGAACCCAACTTCCGCGCTTCGACCGGCTATGGCCGCGATTACCTGCTGGCCGCCCACGGCGATTTCGGCAACGGCCGCGTGCAGCAGGACATCGTCGACGGCGTGCGTTATCTGCTGGCGCACGGCATCGGTGACGCCGAGCGCGTCGGCATCGCCGGCGCGTCGTTCGGTGGCTATTCGACCCTGCTCGGCGTGACCTTTCAGCCCGACCTGTTCAAGGTTGGCATCGCCATCGTGCCGCCGCCCGATTTCGCCTGGGATCTCGAATGGGTGTCCCGCAGCAGCGAAGCGCTGAACCTGTCCAGCGCGGTGCCGTTCAAGGACTGGTTGCGCATGCTGAATCTCGATCTCGACAACCGCGCAAGCATGGCGCGCCTGCACGCCCAGTCACCGCTCGCCAACAGCGACCAGATGAACCGTCCACTGCTGATTTTCGCCAGCGGCAAGGACCGTCGCGTCGCCCTGCGCGGCGTGCTCGGCTACGTCGCCCGATTGCGGCTCGAAGACAAGGACGTCCACCTGTACGTCGACGCCGAGGCCGGCCACAAAAACTACACGCCGCTCTCCAACGAAGCCTACCTGTACCTCTTGGCCAGCATGCTGCACCAACACCTCGGCGGCGCCGCGACCACCCCGCCCGACCCCGAACTCGCCGCCTGGCTTCAGCGCAATCGGCGGCTGGCGGGGAAGTCGCTGTTCGACCGTCACGGCGATTGAGTGCGCCGGAGCACGCGACCCGCAGATTTTCAGTCCGCTAACGGATGCATGCGGGCATCGGTGGGGTCGTACACGTAGTTGGCGATTGAGCCATCCCGGATGCGCTGGACGGCTTCATCAATGGCGGGCAGCGGCACCAGAAACCATTCGCGTGGCTGCACGGGTTTGCCGAAGCGGTCGCTGATGCTCAGCTCCAGCTGCGCCGGCGCAAAGATTCGGTGCAGCAGATTTTCCAGCTTGACGCGATGGATGCCGGACAGCTTGTAGGTGGCCACGATATCCACGTTGTACCGTTTCCGTGTCACCTTTTCGGCAGCGAATCGGGCCACAGCAGCGCGCCATGCAAGACCCGCAGAATGCGTACTTCATTGCCATTGATGCGGTACGCCGCGATGTACGGCGTGCGGTCGATGACCAACTCGCGTGTACCTTCAACGCGACCAGGCCGGCCGCTCTCTGCAAACTGCTGCAAGCCATCCACGCGAGCGCTGATGCGTTCGTCGATATCGATGGCAGCTTGCGGGTTGTCCTGCTCGATGTAATCGAAGATCGCTTCGCGGTCTTCGATAGCCGACAACGACCACTCCAGTCTCACGCGTGCCCCTTGTGGGTGCGGCGCTTGGCCGCGGCTCGCCGCCTGGCGAATCGCGCCTCGACTTCATCGTGCGGGATGGCCGGCCGGGCGTCGGCCAGTGCCTCTCGCACCTTGTCCCGAAACCACGCGTCATGCACGGCGGGATCGACCGCAAACCCTGGCGGCAGCGCGCCCTCGTTGGCCACCCGTGTCAGCAGCATGCGCACCGCATCGGAAACCGTCAGGCCCATATTGCCGAGCACGGCGGCAGCGCGATCCTTCAAGTCGGCATCGATGCGTGTCTGGATCAGTGCATTGGCAGGCATGGTTCAT